>NZ_JACHNH010000001.1:8940000-9128557 GCF_014205335.1 Amorphoplanes digitatis | reverse complement strand
GTCCGGCGATCCGGGCGAGATGTCCCTCGTCCAGCGGGCCCGGGTCGATCACCACCGCGAATTCCTCGCCCGGAGCACGCAACACCCAGGTGTTGGTCCCATCCAGGGTCATCGGACCCGGATTGGGCGCACGCAGCAGCGTCACCCAGCCCGGCAACTGCTCGACCTCGGCGGCCACCATGCTGCGAATCCTACGTTGCTCTGCGCTGACACGCCGGGGACCGCATGTGCGATCCGGTCACCGGCGGTCACCACGGCACGGCAAATCACTCCGTACCGGTCCGGGTCAGGCGATCTCCGCGATGACCTCGACCTCGACCGGCGCGCCCAGCGGAAGCGCGATGACGCCGACGGCGCTGCGCGCGTGCCGGCCGAGCTCGCCGAGCACCTCGCCGAAGAGCTCCGAGGCACCGTTGACCACGGCGGGCTGGCCGGTGAAGCCGTCCGCCGACGCCACGAAGCCGGTCACCTTGACGATCTTGACGAGCCGGCCGAGGCCGACCAGCGAGTCGATCGCGGCGAGGGCGTTCAGCGCGCAGTAGCGGGCCAGCTCGGCGCCCTGCTCGATGGTGACGTCGGCGCCGACCTTGCCGACGTACGGCAGCTTGCCGTCGACCATCGGCAGCTGGCCGGAGACGTAGACGTAGTTGCCGGACTGCACGGCCGGCACGTAGGAGGCCAGCGGCGGCACCACGGTCGGCAGGGTGAGGCCCATCTCGGCCAGGCGCGCGTAGGCGTCCGCGCCGCCCTCGCCGCTCACCGGCGTCGGGGCCGTCACGCCTTCGCCCGCTTCATGTACGCGACCAGCTGGTCGGTGTTCGGGCCGGGCACGACCTGTACCAGCTCCCAGCCGTCCTCGCCCCAGTTGTCGAGGATCTGCTTGGTCGCGTGGATCAGCAGCGGCACGGTCACGTACTCCCACTTCTGCATTGCTCGTCCAGCTCCCTGTCGCTCGCTCCGGGGCTCGCGCCCGTCGACTTCGGCGACAGCCTATCCAGGCCGCCGGAGCCGCCTCGCGACTGTCCGGATTTCGTTACGCTGAGCACGGGGGCGACGACCGATACCCAGGGGGCACGATGACGCAATCGCCGCGGGGCGAGCCCATGCGCGCGTCCTCGGTCGCCGCCGCGGAGGCGCCGGAGTCCGGCGACCTCATCGACTTCCTCGAGGGTCCCGCGACGGCGGAGCTGTCCGAGTGGCCGCCGGTCGGCGCCTATCCCGGCGAGCCGGGTCATCAGCCCGACCCGGAGCCACCCACCGTGCCCAACGAGGTCCTCGAGGGCGACGTCGTCTGGCATCAGCCGCCGCCGACCGAGCCGTTCCACGCCCGGCACGAGAAGCCGGGCGAGTGGCGTGCCACGCCGCCGGACCACCTGGCCTGGGAGCACTCGCCGCCCGCCGAGGTGCAGCCGGGCGTGCAGCAGGACGAGCCGACCGAGGCCATCTCGCTGAGCATGCTGCCGCAGCCGTGGCAGGTGCCGTTCGACCCGCACTCGACCGAGACCACGATGCCGGTGCTCACGCCGGCGGCGCGGCGGCGGCGCACCGGCCTGCGGGTCTCGGTCGCCCTGGTGCTCACCCTGCTGATCTTCGTCGGCGGCGCGGTGTCGGCAGCCCTGCTGCTGCGCGAGGGCGACAGCGGCAGAGGCGAGCCCGACCCGGTCACGGCGGTAAACACCTTCATGACCGCGGTCTACGTCCAGCAGGACGCGGCGGCGGCCGGGGAGGTCGTCTGCCGCGAGGCGCTCGACCAGGACCGGCTGAACGACCGGGTCGCCCAGATCAAGGGCTACGCGAACGAGTACGACGCGCCGACCTTCAGCTGGACCGAGCCCGCGATCACCCGGCAGACCGATGACCGGGCGACGGTCGTGGTGCCGCTCACGATGACCACCGACGATGAGAAGACGGCGCAGCAGCAGCTCACCTTCACCCTGGTGCACAAGACCGACTGGCTCGTGTGTGACGTGACCGGCTGAGCCTGCCCCGTACGCTCGATGACGTGGCAAGCAACGATTGGCCGGCGCGGCTGCATGTCGTCACCGGCAAGGGCGGTACCGGCAAGACGACAGTCGCCGCGGCACTGGCGCTCGGGCTGGCCGCGGGCGGGCACCGCACGCTGCTCGTGGAGGTCGAGGGCCGGCAGGGCATCGCGCAGCTGTTCGGCATCGATCCGCTGCCGTACCGCGAAAGCCGCATCGCCACCCCGGTCAGGGGCGACGGCGAGGTCCGCGCGCTGGCGGTGGACCCCGAGGAGGCGCTGCTGGAGTACCTCGACATGTTCTACAAGCTGGGCGCGGCCGGCCGGGCCCTGCGCCGGATCGGCGCGATCGACTTCGCCACCACGATCGCACCCGGCCTGCGCGACATCCTGCTCACCGGCAAGGTGAAGGAGGCGACCACCCGCTCGTCGGACGGCCGGCGTGCGTACGACGCGGTGGTGCTCGACGCGCCGCCGACCGGCCGGATCGGCCGCTTCCTCAACGTCACGGCCGAGACCGCCCGGCTGGCGAAGGTCGGCCCGATCAAGACGCAGAGCGACGGGGTCGCGTCGCTGCTGCGCTCGCCGATCACCTCCGTGCACGTGGTGACGCTGCTCGAGGAGATGCCGGTGCAGGAAAGCATCGACGCGATCGCCGAGCTGTCCGCGCTGCACATCCCGGTCGGCCGGATCATCGTGAACGGCGCCCGGCCGCCCCTGCTCGCGGCCGGCCGGGTCACCAAGACCGAGCTCAAGCGCGGGCTGGCCGCCGCCGGCCTGCCGTCCGACGCGGCGACGGTAAACGGCCTGCACGCCGAGGCGAAGGCGCACCTGACCCGCCGGGAGCTGGAGGACTCGCTGCGCTCGGAGCTTTCCGAGCTGGGGCGCCCGATGGTGGAGCTGCCGCTGCTCGCCGGCGGCGTCGACCAGGACGGCCTGCACGAACTTGCCGCCCTGCTGATGGCTGTCTGACCCGCCACACGCCGCGGCGCTCCGCACCGCGCGGGGGCTACGAGTCAGTACGCTCGAAACGTGCCTGCCGACCGCACCGCCCCCCGCCTGGACGTCGACGCCCTGCTGGCCGACCCGGCCATCAGGATCGTGGTCTGCTGCGGCGCCGGCGGCGTCGGCAAGACGACCACTGCCGCCGCGCTCGGCCTGCGCGCCGCCGAGCAGCACGGCCGCCGCACCGTGGTGCTGACCATCGACCCCGCCCGCCGGCTGGCCCAGTCGATGGGCCTGACCGAGCTGGACAACACGCCGCGGCAGGTCAAGGGCATCGACACCGAGGCGACCGGCGGCGAGCTGCACGCGATGATGCTCGACATGAAGCGCACGTTCGACGACGTCGTGCAGGCGCACACCTCGCCGCAGCGCGCCGCGGAGATCTTCGCGAACCCGTTCTACCAGGCCATGAGCTCGACGTTCTCCGGCACGCAGGAGTACATGGCGATGGAGAAGCTGGGGCAGCTGCGCGCCGGCGACGACTGGGACCTGATCGTCGTCGACACCCCGCCGTCGCGCTCGGCGCTGGACTTCCTCGACGCGCCGGCCCGGCTGTCGCGTTTCCTGGACGGCCGGATGCTGCGCATGCTGATGGCGCCCGCACGCGGCGGGCGCAGCATGTTCAGCCTGGTCACGGCCTCGTTCGGGATCTTCTCCCGGGCCGTGCAGAAGATACTGGGCGCCCAGCTGCTGACCGACCTGTCCGGCTTCGTGGCGGCCCTGGACTCCATGTTCGGCGGCTTCCGGCAGCGCGCCGACGAGACGTACCGGATCCTCCAGGACCCGCAGACGGCGTTCCTGCTGGTCGCGGCCCCGGAGCGGGACGCGATCGGTGAGGCGGCCCATTTCGCGGAGCGGCTGGTCGAGCAGCGCATGCCGCTCGCGGGCCTGGTGCTCAACCGCACCCACGCCACCACGCTGAAGACCCTCACGCTGGAGGCGGCCGAGGCCGCCGCGCTCACGCTGGACGCGGCCGGTGACCAGCCGACGACCGCGGACGCGCTGCGGATCCACGCGGCCCTGCTGCGCCTTGTCGAACGGGAACTCAGGGTCGCCGCCCAGTTCACCGACGCCTTTCCCCAGGTGCCGACGGTGGCCGTCATGGCGCAGCCCGCCGATGTGCACGACGTCGACGGGCTGCGGACAATCGGTGCTGCCCTCGCCTGAAATGGATCAGCGGGTGGAGACGAGTACCTTGTCGGCGCCCTTCTCGCGGAGCGCGGCTTCGAACATCTTCCGCCAGCTCGCCACGTGCGGGTGCCGGCGTAGCAGCGCGCGGCGCTCCCGCTCGGTCATGCCTCCCCAGACGCCGAACTCGATCCGGTTGTCCAGCGCGTCGGCAAGGCACTCGTAGCGGACCGGGCAGCTGCGGCAGATCCTCTTCGCCACGTTCTGCTCGGCGCCCTGCACGAAGAGTGCGTCAGGGTCGCCACTCTGACACGCCGCCATGCTGGGCCAGTCGCTGATCATTCCCATCTGTCCACGTCCCCCCTTGCTTCCCCCTGGCATCTGACGGCCCGTGTCCCCCAAGTCGCGCAGACGCCGTGCGATACCTCGCCGGATCATCATGCTCTGTAGTCAGGCAATTACGCAACGTTGTCCCTCAAAAACGTATACCCCGGTCTTTCCCGGCATCCCTCTCCTACCGGACAGTGAGAAAGTTCGGGGAAGTTCCCCGGAAACGCCACACTCAGGCTCGGGAGGAGGCACAATCATTCTGGGCAAACGTGACCTTCTCGACGCTCGATCACGTGCGTTATTCGCGTACCCTGCTCGGGTGACCTCCTGGATGCGCAGACGCGATCACAACATCTTCGCCAATGCGACCTCGCTGCTGATCTGTGGCCTGCTCGCGGGCGTTGTCGTCGCCGCCGCCGCCTTCCCCGCAGTCGCCATGTCCGGCCTCGCGGCCAAGGCCGGCGGCGAGACGTTCGCCAGCCTGCCCAGCGAGCTCCGGCAGGCGACCGCCCCGCAGATCACGCGGATCTTCGCGTCGGACAACAAGACGCAGATATCGGTCTTCTACGACGAGTTCCGCAGCGACGTCCCGCTGAAGGACATCTCGAAGAACATGCAGAACGCGATCATCGCGGCCGAGGATCACGAGTTCTACCAGCACAACGGCGTCGACCTGAAGGGTGTCGCCCGCGCGATCGTCAGCAACAAGAGCGGCAAGTCCCAGCAGGGCGCCTCGACGCTGACCATGCAGCTGGTGCGTATGACCCTGGCCTACTCGGCGACCAGCCCGCAGGAGGTCGTCGACGCCACCAAGGACACGCCCAAGCGCAAGATCACCGAGATGAAGTACGCGATGCAGATCGAGAAGGAGCTCAGCAAGGAGAAGATCCTTGAGGGCTACCTGAACGCCGCGCCCTTCGGAAACGGCGCGTACGGCGTGTACGCCGCCAGCCAGGTGTACTTCAGCAAGAAGCCCAAGGATCTGACGATCGCCGAGGGCGCGCTGCTGGCCAGCATGGTCAAGGCGCCCACCGCGTTCAACCCCACGACCGCCAGCGGCTACCCGCAGGCGCTCGACCGCCGCAACTACGTCATCAACGACATGATGGAGATCGGCCTCATCAGCGCCGACGACGCGCGCAAGGCGACCGCGACGAAGATCAGCCGCGAGGTCGACCGCCCCGGCAACGGCTGCGTCTCGGTTGCCAAGAACAACTGGGGCTTCTTCTGCGACTACTTCTACCGCTGGTGGCTCAGCCAGCAGGCCTTCGGCGCGACCACGTACGACCGTGAGCGGCGCCTGAAGAGCGGCGGCTACCGCGTGCAGACGTCGATGGACATCAAGGCGCAGCAGGCGGCCCGCAAGAACATCGGCGAGCACATCTCGGAGAAGAACAAGAACGCCCTGCTGCTCGCCGGCATCCAGCCGGGCACCGGCCGGGTCCGCATGCTGGCGGCCAACCGCAAGTTCAAGCTGGACGACCCCCAAAACCCGCAGAACAAGATCTCCTCGGACCCGCGCAAGGCGAAGAAGAAGATCCGCGGCACGTACCCGAACACGACCAACCCGCTGCTCAGCGGCGGCGGCGACATCACCGGCTACCAGGCCGGCTCGGTGTTCAAGATGTTCACCATGGTCGCGGCGCTCGAGAACGGCTACCCGCTCGCCTACTCCATCAACGCGCCCGCCAAGTACGTCTCGAAGTACCGCATCGCACCCGGCCCCTCCACCTGCAACGGCATCTACTACTGCCCGAGCAACGCGGGCGGCAAGGCCGGCGGCGTCACCAACATGTGGACGGGCTTCAGTAGATCGATCAACACCTTCTTCGTGCCGCTGCAGGAACGGGTCGGCGCCGAGAAGGTGGTCGACGTGGCCCAGCGCTTCGGCGTGCAGTTCCGGGCCAAGAGCGACGCCGACTTCGCGTCGAACAAGGCCTCGGCACACCAGTGGGGCGCCTTCACCCTCGGCGTCTCGTCGTCGACCCCGCTGGAGATGGCGAACGCGTACGCGACCCTCGCCGGCGACGGCATGTACTGCGCGCCGACCCCGGTGCAGCAGATCACGTCGAAGGACGGCGAGAAGATCGACGTCGGCAAGCCGCACTGCACCCGCGCCACCTCACCGGACGTGGCCCGCGCGGCGCTCGACGCGGCCCGCTGCCCGGTCGGCGACAGCCCGCAGCTCGGCAGCTGCGGCGGCAGCCGTACGGCGGCGCAGGCCTACTACACGATCCGGCACCCGATCTACGGCAAGTCCGGCACCACCGACCACGACAAGACCGCCGCGCTGATCATCGGCAGCAGCTCGCTGGCGATCGCCGGCTACCTGGTCAACCCGGACTACCAGGACCACAAGGACCGCATGCTGCACGCCATCGTGAACCCCGCGGTCTGGGACACGATGGACGACTTCCTCAAGGGCAAGACGAAGGTCGAGTTCAAGAAGCCGGGCAGCAGAAAGATCTCCGAGGGCGACCAGCGCTCGATCCCGGACGTGGAATGCGCGACCGTCGCCGGGGCGCTGGCCCGGATCGAGGGCGCCGGCTTCACCGCCTCGGTCGACAACACCGAGGTCGAGTCGAACTGCCCGAAGGGCACGGTCGCGGGCACGAACCCGAGCGGCCGGACCATCAAGGGCGGCTACGTCAGCATCGAGATCAGCAAGGGCACCGGCAAGGAACCCGGGGCCCCGGACGATCCGAAGAAGCCCAAGCCACCGGGCCGAAGATGACAACGCGGGCGGGTCACCTCAGGGTGACCCGCCCGCTTCAGTTCCGGTGCCGCCGTCCGGCGGCCGCCCTCAGCCCAGCCGCCTGCGCACGGCCGCCGCGACCCGGCCACCCTCGGCCCGCCCGGCGACCGCGGCCTGCGCCGCCTTCATGGCCGGCCCCATCTGCGCCTTGCCGGTGAAGCCGCCCGCACCCAGCGCGTCCGCGACCAGCCCGTCGATCTCCTCGTCGGTGAGCTGCACGGGCAGGTACCGGTCCAGGATCTCGCCCTCGGCGTTCTCCTTGGCGGCCTGATCGGTGCGCCCGGCCCCCGCGAAGGCGTTCGCGGCCTCCCGCCGCTTCTTCGCCTCCTTGGCCAACACGGCGAGCACCTCATCGTCGCTGAGGACCTTCGCGGCGTCCCCGGCCGTCTCCGCGTTACTCACGGCGGTCAACGCCATCCGCAGCGTCGACGTGGTCAGCTCGTCGCGCCCTTTCATGGCAGTGTGGAGGTCATCCTTCAGGCGGTCTTTCAGCGTTCCCATGGACGACCAAACTACTCTGGCCGTCATGCGCAAGCGCTCCCTTATCGCCCTGGCCGCCGGCATCACCGCCGTCGGTGGCGCCACCTTCGCCTACGCCTCCCTGGTCGAACGCAACATGTTCACCCTGCGCCGCTTCGACGTACCGGTGCTGGAACCCGACGCCGAACCGCTGCGCATCCTGCACATTTCGGACCTGCACATGATGCCGGAGCAGCGCCGCAAGCAGGACTGGGTGGCCGCGCTCGGCGGCACCGACCCGGACCTGGTCGTCGTCACCGGCGACAACATGGCCGCACCGGACGCCATCCCCGGAGTCCTGCGCGCACTGGACCCGTTCCTCGGCCTACCCGGCGCCTTCGTCTTCGGCTCGAACGACTACCGCGGCCCGATCTGGAAGAACCCCCTCCAGTACCTGCTCCCGGAACGCGAGTACCAGCAGGGCGAGGACCTGCCCGCCGAGGACCTCCGCGCGGCCTTCGTAGACGCCGGCTGGGCAGACCTGAACAACGCGAGAACCACCATCAAGGCCGGCGGCCGCTCGATCGAACTGGCCGGCGTCGACGACCCCCACATCGACCGGGACGACTACCCCTCGGTGGCCGGCCCGGTCACCGCCGACGCCGACCTGCACATCGGCGTGACACACACCCCGGCCTCCCGGGTCCTGGACCCGATGGCGGCGGACGGCTTCAACCTCCTACTGGCCGGCCACACCCACGGCGGCCAGGTCTGCGTACCCGGCTACGGCGCCCTCACCACGAACTGCGACCTCCCCCACGCGATGGCCAAGGGCCTGCACCGCTGGCCCGGCTCGGAAGCCTGGCTCCACGTCTCGGCGGGCCTCGGCACCCACCCGACCGCCCCCATCCGATTCGCCTGCCGCCCGGAGGCCACCGTCCTCACCCTGACACCCCGCTGACCTGCACTTTCCCGGCCACGGGATACCGATTTCGCGACCGCCGGACCGTCCGCTAGTATTGCTGAGCACGCTCGGGGTGTGGCGCAGCTTGGTAGCGCGCTTCGTTCGGGACGAAGAGGCCGTCGGTTCAAATCCGGCCACCCCGACCAAGAAAGTGCAGGTCAGGCCCGGTCTACCGTTCGCGGAGGCCGGGCCTTCCGCTTCTCCCACGCCCCGCTGGGAGAAATCTGGGAGAAGATCTTGCGCGGTCACCCCCCGCCTCCTGCCGAAGCAAGCGATCAAGCGCCGCCACCGGGGAGCCCGCCGAGATCTGTCGCCGGGCGACCAACGCTGACGCCCACAGCCCGGTGAGTCCCTCCAGGAGCCGATCGACCATCCCAGCCGTGACGTGCTCATAGCGCGCCTGCACAGACCCGTCATCGTGACCCATCTGGCGGTCCATCAGTTTGGCCGGCGTGCCCAGCTCGACCATGAGCGTCTTGTACGAGTGCCGCAGCCCGTGCGGAGTCAGCCCCGGCGCGATCGGCGACCAGCACGCCTCTGCCCGGGCCGCCGCCCCGCGACCCCGCACCGGGATGCCCGGCCACGGATCGGCCAGAATCGGCACCGGGTGCGCCGGGGACGACGCCCGCCCGGGATACCGGCCAGTCGCGTCTGGTCGGGGGTTCGGCCGTGCCGATTGACCGAGTGATCAGGTCGCTCTTCGACTTCTTGCTTGTTCTTGGCGTACCTGTTCGAGCGTGGCGATGTCGGATTCAAGGTCCGGGTGGCCGACTTGGCGGTCGAGGTCGACGACGATCTCCAGCTCGCCGACTGCCTCGTCGAGATTCCGTTCCGCCCGGTGGATCATCGCGAGGTTGTACCTGGTGGTGGCTTCGCTGGCGCGGTCGCCGACCTGCCGGCAGGATGGGCAGCGTCTGCTGGTAGTAGTCCAGGGCCTGCTGCGCGTCCCCGAGCCCGTAGCACACGGCGCCGATGCTGTTGAGGGTGGTGGCTTCGCCGACGCGGTCGCCGACCTCCCGGGCGATGGGCAGAGCCTGCCGGTAGTAGTCCAGGGCCTGCTGCGCGTCCCCGAGCCCGTCGTATAGGACGCCGATGCTGGAGAGGGTGGTGGCTTCGCCGACGCGGTCGCCGACCTCCCGGGCGATGGGCAGAGCCTGCCGGTAGTAGTCCAGGGCCTGCTGCGCGTCCCCGAGCCCGTAGTACACGGCGCCGATGTTGTTGTGGGTGTTGGCTTCGCCGGCGCGGTCGCCGACCTCCCGCCGGATGTCCAGCGACTGCCGGTAGTAGTCCAGGGCCTGCTGTCGGTCCCCGAGCCCGTAGTACACGGTGCCGATGTTGTTGAGGGTGTTGGCTTCGCCGACGCGGTCACCGACCTCCCGCAGGATGTCCAACGCCTGCCGGTAGTAGTCCAGGGCCTGCTGTCGGTCCCCGAGCCCGTAGTACACGGCGCCGATGTTGTTGAGGGTGTTGGCTTCGCCGGCGCGGTCGCCGACCTCTTGCCGGATGGGCAGGGCCTGCTGGTAGTAGGCCAGGGCCTGCTGCCGGTCCCCGAGCCCGTTGTACACGGCGCCGATGTTGTTGAGGGTGGTGGCTTCGCCGCCGCGGGCGCCGACCTCCCGCAAGAGGGGCAGGGCGTGCTGGTAGTAAGCCAGGGCCTGCTGCCGGTCCCCGAGCCCGTCGTACACGAGGCCGATGTTGGTGAGGGTGGCGGCTTCGCCGGCGCGTTCGCCGACCTCCCGCCGGATGGGCAGGGCCTGCCGGTAGTAGTCCAGGGCCCGCGGCCGGTCCCCGAGCCCGTCGTACACGAGGCCGATGTTGTTGAGGGTGGCGGCTTCGCCGACGCGGTCGCCAGCCTCGCGATACCGGTGGAGCGCCTGCTCGTAGTTGGCCAAAGCCTGTCGGGGCTGCCCGGTGGAGGATTGAGCCCAGCCCAGGGCGTAGAAGGAGCGGGCGTCCGGGCCGAGTGCCAGGGTCGCGGTCGCCAGGGCCGCCACGTCCGCGAACCGGGACCTGGGCAGCCACACCTCTGACACCCGGCGCCCGACATCACGGGCGATCGCGGGCTCCCGGCCGGCGACCGCCAGCCGGTGTACCTCCGCCCATCGGACGACCGTGACTGCCGACCTGTCGCGAACTGATGGTTCCCGACTCCCAGCCCGCCCACCATCGGCGACTGAGCCTGGGTCATCCGTCAACCCGGCACCGTCCCTGCCCCGCTTCCGCGATCTCCGGCATCAGTCGCCCTCGCCCAGCGGCCGGAAGTCCTCCACAATGGCCCGCACCATACGACCGGCACCGACCCGGCCGACCCCAACGACCAAGATCTGACACCCGCGACCGCACCCAACCCGAACGTCTGATCCACCGCCGACGACGCTCCCGCGACCGATCGACAGCACCACCCCTACCCGGCGATGAGTCCCGCCGCCCCGCCGCCAAATCTGAGGATGCCTGTCGCGCATCACCTGGCGGATCCATGTCGCACATCAGTTGGCTGGCCACAACGATTCTTGTTCTGATCTTGTTCTGATGTCGAGTCTCATGACGTTGGCGACGGATCGGTCTCGGGACGTGAGCGACACGTCCGACTAGACGATCTTGTTCTCTTGCTGTGCTGTCAGTCCCAGTAGTTGAAGAGCAGCTCGCCGATGGTGTGCGGCTGCCAGTAGGTGATCTGCTCGTGCTCACCGGCTGTCAAGGCGGTGAGGTCGGCGGTTGCGATAGGCGAGTCCAGCTGCTGCTTGGTCAGGATTCGAAGGTCGGAGACTTCCTGGAGGGCGGCGGCCAGGTCTGGCCGGTCGGTGAAGGTGACCCTGAGGTCAGCGGCCGGCCAAGGCTCGGCGAACGCGACGGCCGCGATGGTGGTGTGCCCGAGGACTCGGGTGCGGAGACCGCGCCGAGCGATCTCGGCGGTGTGGAAGTTGGGGGTCACATTCGCCGGGACGATCTGGCTGACGGTGCCACCGACGGCGCGGGCGGCGTGGTGGCAGATCGCGGTAAACGCGGAGAGGTCGGTGCCGGTGTCGGGTGCGGCGTCGAAGCCGGTGGCGCCGGGTGGCAGCTTCATTGTGGTGACCTCGACATCGGTTCGGAGGGTGGGGCGAGGATATCCGGGCGCCGCCGTGGCGGTTCGGGTTTTCGGGCTTTGAACCGGGCGATGGGCCGGGTGGTGGTGCGGGCCACTTCGGCGAGCAGTTCGTCGCCGTGGTGGATCCGGAAGGTGGTGTCGGCTTCTTCGACGGTGACGGTGCGGCCGGCGTGGCCGATGCCGACCTGGATCTTCTGCCGGGCGATGCTGATGCTGCCGCGGCTGCTGACCCGCCGATCGACCCGCAGTGGCTGCATGTCAGGCGCCGGGGCGGGGCCGGCGGGGCGAGCGTCGCGGATTCTGCCCTGCTCGGGCGTGGTGAGTGGGTTGGGCAGCGACCGCAGCACGGCGCGATCGGAGCCGAGCAGGTGCAGGACTCCGTGATCGATGCGGACGGTGACCCGTTGGCCGGCGAGGTGGAACCCGACGGGGTGCTGGCGTCCGGCCAGGGCGAGCAGGCCGCAGGCGTTGATGGTCCGCTCGACTTCGATCGCGGTGCCAGGTGGTGCTGGTGCGGGGTTGATCGGTGAGGGTCCGGCCGGTCGGCCGCCGTCGGTGAGCAGTTGGTGCAGCTGGGTGAGACTGAACCGGGACGGGACCGTCTTGAGGCGAACCCCGGCCAGGAGCAGATGAACGACCGTGGTGTCAGCCCATAGGGTGATCTCGCGTCCGGCATGAGCGGGACCGAGCCAGAACTGCTGCCCGCTGACGGTCATGTTGCCCGATGCCGGGATCGTTCTGGTCACCTCCACCGCATGATTCGTCGCCGTGGTGGCGCGGGCGGCTGATCCGGTCACACGCTTCACCGCTGGCGGTGATGGCGGGCCGATCTCGTCCGCTGCGGCGGTCAGCGACGGCGGCAGTGTCAACGCGATGCCGTCGTCAGTGTTCGGGCGGAACCGGTCGGCGGGGAACGCCATGTCCAGAGCCTGGTGCGGCCGGTCGGTGTTGTAGTCGTGGCGGAAGGCGTCGATCGTGGCCTGAGCCTCGGCCACGGAAACGAACGGAGGGTGCTCGTCGAGCAGTTCCCGGCGCAGGCTCAGGTGGAACCGTTCCACCTTCCCGGTGGTCGTCGGGCTGCGCGGTTTGGTTAGCCGGTAGGTGATGGCGTTCTCCCGGCAGATCCGGTCGAACATGACCTCGCCACCACCGGCGTTGAAGCGTGCCGTGAACTGCTTGCCATTGTCGGTGAGCACCTCGTCCGGCACCCCGTACTGGCGCAGGGCGGCGACCAGCGCGAGGCAGACGGCCCGGCCTGTCGCTTTCGGGACCACCGCGGCGATGACACAGAACCGGGAATGGTCGTCCACGCCGGTCACCACCTTGGCCTCCCTGCCGTCAGCGAGCATCACGCCGCCGACGATGTCCATCTGCCACAGTTCCATCGGCCGGTCGCGTTCCCACCGCAGATACTCCTCACGGCGGCGACGGCGGGGCCGTTCATCGACCAGGCCGTGGCGGACCAGGATCCGGTGCACCGTGATCCGCGACGGGATCGGACCGGGACAACCGATCCTGCCGAGTTCGAACAGGATCCGGCGGGCACCCCACCGCGGATGGTTCCGGCGCAGCTCACAAACGAGGGCTTCCACCTCGGGCGCGGTCTGACCCGGCGATCTGCGCGGTCGGCTGGACCGGTCTGCCAATCCGGTCAGCCCGTCGTCGCGATACCTGGCCAACCATTCGTGCACGGTCTGCCGACACACCCCGAAGCGTTCCGCCACGTCCGTGACCGTCGACCCGGCCCGCACCTCCAACACGGCCTGATACCGCTGTTCCACCACGCTGATCTCCACCAACACTCGGCGGAGTGTCGCCCAGGTCCTGATACCAATCTGTCGCCCGGGTCATGAGACCGGACAAACGGTTGGAGCGAGCTGTGGGGCGACACGACGTTCACCTCCGACCCGGTGGTCACCAAACTCAGCGACGGCCGCATGGAGGTCTTCGCCGCGAAGGGCAACACCGTGTACGCGAGCGCCCAGAGCTCGCTGACCGGCCCGTTCCAGACCAGCTGGACCTCGCTCGGCACCTCGACGATGACCCCGGGCAGTGGCCCTGACCTGTCCGCGGCGCGCTCGGCCGGCCGCATCGTCGTCACCGCGGGCTACCGCTTCCGCAGCCAGCCCGCGGCCGGTGGTTCCTGGGCGGCGTGGCAGGAGATCCAGACCAGTTCCACCAGGATCGACCACGTTTCGCTGGTGGCCACCTCGGACTCGTTCTACGCGATCGGTCTCGACTGGACCTGCGACATCAACTGCGACGTCTGGGCCGCCAGGTTCAACGACAGCCAACAATCGTTCGGCGGGCGCTGGCGCCCGGGCGGCGTGTTCGGGGCGGCCCAGCTCAGCCCGATCGGCGTCGCCGGGCACGGGACCGCCGCCTCGGCCGCGGTGAAGGGCACCGACGGCAACATCTGGTTCCAGCCGGCAGGGCAGTGCGGCGTGGTGGTCTGCACCTCTTCGTGGCTCAACGCCGGTAGTCCGCCGACCGGCACGGTCAACCAGCCGGTGCTGGCGGTGACTCCCGACTACACCTACATCGTCGCCTCTACCGTCAACGGCAAGACGTACTACCAGCTGTTCTGGCACGACGACTGGGCGCTGTCCGGCGGATGGGTCGCGCTGACCTGAACGTCCAGTCCGTCGCCCGGGCCCTGGTCCCGTCACGCTCGTGCGGCACCAGGCTACCGACGTGTGATTTCGGTCGGCGCTCCGGCAGCTATGGTTGCGCAAAGGCCCCGTACGGACCGAGGTGTCGCAAGCATCTCGGTCAATACGGGGCCTGCTTCTTTCCGACCCCTACCGCAGCCGGCGTGCGGCGAGGTAGAGCGCGCCGGCGATGACCGGCACCGCGGTGGCGGGGATGCCCAGCCGCGCGCCGGCCTTCTTCGCCGCCGCGATGGTGGCTCCCGCGATCGTCGCCAACACGATGAACTTCCCGATCTCGTCCATCACTCCTCCTTTCTCTGCTCGGTTGTGGGATCGCATCACTTCTTGGATGCGAGGTATGCGACAGCCAGAACCGCGCCGAGTGCGCCGACGAGCATGAGCGCCTCGCGCTGGTCGAGCGTGTTCTTGGGGTTGGACGGCACGATGAGCTCGGACAGGGCCCTACCGCAGTGCGGGCAGCTTCCGACCGCCAGCAGGTCTCGCCCGGTGATCTCTTTGCCGCACTTGGGACAGTCGCCGATTCGGTGATCCGCGCGCTCGGCGAAGGCCGCCAGTGTTGCCAGCTGCGCCTCCGCCGTACGAAGTCTCGCGTCCAGCTGGTCGACGGACCGGTTGTCGGATGCGGCTACGAGTCCACGCTCGAGGAGATCCGTCACCGCCGCCGTAAGGGTGACGCCTTGCCGGGTGGCGTACGCGTCTGTCGCCTCCTTGAGGGCCGGAGACACGCGGGCATAGATGACATCTTGAGCCATGACGAGGATCTTAACGATCTACCTTGCGTTTCTGCAAGCGTTCTGCGAGCAAACCCTTCGCGGGATTGCCAAGTGAGCCGTCCGTCGTCGGCAGGGTCTTCAACGCCGTGGTGGGCATGTCCTCAGGTTGGGGTCGGTGCCTCCGATAGTGCGTGCCGTGTCGAAGCCGAGCCTGTCGTCCCGCCGTCCCGGCTGGGTGGTTCTGCTCGCCGTTGCCGGAGCCGTCCTGGGCGGCGCTCTCGCCGTACAGGTGGGCAGGCGCACCCGGGCCGGCCGGCGCGCGCTGCCGGACCCGGCAGCGCGCGAAGTTGTCGCACCGGCCGGGCCGGTGCCGGCTGGTCGGCCGCAATCGCTGGTCCCGATGGCCGTCGGTGCCGCGATCGTCGTGGTGCTGGCGGTGGCCGTCGCCGCCGTGACCCGGCCCTCGGCCGTCGACGGGGCGGCTGCCCAGCACGCGACCGAACCGGCCAGTGCCGGCGTCGCGAGCCCGGCGCCGAGACCGATGTCGCTGGCCGACTGCCAGGCCGCGATCGCCGCGCCGACCAACTCCGGGCCGCCCTGCGGGTATCCGCCGGCGGGCATGGGACCGCCCTTCGACGAACCGCAGGCCGACCCGAGCGACCCGGCGTACGCCGGTGCGGCGCTGCCGGTCGGCCTGACCAGCGGCGGCCGGGCCTGCGCGACCGGCCCGAACCGGCCCACCCTGGACACCGTTCGCCCGACCCTTGCCACCTCGTTCGCGGGTGCGCCCGGCCTGCCGTATCTCGAGGCCACCTTCCAGATCACCGGAGTCGACGGGCCCACCGCTCACGATCTCAACCTCGCCGGGACCGCCGGTGGGCACGGACAGACGGCAGCCCTGGAGTTCTGGCGCATGGAGCCACTGACGCACGGGGAGTCGTACCGGTGGCGAGTCCGTGGCACACCGCCGACCATCAAAGCGGGCGGCTGGTCGCTGTGGTGCGAATTCACGATAGCCATGACCACATCGGACGACCTGAATCTGGACGAAGACCGTGAATACACGGTCGCCCTGCCCGCCGCGAAATGGCGAGAGATGCTGAAGGTTCTGGGACCGGTCGAAACGTACTCGGCCCAGGCGCCGATCGCGGACGCCGTGAAAGCCGCCCCGGGGGCGGCGAGCCGGGTTCCGGCGACGCTCCGCGGCTCAGGCTGGCGTTCGGTCGTTGCGGACCTCACGTCTCGGGCGTCCGAGCACGACGCGGAGGCGGAGTGGAATCTGGCCGACCTCCTCTCCACGAGTCTCGACGGCCCCTCGCACGTGACCATGGGATTTCCCCGCACATAGCCTCTCGGCACGCACCTGGTACCCGGCTGAGCTGAGCCAGGAACGGGCCGGGCCGTTTCAGTGACTGGCCTTCAGGCCGATCACGCCGCCGATGATCAGGGTCAGAAAGACGATCTTCAGGGGTGAGACCGTCTCGGTGCCGGTGGCCATCGCGTATACGACGGTGAGGACGGCGCCGATGCCGACCCAGACGGCATAGGCGGTGCCGATCGGCAGGGTCCGCATCGCGTACGCCAAGCCGGCCATGCTGGCGATGATCGCGACGGAGAAGACCACCGAAGGGACGACCCGGGTGAAACCTTGAGTCTTGCCCAGGGCCGTGGCCCAGACCGCTTCGAGGACACCGGACAGCACGAGAACGAGCCAGGACATCAGAGTCTCCCGCGGGCCGTCTTGTCGCTGACCGGGTACGGCACCCTCGTCCGGGAGCCCGCGTGAGCTCTACGCCCCACACTGACAGTTACGGTTACGGCACGCAATATCAGATCAGTCACCACTCGGTGAGCAGGCCTGCCGCCCCTTCCGGCTTACTGCTGCACAATTCCCAGCACGCCGGCCACCACGACGGCCACCGCCGTGAGGACGATGAGAACCTCACCCATGACGGCTACCGCTCTCCGCCATCCGGTACGCGGTTGTTTGAGCCCGGCGGCGAGCTTTGTCGCCTGTTCGATCTGTCCCAACGGCGTAAACGCACTGTGCGCGGTCTGGGGAAGGCCCTCCCACGCTTGTGAATCGGCCGTGCCATCGGCGTTCATATCGTCAGTATGCATTTCATAGTCAAGCCGAATTGTCAGACTACGGCCCGAAATATTCAGACATCGCGCGTGGAGCCAGGACGATCTCGAGCGGCTGTACTTCTTCTACGTCGGCGACGGTGGAAACAGCTGGACCGCCTACCAGAAGTAGGCGGTCCAGAGTCGGTACGCGCTATGACAGGTCGGCCCGGGTGAGCAGCGCCCGCAGCGTGATGCCGTCGGCCGCCAGCGCCTCGGCCCCGCCCTCCTGACGGTCGATCACGCAGAGGGCGTGGTCAACGTGCGCGCCGAGCTTGCGCAGTTCGCCGGTGGAGATGACCACCTGGCCGCCGGACGTCACCACGTCCTCGACCACCAGGACCCGCCGGCCGGCCACCTCAGCGCCCTCGGCCAGGCGGGCCGTGCCGTACTTCTTCGCCTCCTTGCGGACGAACGCGCACGGCAGCTTGGCGTGCCTGCCCAGGGCCGTCACCACCGCGATGCCGCCCATCTCGAGGCCGGCCAGCACCTCGGTGCCGTCGGGGATGAGCGCCGCCATCTCCTCGGCGAGCTGGTCCAGCAGCACCGGGTCGGACTCGAACTGGTACTTGTCGAAATACTCGGTGGCGGTCCGGCCGGAGCGCAGAACGAACTCGCCGGTCAGTCGGCTCACGTCGCGGACCTGCCGCGCAAGGTCAGAGTCAGTCACAAGGCAACAGCCTGTCAGGCCCGGTCCGGGCGGGCGAAGGCGGCCCGGGCCCGGCTCAGTTCGTGGCTGAAGCTGCCGAATCGGGGGTTATGCAGACTGCCCCGGGACGACGGTTCGGCGCCGGTCACGACCCACATTCCCACATCCTCGTCACGCTGGTCCCGGTGTGAACATGCCTACCTCTTCGGCACATCAGCTGACCGAGTACTTCACGGCCGTCACCGCGTCGGCCGACGAGGACACGGCGATCGCCGTCGCGGTCGAACGGGCCGTCGAGATGGTCGGGGCCGAGGCCGGCGCGGTCGTGCTCGGCGAGGAGGTGCGCGGCGACCGGGGATTCGGCGCCGACGCGCCGGTCGAGGGCCTGCTGGCGCTGGCCGACGCGCCCGGCACGCTGTCGGTGCCGAGCCTCGGTGACCGCTATGCCGTGTCCAGCCCCCTCGGCTCGGACCTGGCCGGCGCGCTGGTGCTGGCCCGGGAGAGCGAGACGTTCGGCGAGCAGGAGCGCCAGATCCTCGACGGCCTGGCGCAGGGGCTCGGCCTGGCCCTGCGCAGCATCCGGGTGCTGCGCGGCGAGCGGACCGTACGGGTGGAACGCGAGCGGGAGGCCGCCGACCGCCTGGTGCTGCTGGAGCAGGCGCAGACCCGGCGGCAGCTGGTCGAGTCGCTGCTGGCGATCCAGCGGGAGATCTCGAGCCGCAAGTCGCTTCCGGAGATTCTCGATGCCGTCACCAGCGGCACCGGGCTGCTGCTCGGCGGCGTACCGGTCGCGCTGATCCTGGCCGAGGCCGGCCGGGACCGCCGGCTGACCGTCGCCTCGACCTCCGGCGCCGGTGACCACGACTTCGTCAACCCCGAGGGCCCGCAGACCGAGGCCCGCGTCGCGATGTCGACCTCGAACGTGATCATGCGCGCGGCGGTTCCCGGGCATCCGGAGCGGGGCACGATCCTCGCCGCCCCGGTGCGGGTCACCGGGGAGATGTCCGGCAGCCTCGTCGCCCAACTGCCGAGCACCCCTGAGGCCTCCCGCGAGTTGCGTGACCTGCTGGCCGCGTTCGCGCAGCAGGTCAGCCTCGCGCTGACCGACGCCCGTACCGTCGAGGCGGTCCACGAGGCGCACCACGACTCGGTGACCGGCCTGCCGAACCGCGGCCTGTTCCTGAAGATCTCCAACCGGGTGCTGGCGGCGCGGGGCGAGCCGACCGAGCCGACAAGCGTGCTCTTCATCGACCTGGACCGGTTCAAGGCGGTCAACGACAGCCTCGGCCACGAGGCCGGCGACGAGCTGCTTGCCTCGGTGGCCGACCGGATCCGGGGCTGCGTCCGGGCCAGCGACACCACGGCCCGGCTCGGCGGCGACGAGTTCGCGGTGCTGCTGCACGATTCGCCCGTCGAGTCGGCCACCGCGATCGGCGAGCGGGTGATCGCCGCGATCAAGGAACCGTTCCGGATCTCGGGGCGGGACGTCTTCATCGGCGCGAGCGTGGGCGTGGCCGCCAGCCGGGAGCCGTCCGCAGACTCCAAGAGCCTGTTGAACAAGGCCGACCTGGCCATGTACCGCGCCAAGAAGGCCGGCACGGGCCGGGTCGTGGTCTACGAGCCGCACATGCACACCGAGGCGCTCGACTACCTGAGCCTGCACGGCGACCTCCAGTACGCGATGCACGAGGACCAGTTCCGGCTCCAGTACCAGCCCCTGGTCCGCCTGGACACGGGCGAGATCGCCGGCGTGGAGGCGCTCGTACGCTGGCACAGCCCGACCCGCGGCCTGGTGATGCCGACCGACTTCATCCCGATCGCCGAGGAGTCGGGCCTGATCGCGGAGATCGGCCAGTGGGTGCTGAAGTCGAGCGCGACCCAGGTGGCGGCCTGGCGCCGGATCAACCCCGATCTCACGCTCAACGTGAACGTCTCGGGGCATCAGCTCCGGCACGGGCAGTTCGCCGCGAACGTGACCCGGGCGCTGGCCGTCGCCGGGATGCCGGCGAGCGCGGTGACCCTCGAACTGACCGAGTCGGTGCTGATGAACGACTCCGAGGCCGCCATGGCGTCGCTGGCGAGCCTGCGGGAAATGGGCGTGCAGCTCTCCATCGACGACTTCGGCACCGGCTATTCGTCGCTGGCCTACCTGCGGGAGCTGCCGGTCAACGAATTGAAGATCGACCGCGCGTTCGTCGACCGGGTGGAGTCGACGGCCGAGGATCTGGCACTGGTGCGCACGATCGTCGACCTCGGGCACATCCTGGGGCTGCGGGTCGTCGCCGAGGGCATCGAGAGCCCCGAGCAGCTCGCCGCGCTGCGGCGCCTGGGCTGCTCGTACGGGCAGGGGCACCACCTGTGCCGGCCGGTGGACCCCGAGGAAATGCCCGGGATCCTTACCGACAGTCCGATAACCCCCGCGGCCTGAAATACAGGGTCACTCGTACGCGTCATTGATCAGTTGGGTTGCCCGGCGTCAGTACGGTTTCAGCTATTTTGCGGGCTATAGAACAATAATCCGCTGAAAGGCTTGCCGTGACACCCTTCGCGCTGCTATTCCTTCTGGCCCTCGCCGGCTCGTCCTGCTTCGCGATCGGACGCGCCCTCGGACGCGGCGAACGCTACGAGAAGGGTTACCGCGAGGGCTTCCGCGACGGCGAGACCGGCTCGCTGGCCCGCGCGGCACGCCTGATCCAGATCAACGAGCGCCGGCCGATCGCGCCCGAGCTCGAGTCGATGCTGGTGCCCAGCCCCGTGCCGCAGCAACTGCCAGTCCGGTCGGTCAGCCCGGCCATCGTCGGGGTGCCGGCCCGTCCGCAACTCGCGCTCTGAACAGCACGGAGGGTACGGCCGAACCGGCCGCACCCTCCGCTTTCCGGGATGTGCTCAGCAGTAGAGGTTGCCGCCGGGGCTCACTCCCAGAATGCCCGCGAACCGGTTGTACGCGTCAACGCGGCTCTGCACCTGCGCGGGGTTGCCGCCGTTGCACTCGAGCGAGCCGTTGATGCTGCGGATCGTCTCGCCGAAGCCGCGGCCGTTGACCATGGCGTCGTGCGGGGTCATCGTGCCCGGGCCGCGCTGGGTCATCCAGTACCAGACGGCGGTCTGGTACGCCACCGACGACTCGTTCTTGACCCGGTCCGGGTTGTTCAGCAGGTCGATGCCGAGCGCGTCGCCGGCCGCCTTGTAGTTGAAGTTCCAGCTCAGCTGGATCGGTCCGCGACCGTGGTACGCGGACTGGCCGGCCGGGCAGCCGTATGGCTGTGAGCGGTCGCAGTAGAGCGGCCAGTTCGCCTGGTTGATCTCCTCGACGTAGACCAGGCCGCCGGACTCGTGGTTGACGTTCGCCAGGAACGCCGCGGCCTCCTGCTTCTTGACCGTGTCACTGCCGGTGGTGGTGAACGCCGGGTACTTCTTGATCGCGTCGATCAGGCCGGCGTACGAGTAGAACCCGATCCGGCTCGGGAACATCTGGTTGAACTGGGCCTCGCTGACCGGGAAGCCGCCCGATCCGCCGCCGCCGGGCGGCGGAGTGGTGCCGCCGCCGGTGCAGGTGTACGGCGACCAGTACCAGGTGCTGATGACCGGGTCGTAGCCCGGGTTCTCGTGCGACGCCTGGTAGTACTGCCCGTTGGTGTACCGCACGATGGCGCCGGCCGCGTAGTACTGACCCGCGACCCAGTTCGGGTAGTTGCAGTTGCCGCCGGTGGGCGGCGGCGTGGTGCCGCCGCCGCAGGAGCCGTTGTCGGCCCAGACGCCGGAGCCACCGGTGCTCGGCGTCTCGCCCTGGGTCCACCACTTGGCGGTCCAGTTGTGGCTGTTGTAAGAGGCGCGCATGCCGCCGGTGTAGACCGCGGAGTTGTTGTACGCGCCGACGCAGGCCTCGGCCGCGTTCGACGCCGTCATGGGCAGCAGGGCCGCGGCGGCACCGACCACGGCGACGCCGAGGGTAGCCGCGATCGACAGGAGCCGTTTTTTGGACATGGCTCACCTTCCGTACGTGGGGGGACGCACCGGTGCGAGAGGTACGGGGAATCGCATTGACTCAACTAGATACCCGGGCCGCGAGTCAATATCTGTTAAGAAACTTCAGAAAATATTCTGGCGCGGTCCCGCCGATCGACCCGAGAGGGGATCAGGAGGACGACTTGGCGAACTCCGCGGCGAGCAGCTCGGCGATCTGCACCGTGTTCAGCGCCGCGCCCTTGCGCATGTTGTCGCCCGTGATGAAGAGATCCAGCGCGCGCGGGTCGTCCATCGCCCGGCGGATCCGGCCCACCCAGGAGGGGTCCGTGCCGACCGCGTCGATCGGCATCGGGTACTCGCCCGCCTCCGGGTCGTCGACGAGGATCACGCCGGGGGCGTTGCGCAGCACCTGGCGGGCGCCCTCCGCGTCCAGCTCCGAGCCGAAGACGGCGTGCACCGCGATCGAGTGGCCGGTCACCACGGGCACCCGTACGCAGGTCGCCGAGACCTTGAGGTCGGGCAGCCGGAGGATCTTCCGAGACTCGTTGCGGAGCTTCAGCTCCTCCGACGACCACCCGTCCGCGGCGAGGTCACCGGACCACGGGACCACGTTGAGCGCCAGCGGCGCGGTGAAGGGGCCGAGATCGTCGCCGATCGCCTGCCGCACGTTGCCCGGGCGCGAGCCGAGCAGCCGGTCGCCGGCCACCTTGGTGAGCTGGTCGTGCAGGGTGTCCACGCCGATCTGCCCGGCGCCCGACACCGCCTGGTAGGACGCCAGTACCAGCTCGCGCAGGCCGTACTCGCGGTGGAGCGGGGCGATGGCCATGATCATGGCCATCGTCGTGCAGTTGGCGTTGGAGACGATGCCGCGCGGGCGGCGCCCCAGCTCGTCCTGGTTGACCTCGGGCACGACGAGCGGCACGTCGGGATCCATCCGGAAGGCCGACGAGTTGTCCACGACCGTGACCCCGCGCTCGACGGCGACCGGCGCCCAGGCCCGCGACACGTCGTCGGGCACGTCGAACATGGCCACGTCGACGCCGTCGAAGGCGTCCGCGGTCAGCTCCCGGACGACCAGCTGCTCGCCGCGGCAGGGCAGCTCCTTGCCGGCCGATCGCGCGGACGCGATCAGCCGGATCTCGCCCCAGACGTTGCGGCGGGAGCTGAGCAGCTCACGCATGACCGTGCCGACGGAGCCGGTGGCCCCGACGACGGCGAGCGTGGGCTGCGACTGCGCCATCCGCCGCTTACCGGCCGGTACCGGCGTAGACGACGGCCGTCTCCGACCCGCCCAGCTCGAAGGTGTCGTGCACGGCGCGGACCGCGGTGTCGAGGTCGCTGTCGCGGCAGACGACGGACACCCGGATCTCCGAGGTCGAGATCATCTCAATGTTGACGCCGGCCTCGCCGATGCAGGCGAAGAACGACGCCGCGACGCCCGGGTGCGAGCGCATGCCGGCGCCGATCAGCGACACCTTGCCGACGTGGTCGTCGAAGAGCAGCCCCTTGAAGCGGGTCTGCTCCTTGATCTTGTCGAGCGCGGCCATCGCGGTGGGGCCGTCGGCCTTCGGCAGCGTGAACGAGATGTCGGTGCGCCCGGTGCCCTCGGTCGACACGTTCTGGACGATCATGTCGATGTTGATCTCGGCCTGGGCGACCGTCTCGAAGATCCGTCCGGCCGCGCCGGGCTCGTCGGGCACGCCGACGATCGTGATCTTCGCCTCGCTGCGGTCGTGGGCGACCCCGGTGATCAGCGCTTGTTCCACTCCCGCGTCCTCCATCGATCCGGTGACCAGCGTGCCCTGCTTGTTCGAGTACGAAGAGCGTACGTGGATCGGCACCTTGAACCGGCGCGCGTACTCCACGCATCGCAACATCAGCACCTTCGCCCCGCCCGCGGCCAGCTCCAGCATCTCCTCGTAGGTGATCTGGCTGATGTGCCGGGCGTTCGAGACGATGCGCGGATCGGCGGTGAAGACGCCGTCGACGTCGGTGTAGATCTCACACACGTCGGCGTGCAGCGCGGCGGCCAGCGCGACCGCGGTGGTGTCGGAGCCGCCGCGGCCCAGCGTGGTGATGTCCTTGGTGTCCTGGGAGACGCCCTGGAAGCCGGCGACGATCGCGATCGCGCCCTCGTCCAGCGCGGTACGCAGCCGCCCGGGCGTCACGTCGATGATCCGCGCCCGCCCGTGCACGGACGTGGTCAGCACGCCGGCCTGCGAACCCGTGTAGGACCGGGCTTCGTAGCCGAGGTTGTGGATCGCCATCGCCAGCAGCGCCATCGAGATGCGCTCGCCGGCGGTCAGCAGCATGTCCAGCTCGCGGCCGGGCGGCAGCGGGCTCACCTGGTTGGCCAGGTCCAGCAGGTTGTCGGTCGTGTCGCCCATGGCCGACACCACGACGACCACGTCGTGCCCCGCCTTGCGCGCGGCGACGATCCGCTCCGCCACCCGCTTGATGCGCTCGGCATCGCCGACGGACGAACCGCCGTACTTCTGCACCATCAGGGCCACGGCAGCCGGCTCCCTTCCACCCACACGTGCCGACGCCGCCTGGCCTGTAGATCCAGTTCAGGCCAGGCGGCGCCGGTCAGGTCAATCGAGACCCCAGACTAGCGGCGGCCGTCCCGCATGCCGACATGCGATCCCAGATTCCGGCCGCCGAGCACCGCGACACGCCGGGAAAGGGTTCGACTGCCCGCAACGACCGGTCCGGGTGTCGAGAGGCGAGAATGTCTCGATGCGCTCCCGCAACGCCACGCGTGTCCTCCCCGCGCTGGCCGCCGCCCTGCTGACCGCCGGCGCGGCCGCCTGCGGGGGTTCGGCGCCCGAACCGGAGCCCCCCGCCGCGCCGCCGTCGTCCGCGCCGCCCCCGGCCGAGGACGCCCGGATCGAGCTCGCCGCCCGGGCCGCTGCCGCCGAGGATCACCGCTTCGCGGCGCTGTACACCCTCGAGGTACAGGGCCAGGCACCCCGCACGGTGCTGGCGACGGTGGCCGTCGACGGCACCTGGCGGGTGGACATCCCGTCCGGCGCGCTCGGCGGGACGGCGGACGTCTCGATCGTGCAGACCGCGGCCGGCGTCTTCCAGTGCGCGCTCGCCTCGGCGGCCAACCCGATCGCCCCGTCCTGCGTACGGGTCGCCGACAAGGGCAAGCGCGTACCGAAGAAGTACGACCCGAAGATCGAACGGGTCTTCCGGCAGTGGCTGCCGGTCTTCACCGACCGCCAGTCCGCCCTGTCCGTGACCGCCGCCTCGCCGCTCAAGGGCTCGTCCGGCAACTGCTACTCGGTGGACACGATCTCCACCTCGCTCTCCGCGCCCGTCGACGTCGGCATCTACTGCTACGCCGCCGACGGCCTGCTCACCGCGGCCCGGGTCAATTTCGGCCGGCTGACGATCTCGAGCCCGCCGGCCGCGCCGCCGCAGACGATCGACCTGCCCGGCCCGGTGACCGCCGGCGAGGCGATGGGCATGGCGGCACCGCCGCCCCCGCCGGTGACCCTCGACCCGTCGACGCCGTCCGCACCGGCCCCGTCCGCGTGATCCCGGCCCGCTGACCCGGCACTTCCCACGATCCGGGCGTAGGGTTAGTAGGATCCGGGTTGATCACGTAGGGTGACGTTCGACATGTGGCACGCGCTTCTTCTTCGCTGCCGCGACGAGGCCCCATCAGAGGCCGGCACCTCGTCGCGGAGTTGACGCGCGCCGGTCGGTCCTCGAACTGACCACTTCACAGGAGCCTTCACATGTCTTCCGACGTATCTGACGATCCCATTGCGCGCCAGCGGCCCAGCCGGATGCCGTTCGAGCGCTACCAGCCGTACCAGCAGCAGTTCGCCGTCGACCTGCCCGACCGGCAGTGGCCGGCCCGCCGCATCGAGACCGCGCCGCGGTGGTGCGCCGTCGACCTGCGCGACGGCAATCAGGCCCTGATCGACCCGATGTCCCCCGAGCGCAAGCGCCGCATGTTCAACCTGCTGGTCGCGATGGGCTACAAGGAGATCGAGGTCGGCTTCCCGGCCGCCAGCCAGACCGACTTCGACTTCGTCCGCCAGCTCATCGAGCAGGACCTGATCCCGGACGACGTCACCATCCAGGTCCTGGTGCAGTGCCGCGAGCACCTGATCGACCGCACCTTCGAGTCGATCCGCGGCGCCAAGCGCGCCATCGTGCACTTCTACAACTCGACCTCGACGCTCCAGCGCCGGGTGGTGTTCGGCCTGGAGAAGGACGGCATCACCGACATCGCCACGAGCGGGGCGCGCCTCTGCCAGAAGTACGCGGAGATCCACACCCCGGACACCGAGATCTTCTACGAGTACTCCCCCGAGTCCTACACGGGCACCGAGCTGGAGTACGCGCTGGAGATCTGCTCGGCGGTGATCGACGTGATCGACCCGACCCCGGACCGCCCGCTGATCATCAACCTGCCGGCCACGGTCGAGATGGCCACCCCCAACGTGTACGCGGACTCCATCGAGTGGATGCACCGCCACCTGCCGCGCCGCGAGAGCATCATCCTGAGCCTGCACCCGCACAACGACCGGGGTACCGCCGTCGCCGCCGCCGAGCTCGGCGTGCTGGCCGGCGCCGACCGCGTCGAGGGCTGCCTGTTCGGCAACGGCGAGCGCACCGGCAACGTCGACCTGGTCACGCTGGGGCTGAACCTCTTCTCGCAGGGCATCGACCCGATGATCGACTTCTCGGACATCGACGAGATCAAGCGCGCGGTCGAGTACTGCAACCAGCTGCCCGTGCACGAGCGGCACCCGTACGTCGGCGACCTGGTCTACACCGCGTTCTCGGGCTCGCACCAGGACGCGATCAAGAAGGGCTTCGCCGCACTGCACGCCGACGCGGGCGAGGCCGGCGTCGAGGTGGACGACTTCACCTGGGGCGTGCCGTACCTGCCGATCGACCCCAAGGACGTGGGCCGCAGCTACGAGGCCGTCATCCGGGTCAACTCGCAGTCCGGCAAGGGCGGCGTGGCGTACATCATGAAGGAGGAGCACAAGTTCGACCTGCCGCGGCGGCTGCAGATCGAGTTCTCCGGCGTGGTGCAGCACTTCACCGAGGCCGAGGGCGGCGAGGTCGGCCCGGAGGCGATGTGGGACATCTTCGCCGGCGAGTACCTGGTCTCGCACCAGCAGTTCGGCATCCTCGACTTCGAGAGCTACTCGACGGCCACCGTCGACGGCAAGGTCGAGATCGACGCGGAGGTCCGGCACCGCGGCACCCGGCGGCCCATCGTCGGCGTCGGCAACGGCCCGATCGACGCGTACGTGCAGGCGCTCCAGCCGCTGGCGATCCAGGTCCGGGTGCTCGACTACGCCGAGCACGCGCTCTCCTCCGGCGGTGACGCGCAGGCCGCCGCGTACGTCGAGTGCGAGGTCAACGGCCGTACCGTCTGGGGCGTCGGGCTCGACGCGAACATCGTCACCGCCTCGATCAAGGCCGTGACGAGCGCGGTCAACCGCGCACGCTGAACGAGGTCCGCGCGCCGTCCGGGTTCACTCGGGCGGCGCGCGGAACGTATCCGGCACGGATGACGAGCCGCGCGAAGCGGGCGCGCCGCACATACGCTTGAGGGGTGCCCCCTCACCCCGCTCCTCAGTGGATCATTCGCGCCGCCGCCGCGCTGCTCATCCTGACCACCGCCACCGCCTGCGAGGTCTCCGTCAACCAGGGTGGTTCCGCGCCCGGCGCCTCCACCGGTGACGCCGGCGACGCCGGCGACTCCGAGGCGCTGCTCGACAAGCTGACCATCGCCAAGGCCGGCTCTATGCGCGGCTACAGCCGGGACAAGTTCCCGCACTGGCGCAGTGCCGGCAGCAACTGCGACGTCCGCGACACCGTGCTCAAGCGCGACGGCACCAAGGTCAAGCTCTCCGGGTGCAACGTCGTCGCCGGCACCTGGGTCAGCGTCTACGACGGCGACAAGATCGCCGACCCGAGCAAGGTCGACATCGACCACATGGTCCCGCTGGCCAACGCGTGGCGCTCGGGTGCCGCCTCCTGGGACACGCAGGAGCGCGAGGACTTCGCAAACGATCTCGACGATCCGCAGCTGCTGGCGGTTTCGGCGTCGTCGAACCGGGCAAAGGGTGACCAGGACCCGTCGACCTGGAAGCCCGAGCGGACCGACGCCTGGTGCGAGTACGCACAGGACTGGATCACGGTGAAGGCCAAGTGGAAGCTCACCGTGACCACCGCCGAGAAGTCCGCGCTCACCGACATGTTGGAGAGATGCGCATGACGGACAGCAGATCGACCGACATCACCGCCGGTCAGGGCGGGGTGATGACCGACGAGGTCGGCGTCGTCACCGGCGACCTGACCCTGCGGACCGAACTCGCCGGCGATCAGGCCACCGTCAGCGTCCAGTACCGCGACGCCGACGAGTGGTACGCCGTGACTGGCGCGAAGGCCACCCTCAAGGACCCGGCCGACCTCGACGCGGTGCACGCCGTGGCGGTCGGCATCCTGAACCGCCCCGAGGGCTGACGCCCCCGGCTCAGGCCGAGGTCTTGGCGGGAGCGCGTCCCGCCACGCTCTCGTCCTCGGCGATCGGGAAGTGGCAGGCGGTCTGGTGCGAAGCCGGGTCGTCGAGGCGGGCCACCAGCGGCGGCTCCTGGGTCGCGCAGATGTCCTGCGCCTTCCAGCAGCGCGTGCGGAACCGGCAGCCGGACGGCGGGTTGATCGGGCTCGGCACGTCACCGGTGAGCAGCACCCGCTCCCGCTGGGCGCTGTCGCGCCGGCGCGGGTCGGGCACCGGCACCGCGGAGAGCAGGGCCACCGTGTACGGGTGCCGCGGGTTCTTGTACAGCGACTCCCGGTCGGCGATCTCCACCACCTTGCCGAGGTACATGACCGCGACCCGGTCGGAGATGTGCCGCACCACGGACAGGTCGTGCGCGATGAACACGTAGGTCAGGCCGAACTCGTCCTGTAGGTCGTCGAGCAGGTTGACCACCTGCGCCTGGATCGACACGTCCAGCGCCGAGACGGGCTCGTCGGCGATGATCAGCTTGGGCCGCAGCGCCAGGGTGCGGGCGATGCCGATGCGCTGGCGCTGACCACCCGAGAACTCGTGCGGGTACCGGTTGTAGTGCTCGGGGCTCAGGCCGACCAGCTTCAGCAGATCCTGCACCGCGCGCTTCACGCCGTGCTCGGTCTTGACGCCCTGGATCCGCAGCGGCGCGCCGACGATCGTGCCGACGGTGTGCCGCGGGTTCAGCGACGAGAACGGGTCCTGGAAGATCATCTGCATGTCGCGGCGCAGCGGGCGAAGCTGCCCCTGCCGCAGGTGCGCGATGTTGCGGCCGTCCAGCTCGATCGAGCCGGCGGTCGGCTCGAGCAGCCGGGTCAGCAGCCGGCCGGTCGTCGACTTGCCGCAACCGGACTCGCCGACCAGGCCGAGCGTCTCACCCCGGTACACCTCGAAGTCGATGCCGTCGACCGCGCGCACGGCGCCGACCTTGCGCTGTAGCAGGCCCTTGGTGATCGGAAAGTGCTTCTCCAGCCCTTTCACCCTCAGCAGGGCGTCGCCTCGCTCGCTCATCACGCCTCCAGCTTCGGCTTGATCTCTTGCAGCCAGATCCGCTGGCGCTCTTCCGTCGGCAGGTGGCAGCGAACCAGGTGCTTGCTGCCGCCGGCCCGGGTCAGCTCCGGCTGAACCGTGGTGCCGAGACCGGCCGTCCGCTCCTCGTAGGCACAACGAGGGTTGAAGGCGCAGCCGGTCGGCAGGTTGATCAGCGACGGCGGCAGGCCCGGGATGGGCACGAGCCGGTCCAGGTTGGGCCGGTCCATGCGCGGCATGGACCCGAGCAGACCCCAGGTGTACGGGTGCTCGGGGCGGTCGAAGATCGTGGTGGCCTCGGCGAACTCGATGCACTTGCCGCCGTACATGACAAGCACGTCGTCGGCGAGCTCGGCCACCACGCCGAGGTCGTGGGTGATGACGATCAGCGCCGAGTTGAACTCCGCCTGTAGGTCGTGCATCAGGTCAAGGATCTGCGCCTGCACGGTCACGTCGAGCGCGGTGGTCGGCTCGTCGGCGATCAGCAGCTGCGGGTCGTTGACCAGCGCCATGGCGATCATCGCGCGCTGGCGCATGCCGCCGGAGAACTGGTGCGGGTAGTCGTCGACCCGGCGGTCCGGCTGCGGGATGCCGACCCGGCCCAGCATGTCCACCGCGTGCTTGCGGGCGACCTTCTTGGACACGTTGTGGTGCACCTGGTACGCCTCGACGATCTGCTTACCGACCGTGTAGTACGGGTGCATCGCCGACAGCGGATCCTGGAAGATCATCGCGAGCTTGTTGCCGCGCAGCTTGCGGACGGTCTCCGCGCCGGCGCTGACGATCTCCTCGCCGTCCAGCCAGATCTCTCCCGAGACCTGGGCGTTGCGCTTGTTGTAGATGCCCATGATGCCCAGGCTGGTGACCGACTTGCCGGACCCCGACTCACCGACGATGCCGAGCGTGCGGCCGCGTTCCAGGGAGAAGTTCAGTCCGTCGACGCTGCGTACCAGGCCGTCGTCGGTCGGGAAGTGAATCTTGAGGTCCTTGACCTCGAGGAATGGCTGTCCGCCGGACATCAGCCCACCCTCACTCTCGGGTCGACGACCGCGTAGAGCAGGTCGACGATCAGGTTGGCGATGACGACGAAGAACGCCGCCATGAGGGTCACGCCGAGCACCTTCGGCAGGTCGTTGTTGGTGATCGCGTCGACCGCGTACTTGCCGAGGCCGGGCAGGGAGAACACCTGCTCGGTCAGGACCGCACCGCCGAGCAGCAGACCGAAGTCCAGGCCGAAGATGGTCAGGATGGGCGTCAGCGTGGCACGCAGGCCGTGCTTGATGTTCACGTCGCGTTCCCGCAGGCCCTTGGCGCGGGCGGTGCGGATGTAGTCCTCGCCCATGGTCTCCAGCATGCCGGCGCGCGTCAGCCGCGCGTACTGGGCGGAGAATTGCAGCGCCAGGACCAGCCACGGCAGCAACAGGGCGTAGGCCCAGTCGATCGGGCTCTCGGTGAACGGCGTGTAGGTGCCGCCGGGAGCCGTCCAGCCGAGCTTGTAGCTGAACACCAGCAGGCCGACCATGCCCGTGAAGAAGATGGGGAGGGAGACGCCGGCGAGCGAGAAGCTCATCGCGGCGCGGTCCAGCACCGAGCCGCGGCGCAGCGCGGACACGACGCCGGTGGAGAGGCCGAACACCAGCCACAGGACCGAGGCGCCGACGGCGAGCGACAGCGTCACCGGCAGCCGGTCGAGCAGGTCCGGCCAGACCGGCTGGTGGGTGACGAAGGAGTAGCCGAAGCACGGCGCGGGGCAGTGCTCCACGCCGGCGCCGTAGTCGTACTCGGCGCCGAGGAAGATGCCCTTGACCCAGCGGCCGTACTGCAGCCAGAGCGGGTCGTAGAAGCCCAGCTTGTGCGCGATGAGGTTGACCGTCTCCGGTGTCGCTGCCCGCCCGACGTACCGGGTGGCCAGCGTCTCCGGAGTCGACCCCACCAGTCGCGGGACCAGGTAGAAGATCGCAAAAGTGGCGGCGCTGACGATGAAGAGCAGCACGACGGCCGCAAAGAGACGCCTGATGATGTACGTGATCACAGAGCCCGGCTGTAGCGGCCGGCCCGGGTCGCCCCGGACCGGCCGCCTGCTGCCTTCACCTACCTAGCTGATGGAGAAGTGGCGGAGATGGTTTACGCGACGCCCAGCGACAGGTAGTCGTACATGCTGTACGCCTCGCTGACGAAGACGTTGGAGAGACGCTTCGGCCGGATCATCAGGCTCTTCGCGTAGACGCCCGGCAGGATCACCGCCTCTTCCATGACGCGCTTGTCGATCGGGCCCCACTGCGCGTCGCGCTTGGCCGTGTCGGTCTCGGCGACGGCCGCGTCCAGCATCTGGTCCACCTGGGGGATCCGGACGCTGGTGTTGGACGAGCCACCGGTCTCCCGGATGACCCGGCTGTCCACGATCTGCGACAGGAAGCCGAAGCCGTCGTTCCAGTCCGCACCCCAGCCGTTGGTGACCAGGCCGAGCTTGTTGGCCTTCACGTACGGCGGGTTGCCGGCGTACTGCGAGAAGTAGTCACCCTGCGGGAACGGCTTCAGCGTGAGCTTGATGCCGACCCGGGCCAGCGACTGCTGCAGCGACTCGGCGACAGCCTTCTCCTTGGGCCGCTCGGCGCGGTAACCCATGTTCGTCTCGAAGCCGTTCGGCTGGCCACAGGCGGTGAGAGCGGCCTTGGCCTTCTCCACGTCACCGGTGTTGTCGGCGCCGGCCGGGTAGAGGTCGAACTTCTCGTAGCCCGGGATCATCGGGGGCAGGATCGTCGTGGCGATGTCGCCACCGGCCAGCGGGCCGCCGTAAGCGGTCTGGTAGCCGGTCTTGTCCGCGGCGAACTCGACGGCCTTGCGGCACTCGATGTTGTCCAGCGGCGCGACGGTCGGGTTGATCGAGGTGTACCAGAGCCGGGCGAGGACCGGGTTGTCGGTCTGCGCCTTGAGCGCCGGGTCACCCACGACGCGGCCGAGGGCGGCCGGCTGCACGCCGGTGCCCACGACGTCGAGGTCGAGGTCGCCGGAGAGCAGACGGTTGTCGATGTCGTCCGCGTTGACGTTCAGCGAGACCTCGTAGCCGTCCGGCAGCGCCTTACGGTTCGCGTCGGTCGCCTGGTCCCAGTTCGGGTTGCGCTTGAGCGAGAAGTTCTTGCCCAGGTTGTTCTGGTCGAACATGTACGGCCCGGTCGAGACCACGTGCTCCTTGTACTTGGCGCCCGTGTCCTTGGCCACCGGCACCGGAACGGTCTGCGGAAGCGCCGCCAGGTAGTCGAAGCCGCCGAAGGCGGACTTCAGGTGGAAGACGATGGTGCTGTCATCCGGGGTCGTGATCGCCGAGTCGGTGTTCACGCCCTTCGACTTGTACGGACCCTTGTAGCCCTCCGGGAGGTTCAGGAACCCCTCGAAGTAGGCCGGGCCGTTCGGGAACGTCTCCTTGTCGATGGAGCGCAGCACCGCGTACTTGACGTCCGCGGCCTTGACCTCGGCGCCGTCCTCGAACTTGACACCCTTGCGGAGCTTGTACGTCCAGGTCTTGCCGCCGTCCGACGGAACACCCAGGCCCTCGGCGAGGTCGGGGGTGACCGTGTTGCCCTCCGCACCCGGGACGGGCTTGAACATGAGCAGGCCACGGCCGTACAGGCGGAGGAAGTTCCACGAGTAGCCGTAGTAGGTCTCACCCGGGTCGAGGGTGTCCCAGTCGCCGGAGTTGGCGAGCTTGACGGTGCCGCCCTTCTTGTCGGAAGGGTTGAACACCTTGGTCATGGCCGCGTTGAACTCGGCCTTGCTCGAGCTTGTCGAACCATTGGTGTCGTCGTCGCTACCGCCACATGCGGCCATGGACAACGACAGTGCAAGCGCGGCCGTACCGGCCACCAGCACCTTTGACTTTCGGATCACTTGTAGCAACCTCCCTGGTGGAACGGTCCGGGTCCGGACCGCGCAGCTGGAGTGAAAGTCACGAAGCGCATCTCAGCGCTTGCCCTTCGGGTCGAGCGCGTCCCGCAGGCCGTCGCCGAAAAGGTTGAAGGAGAGCACGGTAATGAAGATCGCTATGCCCGGGAAGAACATGAAATGCCAGATCGTGTAGAACTTCGCGGCCTCCGACAACATGCCGCCCCAGCTCGCCGTCGGCGGCCGGATGCCAACGCCGAGGAACGACAGCGCGGCCTCGAACAGGATGTTCGTCGGGATCAGCAGCGTGGCGTAGACCAGGATCGGCCCGATCAGGTTCGGCAGCATCTCCTTGAAGATGATGTACGGGCTGCGCGCACCGAGGCTGCGGGCCGCGTCGACGAACTCCCGTTCCCGTAGCGACAGGGTCTGTCCCCGGACGATGCGCCCGATGTACGGCCAGCTGAAGAAGCCGATGATGAAGATCAGCAGGGCGATGCGCAGCGAGTCGCCGGAGAGGCCGAACGCCGAGTCCGGGATGACGCCGGCCAGCGCGATCGAGAAGACCAGCAGCGGGAACGCGAGGAAGACGTCCATGGCCCGGCTGATCACCGCGTCCACCCAGCCGCCGAAGTAGCCGGCGATGACGCCGAGCGTCGAGCCGATGACGACGGAGACCAGGGTCGCGAGGAACGCGATAAGCAGCGAGATGCGGGCGCCGTAGACCACCCGGCTGAAGATGTCGCGGCCGTTCTGCGGCTCGACCCCGAAGAGGTGGTCGCCGCTGATGCCGGTGCCGCCGTACGGCGCCAGGGTGTTCGTGTCGATCAGCTTCTGGTGGAACTCGTTCGGCGGCGACCCGAGAAGGCCGACGATCACCGGCGCGAAGATCGCCACCAGGATCAGGAAGACCACGACGTACCCGCCGCCCATGGCGACGCGGTCGCGCTTGAGCCGGGTCCAGGCGATGCGGCCGAGCGAGCGGCCCTCGATCGCCTTGGCGCCCTCAGCGGGATCCGCAGCGATCGGAACCTGCGTGCCGGGTCCAACGACCATGGAGCGTCGGTCCTTTCCCCGGCCACCGGCCACGGCGCCTAGGCCGAACCGCGGCAGCGCCGCCGGATCGGACCGGCCCCCGCAGCGCGGGCAACCGATCGGTTGTCGCGAACGTGGGTAACTGCGTCCCGGTGCCGGCGATGGTGGTCGCCGGTGTGGACGCATAGAACCGGCGGACGGGTTAAGCCGCCGCCGTGAGAGGAACGCTCACGTATTCCTGCTCACTGGTCAATAGGCTGTAGGTGCTTTTACCAAGTCCTGGCCGCGTTGTGACGGGGGCGTGACCTGGTAACCCACGTCACATGTAACATCCGGCGACACCCGCACCGCCGGCGACTGCGGCACCACACGTCCCACCAGGCATTTCGGCCGACACACGCCGTTGATCGGCCCCCGCGAACAACCCGGCCGACCCGCCGGAACGTGCCCGGTCGGCCCATCCCGGCGCCCCCCCGAAACGACCTCCTGCCAACGGCCCCGACCGCCGACGCCCCAGGCAGCCTCCCGCCACCAGACCCGACCGACTCACGCCCACGACCCGGACGACCCTCCCGCCAAGCGAATCGCCCTGCGTTCCGCGACGGCCCATGCAGCCCCGCCGCCAGCCAACCGGCCTCTCACGCCAACGACCCGGGCCACCCTGCCGCCAGCGGTTCCGACCGGCTCACGCCCACGACCCGGACGATCCTCCTGCCGATGGACTCGACCGCCCATGCCGATGAATCCGGGGGACCTATCCCACCAGCGAATCGGCCAGGCTCCCGCAACGACCCCGAGCAGCGCTCCCGCCGGGCGAGCCCGGCCGGCGCATGCCCCGGTCCCCTCCTGCCGGCGAATGACCGAACTATCGTGAGGGCCGGCTGCGGCACGTCAGCAGCCGGGGCGGCAGCCCGTCAATCGCTCGACGGGGACGCGCCGACGGCGCGGGGCTGGGCTGGGCTGCCGGCGGCGTGGGGCGGCCGGCTGGTCACGGCCGGTGGGTCATACGGCTCTGCGGCCCTCGAACGCTCGGCCGAGGGTGATCTCGTCGGCGTACTCCAGGTCGCCGCCGACCGGAAGTCCGCTGGCCAGCCGGGTGACGGTGATGCCCATCGGCTTGACCATGATGGCGAGGTAGGTGGCCGTGGCCTCGCCCTCGGTGTTCGGATCCGTGGCGAGGATCAGCTCCTTCACCTCGCCGGTGCCGAGCCGGATCATCAGCTCCCGGATCCGCAGGTTGTCGGGGCCGATGCCCTCGAGCGGATTGATGGCGCCACCCAGGACGTGGTACCGACCGCGGAACTCACCGGTCCGCTCGATAGCGACGACGTCCTTGGGCTCCTCGACGACGCAGAGCACGTCGTTGCCGCGGCGGGTGTCGCGGCAGACCCGGCACTGCTCGGACTCGGCGACGTTGAAGCACGTCGTGCAGAAGCGGACCTGCTCCTTGACCTTGCGCAAGGCGTTGGCCAGCCGGGTCACGTCGGCGGGATCGGCGGACAGGACGTGGAAGGCGATCCGCTGCGCGCTCTTCGGGCCGACGCCCGGCAGCCGCCCCAGCTCGTCGATCAGGTCCTGGATGGCGCCCTCGTACACGGGCTCAGAACCCCGGGAGGGAGAGGCCGCCGAGACCGCCGGTGGCCGGACCCATCTTCTGCTCGGTCAGCTCGCGCACCGCCTCCGACCCGTTGTGGATCGCGGCGAGGACGAGGTCCTCCAGCGTCTCGATGTCCTCGGGGTCGACGGCCTTGGGGTCGATCTTGATCGACTTGAACTCGCCAAGACCCGTCACCACGACGGTGACCAGGCCGCCGCCGGCGGTGCCGGTTACCTCGGCCTCGGCGAGCTCGGCCTGCGCCTGCGCGACCTGCTGCTGCATCTTCTGCGCCTGCTTCATGATCTGCTGCATGTTCGGCTGTCCACCGGGGCGCATCGCTTAGCTCCTTATTGAAAGGGATAGTCGCGTCCATTGTCCCGCGCGCCACACAGGCCGCACGGAACCGGGTCAGGACTCGCTGATCTTCTCGGCGCCGAGGGCGTCGCGGAGCAACTGCACGGCCTGCTGCTCGCTGCTCTGCCGAGCGGTCCGCTCGTCGATCACGTCGTCGAGGGGCTCGTCACCGGGATCGAAGCCCTCGAACGCCGCGCCGCCGCCGTGACCGTGCGGAGCGCCCCGGCCCTGTGCGGCACCGTGACCCTGTGCGCCACCGCCGGGCCGCACCGGGCCGTCGTACTCGGGATCGTAGGGCGCTTCCTCCGTCGGCGTGCCGTCGGCCCAAGCGCTGTTCTTGTTGGCCGCGGCGGCGTTGGCGCCGCCCCGATTGGCCGCCGCGTTGCCACGTCCCGCGCCCGCCGCCGCCGCGCGGGCCGCGGCGAGCCCGCTGGACGTCGGCCGCCCGGCCCCGGCCGGCGGCGCGGAGGCCGCCGCGGGCGTGGCGTTGCGCGCCGCTGCGCCGTGACCCGCTGCGCCGTGACCCGCTGCACCCTGGCCCGCTGCACCCTGGCCCGCTGCACCCTGGCCCGCTGCACCCTGGCCCGCTGCACCTGCGGGCGCATACCCGCCGCGCTCACCGGCACCCGGCGGGGACGAGCGTGGGGGTTCAAGTCCCCCCACGGACACCGGGTTCTCCGAGCCGTCGAAGCCCCGGCCACCGGCCGGGCCGTCAAAATCCGGTGCGCCCGCCGCCCCGCTCTGCCCGACGCTCGGATCCGCGGGCCCACCGGAGCCGGCATCCCGGTCGCCCGCCTGCGCGCCGCCCAGCCTGGCCGGCTCGGGCCATTCGTCGTCCGCGGCAGGAGGAGTGGCCGCCGCTGCGGTCGCTCGCCCGCCCGGTCGTGCCGGTTCCGGCCAATCGTCGCTGTCGTCGCTCGCCGCGTCCGGGCTCTGCGGCACGTCGCGCCCGGCCGCCGAGGCACGCGGCGCCGCCTCGCGCTGCCGCGTGGTGGCACCCGCGCCGTCCGTGGCCTGCGTCTGGGCGCCGCGTCCGGCGAGATCGTCCGGAGCGCCCTGTCCCTGCGGGGCCCGCTGCGCCGGGCTGGACGGCCCGCCCTGCGGTCCCGAGCCGGACGGCCCGCCCTGCGGAGCGCGCGGCGCGGGGCCGGAGCCAGGAGAAGCGCCGCCCTCGCCCGCGACGTCGCAGCGGATCTGCCAGCGGCCGCCGAGCGCCTCGTAGAGGGCGTCGGAGAGCAGGGCCGGCTCGGCGGCGACCATCTTGGCGTGCGCCGGGAAGCGGAACGTGAGCACCACGGTCTGGCCGTCCAGGTCGCGGACGGTGGCGCCCTGTGCGAGCGCGGCGATCTTCTTACTCTTCCGCCCGACCGCGACCATGATCTCGGGCCAGACCTCACGGATGGACGCGACGGAGAGCTGGCCGGGCGCCCCGACGTCATCACCACCGGCTTCCACCGGCGCATCCGGCATGATGCCGGCGGGCTCCGGCCGACGGGCAGCCGGCGGCCGGCGAAGGTCCTGCCGAGACGACGCGGCCTCAACCGGCGCGGACGGCGCCCCGGAGACCTGGGCCGACCCCGGCACGGCCGAAACCGGACCAGCAAGACCCGAACCCGCCAGACCCGGATCCCCCAGGCCCGAACCCGCCAGGCCCCGATCCGCCAGGCCCCGATCCGCCAGCCCAGGATCCGCCAGTTCACGATCCGCCAGATCACGATCAACCAGCTCAGGATCCGCCAGTTCAGGATCCGCGAGGCCGGAAGGCACGGCCGAAACCGAAGTAGCCGGACCGGACGGCACCGCCGAAACGGGAGCGGCCGAGCCGGGCACAGCCGAAACCGAAGCGGCCGGACCGGACGGCACCGCCGAAACGGGAGCGGCCGAGCCGGGCATGGCCGAGACCGGGGCAGCGGACGCCGCCGCATCGCCCTCGGTGTGCAGGGGGCTGGGCACGGCGGAGACCGGGTCAGCCGGCCCTGGCGCAATGCCCCCGGCGGGCACCGAGGCAACGTTCGCCACCTGAGCAGATTCCACAGCCGCCGTAGCCGAACCACCGGCCCCGGACGCAACGCCCCCGGCCTGCGCCAGACCCGCCCCACCCTGCGCGGCGCCAGCCTCCGCGTGCCCGCCCTGCGCGGCTCCGGTCGGCGCGGCCGAACCGGGCGCCGGGGCGCGTCGACTCGCCGCAGCGGCCGCGGCGCGGGCCGCCGAGATCCCGCCGCCACCACCACCGCCACCACCGCTCGCGGTGGGTGCCGCCGCGGCCGGCGGGGTCTGCGGGGAGTCGTGCTGCGCACGGACCTCGTCGCCGCTCAGCGTGAGACGCCGCTCCATGCGCTCCAGCCGCTGGAGCAGCGCGCCGCTCGAATCGTCCGCGCCCGGCAGCAGCATGCGGGCCGTGATCAGCTCGAGGAGCAGCCGCGGCGCCGTCGTCCCGCGCATCTCGACAAGGCCGTTGTGCACGATGTCGGCGCAGCGGGACAGGGTGGCCGGCCCGAGCCGGGTCGCCTGCGCGCCCATCTGGTCGAGCTGGTCGGCCGGGCCGTCGATCAGGCCCTTGCTCACGGCGTCCGGAATCTGCTGAAGGATGATCAGGTCGCGGAAGCGCTCGAGCAGGTCGGAGGCGAAGCGCCGGGCGTCGTGGCCGGCCTCGGCCACACGGTCGATGGTCTGGTAGGCCGCCGCGCCGTCCCCGGCGGCGAGCGCGTCGCACATCTCGTCGATCAGCGCGCTGTCGGTGACGCCGAGCAGCTCCACCGCCCGGCTGTAGCCGACGCCCTCGGGCCCGGCGCCGGCGATGAGCTGGTCGAGCACGGACAGGGTGTCCCGGGCGCTGCCCCCGCCGGCCCGCACGACAAGCGGCAGCACCGCCGGGTCGACGTGCACGCCCTCGGCCTCGGTGAGCTGCTGGAGATAGGGCCGCAGCACCGCGGGCGGGATCAGCCGGAACGGATAGTGGTGGGTGCGCGAGCGGATCGTGCCGAGCACCTTCTCCGGCTCGGTCGTCGCGAAGATGAACTTGACGTAGTCCGGCGGCTCCTCGACGAGCTTGAGCAGCGCGTTGAAGCCGGCCGACGAGACCATGTGCGCCTCGTCGATGACGTAGATCTTGTAGCGGCTGCTCGCCGGCGCGAAGAACGCCTTCTCCCGCAGGTCACGGGCGTCGTCGACGCCGCCGTGGCTGGCCGCGTCGATCTCGATGACGTCGATCGACCCGGCGCCGTCGTTGGCGAGCGACTTGCACGAAGCGCAGGCACCGCACGGCTCGGGCGTGGGACCCTGCTCACAGTTGAGGGAGCGGGCGAGGATGCGCGCGCTCGACGTCTTGCCGCAGCCGCGCGGACCGGAGAAGAGATAGGCATGGTGCAGCCGGCCGCTGCGCAGCGCCTGCGACAACGGCTCGGTGACGTGCTCCTGCCCGATGACCTCGGCAAAGGTCCGCGGCCTGTACTTGCGGTAGAGGGCTAGTGCCACTCCTGCCACCTCCTGGACGACCGCGCCATTCTCCGTCGAGGGTGTGACAAGAACAAACCGCGTCCCGCGTTGGTGGGTACGGGGAAAGAAAGGACCCCCCGTGCACCCGCCAGAGCTCGCTTATCCTTGCTGCCTTCCGGCCCTGGGGAGGTTCACAAGATGACGCCGCACGAGGGGCTGCCGACTAGAGTACCCGGCGGCCGTCGGCGCGCCGCCCCGCCCTCCCGCCGAAGGGGACACCGAAGGGTCTGTATCCTGTCGGACGGAGGATTCGCCTAGAGGCCTAGGGCGCACGCTTGGAAAGCGTGTTGGGGGAAACCCCTCACGAGTTCGAATCTCGTATCCTCCGCCAGCTTCACCAGGCAAAACGCTAGGGCCGACCCCCACGGGGATCGGCCCTTCTGCGTGAGTGGTCTCAGTTGTGGTCTCAGTTGCCCGTCAGGCGGCCTCGGAACCGCCGTCCCGCTCCCCTGCAGGGTCAGCGGCCGGCATCTCGGCAGGCTTCCAGATGAGGCCGCCCACCCGCTTGGCGATGTCTGCCCGGATCGGGTCGGTCATGTGCTGGTAGCGGGCCGCCATGCTCGTGGTCGCCCAGCCCATGACTCCCATCGCGGCGCGCTCGTGCACCTGGAGGATGAGCAGCACGGTCGCGGCGGTGTGCCGGGCGTCGTGCAGGCGGCCGTCACGTAGACCAGCGTCGCGCAGGACCTGCTTGCATTCGTGGCACTGCGGAATTCGGATGCCCTCTTGGGTTCGCTCTGCGAACCTCGTTCCGTGGACGAGGAAGAGTGGAGCGTGCCGCTGCGATACAAGGCGCCGGTGCCGCTCAGAACAAGCGGAGACGAGTGGCTGAACCGCGTCCACCAGCAGATCGCCGAACTCCCCGGCGTCACGGGAGTCCAGATGTCCCGGGAAGGTACCGACACCTTTCGGATTACACCGAAGGATGGCCAGGCTTGCACCACCTCGCTGATGGTCACGCATGCGAGGAACGGCCTACCCGAGTGCGCCGTGGCTGGAACGGGAGAACGCCGGCCAGACCAGGTTCAGCTGTGGCAGCGGATCGTCAAGGAGGCCACACGGCAGCTCGGCGCTAGCCGCGACTTCCAATGGCATGCCGTGATCGGTGAGCACCCCGAGGCGTTTACAAGCCCGCCCCAGGTCCTCAGTGGGACTCGCCGGGTCGGCACGATCGACCTGCAGCCGAGTGGGAATGCGTTCATGGAGCTCACGGGGCCTCTGGCGGCGTTTGGCACAGGTCAGATCGCGCGCACCTTTCTTGTGCGGGTGTCCGGAACCGCATCCGGATACGACCTCGAGGCGGCCAAGCTGGCGGCCGAGTACGACTTGAATCTCCTCTGCAGCCTGCTGGCTCTCGTCAGCGGGCGCCTTTGGATAAGTCGATGGCCTTTGACCATGGACCCACAGGCATCGCTTGGCTTCCCCATCACGCCGCCGGGCCAGGACAACGTCGCTGAGGGCGGCCCGTACCCTGCCCCCAAAGTGGTGGAGATCGACCGCGGGTTCGAGGAAGCGTGGGAGGCCCTCCAGGCCGATCGCGGACTCGCCGACTTAGTCACGGCCTACCGTGAGAGCCTCAGCCTGGCGCAAGACCGTCATCCGTCCTACAGCCTGCTGGCCGCGGTCGGGATCATCGAGGCGTTCGGCGAGGGCGCTGAGGCGTCAAAATGTGAAAAGTGCGAGAACGTGCCAGGAGCGGCTGCGCGCTTTCGGCAGGCGCTCAATCGAGTGGTAGATGAGGCGACCGCCCGCCGACTGGCAAAGGTCTACAGTCAGCGCTCGGACACCGCGCACAAAGCAGTTTTGCACGGCATGGAACCTCACGGCGGTGCCATGCCGACTTCGCGGATCTACACCGCGAGCCCAAACGAGCAGTTCACACACACCGTCAGAGCGATGCAGCAAGCCGCCGCCAAACTGCTGATCGCCGCACTCGGCGAAGCTCGGGGCGGGCGCGCGGCTAGTAACGCCGAGGCCAAGCGCAGACCGTAGACCAAGCTCCGTATCGCTATCCGTATACCAACTCCGTGCCGACTCCGGGCTCCGTGCCAGATGAGAACCTTCTATATCCTCAAAGCGCGGCGCGGGGATCGTCGCCCTGCCGCTGCACTCCCGGCGTCCGCCCCGGCGCGCTGACCGCGCGGCTGTAGTTGCGGGATAACCCTCTGGCCTGTGGATCACACGTTCGGGTTTTGTGTGGTCGCTGTCAGATCATGGTCGTTGGGATCGACCGGGTCGGTGTCGGTCGTATGGTGCTGGCCGTTGCGGAGGGCTTCCGGCTGCTGGGCGACGGTAACCGGTGCTGGAGATTGCGGATGCGGGGCAAGGGACGGTGCCGGGTTGACGGATGGTCCAGGCTTAGCCGCCGGCAGTGGGCGGGCCGGGAGTCGAGAACCGTTGGTTCGCGATGGGTCGGCTGTCACGGTCGCCCGATGGGTGGAGGTGCACCGGTTGGCGCTCGCCGGCCGGGAGCCCACGATCGCCCGGGAGGTTGCGGACTGGGTGGCGAGGGTGTGGCTGCTGAGGTCCAGGTTCGCAGACGTGGCGGCTCTGGCGGCCGCGACCCTGACGCTCGGCCCGGACGCCAGCTCCTTCTCGGACCTCGGCTCGGCCCAACTCGCCACCGGGCAGCCCCGACAGGCTCTGGCCAACCACGAGCAGGCCCTCCACCGGTATCGCGAGGTCCACGACCGCGCCGGCGAAGCCACCGCCCTCAACAACATCGGCGCCGTGCACGGCAAGCTCGGGGATCGACAGCAGGCCCTGGACTTCTACCAGCAGGCACTGCCTATCCAGCGGGAAGTCGGCAACCGCGCCGGCGAAGCCGCCACCCTGAACAACATCGGCTTGGCGTACGACGGGCTCGGGGATCTGCCGCAGGCCCTGGCCTACTACGGGCAGGCCCTGTCCATCACCCGTGAGGTCGGCGACCGCGCCGGTGAAGCCGCCACCCTTGCCAATATCGGCGCCGTGCACGACGGGCTCGGAGACCGGCAGCAGGCCTTGGCCTACTTCCAGAAGGCCCTGTCCATCACCCGTGAGGTCGGCGACCGCGCCGGTGAAGCCTCCGCCCTTGTCAACATCGGCGCCGTGCATGACGCGCTCGGAGACCGGCAGCAGGCCCTGGCCTATTACCGGCAGGCCCTGTCCATCACCCGGGAGGTCGGCGACCGCGCCGGCGAGGCCACCACCCTGAACAACATCGGCCTCGTGTGCGACAACCTCGGGGACCGGCAGCAGGCCTTGACCTACTACCGGCAGGCTCTGCGCATCCGGCGTGAGGTCGGCGACCGCGCCGGCGAAGCCGTTACCCGGTTCAACATCGCGATGATCTACCGGGCGGAACGGAATCTCGACGGGGCAGTCGGCGAGCTTGAAATCGTCATCGACCTCGACCGCCAGGTCGGCCACCTGGACCTCGAATCCGACACCGCCATGCTCGAACTGGTACAGCAAGAACGGGTAAGAGCTCGGAGAGCGACCTAGATACTCGATCAATCGGCAGGGCCGAGCATCCGACCAGATGCGTATGGCGACTCCCAAAGTCCGCCTACCCGGTCTGGCCCCGGCACCCGGGCGGCAACGAGGATGAGGTATCAACCGTATGCGCTGGTCAAAGCCTTGCCGCGCACGGTCTTGAAAACCGGTGAGCATCTTCTGTACGAAGGTCAAGCGGCCCGCTCCGCGGGCCGTCGCGCCACCCAGCAGGGCCGGGCCGGAGGCCCGCCGCGCGGGGGACCCCGCGCCTGGGCGCTTCGCTGGGCGCACCCCGGCGGTTCCAGCCCGGCGGCAGGCGCGACATAAAAGAAGCCCCGGACCGCCGAGTAGCCGACAGATCTGGGGCTTCCGATTCCGCGGTGACATTGAGGCCTCCGGCGGGGGACTCTGACCTCTGGGATGGGTGGCGCTATCCCGTTTCGGGCCCGGCCTGGGGCGTCTCCAGGGCGCCAGGGCGCCCGTAGGGCGTCGGAGGACGCCTAATGATGACCAACGGCAACCAACAACGCTCATCTATAAGGCCAGTTCAGCGCCGCCCTCAGGGCCGTGACCTTGAGGGCGACGGACGAGCCGACCTGTACGCCGGATTCAGTGCTGACCGTAGGCGTCAGAGCGGTGGCTTAGTCCGGTGATCCGTATGCGCCGAGCATCGAAGTCAACGGTATAGAGAATCCGAAAGTCCTCGCGTCGAGCGCTGTAGGTCCCGACGAGAGGCCCTACCAGGGGCTTACCCACGCGCCATGGGGCTTCAGCGAGGGGCCCTTCGATGAACATCAACGCCGCGTCGATCACTCGCCGTGGAATCTTCGGCGATGCTAGGTCACGGACAACTGAGGGGGCGAAGGTGACGGCGAACTTTTCGTCGCTCATTGGTCCCGCTCCGCCACAAGCCTGCGGACTTCTTCGAGAGTAAGATCATCACCAGTCGCAGCTTTGGCGTCTCTCAGAGACGCCATCGCGTCGGGGTCGTCCAGCACATCAAGCGTCTCAGCGATCGACTCGTAGAGCTCCCGCGTGAGCACGACAGCCTCAATGCCGTCAACCTCGACGAAGATCTGCCGACCGGCGCGCAGGGCCTCTACAGGCACCGCAATGACTGGATGACCGTAGACGCTGAAGGTCGCCGCGTTCCCACCGGCCACAGTTTTCTCTAGCCGAGCCGCGATCTCCTGGCCCGGCCTGCCTTCCAGCGGCCCCAAATCCATGTAGCAAGTGTTGCACGCTCACAGTGCGCGGGTGAGGAGTCTCGTGCCTGGGTGATGTGATGAAGCAGCCAGGCACTTCTTAAGCTGCTCGCGGCAGTCAATGAAGCGTACCGGCACAGCTCGGGCCCCACGTTGCGTGCGGTACCCGCCCCCAATGGAGAGCGATAGATCCGCCACGGATCTCAAGACCTCACCTCAAGATCATTAAGTACAGATCCGGCACAACAGAGCGCGACAAGCGTTGTCAAACGCCAGAAGACATCAACAACCTCAAGCCTGCTAAGGCGCCCGGTCCGCCCGATCTTGGATGTTTCGCCAGCTCAGAAGGGGTATGGGGTTCAAATCCCCGCGGGAGCTGGTCGACGTGCCTGTGTCGTGCCTGACTGAGCGGCAAACAAGGGACAACTGCCACTTCCTCGGCGCCTCACCCGTCCGGCCTCAACAGACAGCTGCAGTCTTGCTGACGGTTGAAGGAACATTAGGCGGGTTGACCACCAGCCTGGGAAGCATCTTCGATATTCACCACGCCTGGTCCGGTGGTGCCCGGCTGCATGAGGGTTCGAACAATGAGAGGTGCACTTGCGCCGATATTCACACATACGAGCACCGGTAGCGGGGATTGCGCGTTGTACATACAAGCAAGGGCGCCCCCGGTCGCCACCCATAGGAATCCCATGATCCAGTACGCACGCCCGCGAATATACGAAGGCCACTTCTCAAATTTGGTAAGGCGATACTTAGAGACGGCGACAAGCTCGGCGAGGAGACCGCCGGCAGTTCCCAGGAGGAAAGCTTGTATCGGAAGCACCTACACTCCCGGTGTGGGGTACCCAGCCAACGTACGGAAACGCCACCACTTCTCGCGCGGTGTTGCTCGCCTGCTCGTGGGGCGGAACCAGTCTGGATAAAGGTCCTCACCACCGAGCGGTCTGCGAACTTTGTCGCCTAATATAACCAGCGCCGACCGTACGTCCGCTTCGCTGACGGCAAGCTCCCGCGCCAGACTGTCTGGTGTCCGAAAGTCCGACTTCGAGTTCTCCATCACCTGGAGGACTCGCACGGCAAGTTCCTGGGGGGCCCACTCCGTCATGTCAGACACGTCGACAACTCGGGCTGTCGGTGAGGTGCCATGAGGGATTACATCGGGAGCAGTCTGGTGCCCGCTACCCCTGTGAGGTAGTAGATGACCGGGATGAACCAAGACTTCATGACCGCGATCGAGCAAAGCCGCAATGCGGCCCCTGCCAGTCATCGTGCCCGTCACCCCAATTCCCAAATGGCCGCTCTGAACCCTCACAGCTTGACAACCTCGTCAATGATAGTGAGACATTCAGTCAATAGTTTGACGATTAAATGATATCGCCGTTATGTCCGCTTCACCGGGAGTGCCGTGACCGGTGGGGTTTCTGGTGCTCATGGCAGGCGATCCCGCGGTGGACGTACCTCGTCCAACCGCCCGCCCAAGCGGCATCTCGAACGGCGGCTGCCGTACTAGCTGAGTGGCGGATCGCTCCGACTCGGGGCAGCTTCACATGTCACGCGACCGGGGCCGCTTGCCCCGGGGGCTAACCCAGCCAGGCACGCGGTCTCAGTTGTGGTCTCATTCGCTGCCGTTCGGCAGTGTCCACCAGCGTCCGCGACGCACGCGGCGCCGCAGGTCACGTACGGTGCCGATCATCGCCGTACGGCAGGCAACAGACTTGGAAAGCGTGTTGGGGAAACCCCTCACGAGTTCGAATCTCGTATCCTCCGCCACGCCGAGCAGTACAGACGTGGAAGGGCCGGACCCTCGGGTCCGGCCCTTCGTCTATCTCCAGGCCCTACGCCCCGCTGATCAAGATTCGGCAACGGTTGGCGGCGGGGTCGAGCAGAATGCGCTGGTCAGCGCATCGATGGCCGTGACGCCGGGACGGGAGCGTCGCTTCGGCCATCCAGGGGACGTGAGGGTGGCTCGGAATTCGGTAGCCTGTGCCGGCCGAATATCGCGGATGACCGCGCTCGGGCCCGTACCCGCTTTCACCGCACGATGCGACGCGCGCAGCCGTCGCAGGTTCCGGCTTGCGGAGAACGACGTCCCACCGAAAATTGGGGAAAACTGGTGTTCTTGACGCGTTCCTCGGCAGTGCTGGCGGCCGCGCTCAGCGTCGGCATCACGCTGACCGCGGCGCCGGCTTCGGCGTCGCCCGTCGCCACAGCGCTCCAGCGGGCAGAGGTTCCAGGGGAACTCGTGCTCCCGGCGCAGCAGCGGGCGGTCCCGCGTGCCACGCAGATTCTCACCGCCGGGGTCAGCGGCTTCCTGTGGGCACAGGAGGGCGACGACCGGCTGTTGTGGACGGACTACGCCACCGGAACGGCCGACGCGCTCGACCGGCGGCTGCCGGCCAAGGTCTCGTACGACGTCGACAGCGGGTACTTCCGCAACGCCGCATCGTTCGAGACCGGTTGGTACGGCCGGGGCTCCGACACCGTCGCGCTCTACGAGGGTGGGGACTCCCCGCACGTCACGCTGCTGGACAAGACCCGGGCGGTCGCCGAGGTGGCGGTGCCGGCGGGGCACTCGTACCAGGGAACCTTCGGCGACACCGTGCTGACGCGGACCGGCGAGAACGACCAGCCGCAGGGCTTCCACCTGTGGCGGGGCGGCGCCGAGACGGCGGTGACAGGGCTGCCGGGCGGCGCCACGAACATCAGCGTCGAGGACGGCGATGCCCGGTCGGTCATCCTGCGCTACAAGCTGTCGCCGGACGAGTCGGGCTGGGGACGCTGGAGCATCGTCGACCTGACGGACGGCGTGGCCGACCCGCTGCCGGACCGGATGGACTCCGACGACGAGGGATACGAGATCTCGGGCTTCCGGCTCGGCACCGACTCCGTGCTGCGAAAGCGGGACGGGCGCGGTAAGCAGGACGTGCTGGACCGGAACAACCTGACGGGCGACTTCCGTACGGTCGAAACCGGCCCGTTCACCTACGACGCCACGTACGGCATTGTCGGCGCAACGCTGTTGGCGGTCGAGCGGGTCTGGCCGGGCAACAACCGTTACCGCGGGCAGCCGCTGTGGGCGGTCCCGACCGATCTCGACGATCCCGACATGACCGAGGTCATGAACCCGGCGGCCAACCAGGTCGTGCAGGCGCCCGACGGCTCGGTGCTCGTGGCCGGCGCCGAGCGGTACGTCGAACACGGCGACCTGGACTGGGGCATCTACCGGATCTCGCAGGGCCCCGACGGGAAGCCGCAGCGGGACCGGGTGACCGCGGTGGCGCCCGTGCCGGCCCAGGTGCACGGCCTGGCGCTGGGCAGCGGCATCCTCAGCACCGCCGACAACAGCACGATCTACGAGCCGTCGACCATCCTCGGCACGTACCGCAGCACCTGGCTGACTACGCCCGCGCCCGGCGCCGCGCCGACGGTCGACCGGTCCAGCCGGGACGGGTTCGTCAGCGGGCGGGACGGGAACTGCTACAACGACACCGCCGACGGCCTGCGCTGCATCGCCATGTTCGCCGACGGCACCGGCTACCACGGCCGCCAGAAGGCCACCGAGTCCGGCCTGACCATGCTGTACGCGAACGGCGCCTCGGCCTGGGGGCCGAGCGTCGACACGGACGAGGGCACCCCCCAGCTGGTCGACCTGTCCGGGCGGTACGCGGTGGTCAACGGCTTCTCGTACGGGAACCAGAACATCGTCGAGTTCAAGCCCGGCGCGGCCGGCGCCGTGCTCGATCACCGCACGCCGGTCGGCGCCGCCGTCTGGGGCTCGACGCTGTGGAGCGCCGCGCAGTCCGGTGGTGTCGTGACGGGCGCCCAGCTGCCGGGCAAGACCGCGGTCGGGTCGTTCACCACCCGGAACGGGTGCACCCCGAGCAGCCTGCAGGCCGTGGGCCGCTGGGTCTACTGGGTCTGCAAGGACTACTGGGGCGACGTGCACGGCGCGGGGATCTACGACCGGACGGCCAACCGCACGGTGACCGCCCCGGCCGGTGACGTCCTGCTCGGCGACGGCTACCTCGTCGAGCACGTCGAGGCGGGCGGGCTCCGGCTCATCGACCTGCACGGCGGGCTGCCGGCCGGCGGCAACCACGCCGACCTGCCCACCCGAACGCTGGTCAGCGCGGGGGAGCTGGGCCGCTCCGGCGGGTCGCGGACAAGTTGGACCGTCGACCGGTTCGGCGGCGGCGTGGCCTACGCCGACGACGAGCAGCGCGTCCACCTCGTGCCGACCGGGATCCCGGCCGCCGCGCTGACCGTGATCGACTCAACGGTGCAGGCCGGCGGTGCCGACTGGTCGGGAAGCTGGTGGCTGTCGAAGCCCGCCGCCGCGTGGCAGCTCAACTTCCGCGACCTCGGCGGCGCGGTGATCCGTACCGTCTCGGGCTCGTCCGCGCGGGGCCTGTTGAAGGCCGGCTGGGACGGCAAGGACTCGACCGGCAAGGCCGTCGCCGACGCCGGCTTCACGTGGTCGCTGACCGCCCAGCCCGCCGACGGCCAGGGCGCCGCCCTCACCGTGGAAGGGGCTGTCTCCGCGCCCGCGACGCTGAAGTCGACCAGGAAGCCGTCGATCACCGGCGCCTCAGCCGTCGGCTCGACGGTGAAGGCCGACGCCGGCGCCTGGACGCCGGCCGCCACCTCGTACGCCTACCGGTGGGCGGCGAACGGCGTCACGATCAAGGGCGCGACCAGCGCGTCGTACGCCATCCCACCCGCGATGCTCGGCAAGCGCCTGACGGTCACGGTGACCGCGAAGCGTACGGGCCACCCGTCCGGCGCCGCCACGTCGTCCGCCTCGGCCGTCATCGCCAAGGGCAAGGCGTCCACGGCCACCAAGAAGCCCACCGTGACCGGCAAGGCCAAGGTCGGCAAGACCGTGCGTGCCTCCGTCGGCACCTGGTCTCCGAAGGTCACGTCGTACCGCTTCGAGTGGCGCCTCAACGGCAAGGTGATCAAGGGCAGGACCGGCGCGACGCTGAAGCTGACCTCGTCCATGCGCAAGAAGAAGATCACCGTCACCGTGTACGCCCGCCGGACCGGCTACCAGGACGGCAAGGCGACCAGCAAGGCAGTGACCGTGCGCTCCTAGCACCGAGGGTCCGCTTGGGAGAGGGCAAATGCCGGTTCTGGATCCGGACGCCGGGACCCATGGCTATCGTTCCCAGTAGGGAGGTGCCCGCACACCCGTTTGCAGACGCAACGGTGGGGGGAGGACCAGGTGAGCACTACCCTCGCGGACCTGCCCGACATCAACGATCTCGTCGACGTCACTCTCGACTCGCGCCCTGAGCCGCTCGCCGCGGTGATCAGTGCCGTCACCGCCGACACCGTGCTGCTGCGCGAGCCGATGGATCGTACCGGGCGGATAGTGCGGCCCGACGCCGGCGAGCGGGGCCTGCTCGTCTGGGGCGAGGGCAGCCAGCTCCAGCAGGCGCCCATCGCGATCCTGGAGACCAACGGAAGCCCCGCACCGACCTGGCTGGTCCGCCTGACCGCGCAGCCGGAGAAGACCCAACGGCGCTCTTTCGTACGGGCCAACGTGAGCCTGCCGGTGGTCGTGCGGCACGCGGGCGTCGATTTCGCGGTCACCGCCGTCGACCTCAGCGAGGGCGGGATGCGCTGCTTCTACACGGGCACGGAGATCAACTTCAGCCGTGGGGATGACGTGGTCGCGGATTTCGAGCCGGGGCGGGAGCTCTCCGCGTCGGCGACGGTGGTCCGCATGCGCCGCGGCGACGAGGAGAGGCCGACCGAGCTCGGCCTCCGGTTCGCGGATCTGAAGATGGGCGAGGCGGACGACATCCGCAGGTACGTCTTCCGTCAGCTGCACGAGCAGCGGCGCCGCGGCACGGACTGAGCCTTGGCCCGGGCGGCGGCCAACGGCCCGAGGCCGGGTCGAGGGGACCCGGCCGGCTACAGCTGTGCCGCGGCGATCGCGTCGTCCACCTCCGGGAAGATCGCGAAGTACTTGCTCAGCCCCACCGTCTCCAGCAGCGTGGACAGGAACTGGTTCGCTCCGGCGAAGCTCAGCCACCCGCCCCGCGCGGTGATGACCTGCTTGGCGGTGATGAAGGCGCTGAGCCCGACGGAGTCGCAGAACTTCAGGTCGTTGAGGTCGACGACGATACGCGGCACCGGGCGCTCCAGCAGGTCCGCGAGCAGTTTGTGCAGTTGGTTTGCGGTGTTGGCATCGAGCTCGCCGCTCAGGCGCAGCACGGCGACATCGGAACGGGTGTCAGTCACAGTGGCCTGCATGAGCATCACTTTCGTCCTGGTTGGGTAGATTCACAGGCTAGATCAACCCACTCGACCGCTAGCGGACAGTTCGTCCGCCGGTTCACCTACGTGGTGTGGCGTTGCGCAGCCGGATGCCACTGAACTCCAGCGAGCTGCCGACGACCTCATCCATGAACGCCCACAGGTTCGCCACGAGCCGCAGTTCGATGCCCACGGCCTCGTGCAACGAGAGCAGATCGCCGACCGGCTCCGCCGGACCGAGCGGTGTCACCGTCGTGGTCGCGACCATCGCGTGCGGCTGCGGCGCGCCGAACGGCGCGAAGGGCCCCGCGTCGAATCGGTACGCGTAGAGGCGCACCGACCGCAGCGCCGGCAGCCAGCCGTACTCGACGGCATGGACGCGCCCGTCCGAGAGCAGGCGGCGGTCGGCGGCCGTGGTCGCGGGGCCGGGCCAGGCGAGCACCCTGGGGCAGTCACGTGGAAACCAGTACGCGGGCGCCTGCTCGGCGTCGACCGCCCACACGTACGCCTCGCTCTGCCGCGCCGTGGCCGCGACGTGCGGCACGAAGGTGCCGATGCACGGGTCCTCGGAGAAGTGCAGGACCTGGCCGGGAGGGGGACGCACGACCGAGGTTTAGCACATCGGGCCGGACCCCGCGGGGTCCGGCCCGATCGAAAATCTTGGCTGGCCGAGAAGTTCAAGCATGCGGCGCAGCCAGGCTCCTGGCGCCTAGAGCTTGCGCCACTGCCAGCGTGGCCCACGCCACGCGTCGGCCAGGATCAGCGCGGACGCCTTTCCCGGACACTGCTGCACCTTGGATTTGCCCTGAGGCCCGCCCATCTGAGCTTCGACCTCCCAGACTTCTCCGTCGGTGCGGACGTAGACATCCCGGCGCGCGAGCCGGATGTCACCATTCCACCAGTGATGCTCAACTCTCACCTGACCAACCTTAGGGCAGACATCGACACCTCTGCGCGAGGCCGTCTTGTGAATCTTTTTCGCCGCCAGGTTAGGACGGGTTGTCCGATCCGGTGGATTCCGGCGCAACGCCTTGCAAAGACGCGACATATTAGGGCGGCGTGCTCGCTGTCACTTTGAGTAATCTTCCCAGGTACCAACGCCGGTCCGCCAGGGACGAAACGGTCGCAACGCCCACCTGTCACCTGATCAGCGAATTTGATCATGAATACGGAGCGGCGAAATACTACCGATCTCGGGCGTGGTGACCTGTCGGAGCAGCAAAACTTGACACGGTGCGTGATCGACGACAAAACGGCTTTGACGTGTGAAACCCCGCGAAGTGCCGCGGCCGCGCGTACCGGCCCAGGAGTCGGCGCACCCGGGCGGGTGACCGCCACCCCGCCGGCGGCGCCACCTACCGGCGAGATCGCCGAAAGAGCCGGACGACGGCCGCGCCCGGCCGGATCGATTCGGCCTCTGCCAGCGCAAACCGCGGACCGGCGACTCCGCCGGCCGCGCCTCGCCGCCGCGGCGGTGACCGGCCCGGCATGCGGCGGGGCCACGTCGCGGCCGGGTCGCGCGCGGCGCCGGAACACGGCCGCCGGTTGCACACCCCGGATCGCAACGGAGCCCGCACGGCCCGGCATCCTCGGACTCACCCAGAGTGACCCCGCAGCGATCGGGCGGCCCGGATGGCGCGGCCGGAGCCTCGAACGGAAGAAGTTCACCCGTCCAGGGCGGGTGACCCCCGCCGGTGGGGCGTGGAATCCGGTGCCGGGCGGCCCGGCGGGATCCGAAACGCGCGCAACGCGTGGCCGCGAGAGGGCGCGCGCCTGGCGTAGCGTCGGCTCATGCTCCGTCGATGGACTCTCGCAGGTGCGGTCCTGCTCGCCGGCGCCGCGCTCGGTGTCGCCACCGGCTCCGTGACCGTCGTCGTGGTCTTCGCCGCCCTGGCGGCGCTCGGCTCCCCGCTCATCTTTCCCCGCCCGGTGACCCAGGCCCAGATCCAGCGCCGAGGCGCCGAGGACGGCCGCGCCGTCATCTACTGGCGTCCGGGCTGCCCGTTCTGCGTGCGCCTGCGGGCAACCCTCGGCCCGGCCGGCAGCCGCGCCGACTGGGTCGACATCTGGCGCGACCCGGAGGCCGCGGCGGCGGTACGCGCGGTGGCCGACGGCAACGAGACGGTCCCGACGGTCATCCTCGCCGGCGTGCCACACGTCAACCCCGACCCGCTGTGGCTACGCAAGCAGCTGCTTGCCCGCTGAGCGGAGACCAACGAGCGAACGCCCGGCGACTCTCCATGAGTTCGCCGGGCGTTCGGTGGTGAGACGACCTCAGCCGCCGGTGACGGTGAACGTCACATCGGCATGGGCGTCATCATCGGCGTCGACCCTGCAATTGAAGTCGTCCTCCGGGAACGCATAGCAGGTGTATGAGCCCTCTCCCTCATAGGGGTTGCTCCACCTGATTTCGACACTTCCCTTCGGGATCTTGTATTTGAGAGATCCCGCAGTGCCACCCTCATCCTCGTTCGACACGGTAGTGACAAGGTCGGAGCTGAACGACGGAACAGAAATCGCGGCGCCGGTGGTATCACTACCCTCCTTGACCTTATAGCCCTTTTTCGCGAGCGTGAGTGCCACCGCCGAATTATTCTCGATGGTCACATTGACACTGATATCGCCCGGAGCTCGGTGCCTATCGCTCGGAGCCGCGTGCGCGGCGCTCGGCAGAGCGGCGCCGAGTGTCGCCGTCACCAGTGCTGTTGCGGCTGCGGTGCGCAGCACCGTGGATCGTGGGCATGACAGGTTCATGACAATTCTCCTCGTTAATTGATAGGCCAGACAATCCAGGCGAACGGCCAGCCCGGGAAGGCCTTCAACGAGTATTGCGCACGATGGGAGCCCCCATCCTCAAAATGCGTCTTTCCGATCCAGAGAATGATGCGCCCCTTGTCGAACACTACGATGCATCAATGAAATGCTGAATGCATTTGGTACGGGACGACATCGTCATGCGCGGCAAACGAGAGAACGCCCGACGACTCACTGAGAGTCGCCGGGCGTCCGCGGCGTCGCGTTACTTCTTCTTCGCCGGCGGGTTGATGCGCAGCTTCGCGGTGTCGTTGGTGCGCTTGCCGTCGACCGTGGACGGGACAACGCGCACGCGGCCGGTCAGCGCGCCCTTCTTGTCGATCCGGAGCTTGAACGCCCAGGTGATCCGCTTGCCGACCTCGAACGGGTTGACGGTGGTCACGCACCGGTACTCGGCGGCGCCGCGCGGGTCCTTCCTCGGCACCACCTTGCCCTTCGAGGAAGGCAGGCAACCGGCCGGGACGGAAACCACCTTCGTACCCTTCGGGCGACTGACGATTACCACGGCGGCGGGCTTGGTGATGCCGAAGACGAAGGCCGGGCCGAGGTTCTTCGCACCGACCTTGACCGTGATCGTCTTGCCGCGCTTGCCGCGGGCGTCGGCGCCGATCGCGGCGAGGTCGGCCACGTTGCGGCCGATGACCTTGAAGAACACCGACTGCGCCGGGTCGAAGATGCTGCCGGTGGTCTGCGGTGCACCTTGGCCCGGCGTGGACGCAGGGGCCTCTCCTTGCGACGGCACCAGCCGCAGCACGCTGCCGGTGCCGTTCCTCGGCTGCTCAGCACCGAAGTCGTCCAGTGCGTTCTTTGCGTCGGCCGGCGTGCCCCAGCTGAAGCTCTGGCCGATCGTCCCGGGCGCCGGCACCTGCTTGCGCACGGTCACCGCGAACGACTCGGACAGCCGGTAGGTCGCACCCGGCGGTACATCGTCGTCGAACCGGCAGACGATCCGCTTCGTGCCGTACCCGCAGTTCTTGAAGCTCTGCGGGTACTGGTACATCGCCTCGCGGTAGAACCACATGACGGTCGACGTGATCGGCTGGGCGCCGGTGTTGCGCAGCGTCAAGGGCAGGCCGACCCGCTGTCCGGGTCGGACGTCGCGGTTGATGAAACCACCGGGCTCCATGGCCACAGACTCGGCGACCGTCACCGTGGAGCGCCGCACCGCCGCGCCGAACTCCCGGCTGGTGACCGTGGTGGTGAGTGTCCCGGTGTCGCCGACCGCGGCGGAGTCCAGCCCTTTCACCCGGAGCGGGACCAAGGCCGCGTACCCCTGGCTGATCCGGCTCTCGCCGAGCCGGCAGGTGAGCCGGGCGCCGGTCACGGTGCATCCGTCGTCGCCCGGGAACGGCAGGACCGTCGCGAAGCGGGAGACATCGCCTCCGTCGACCTCCACGACGACGTCGTGCAGGGTGACGGCGGCACCCGCGCGTCGCAGCCCGACGAACGGGCTCTGTCCCACCCCGCCCGGCGTCAGCCTGACGTGCTCGAGGACGACCGTCGGCTTCGCCGGTGCCGCGGCCGCGGGTGAACTGGTCACCGCCGACCCGAGCGCGCCGGCGCCGATCGCGAGCAGGGCAGTGAACCGCCCGATATAAGAAATCATGAATCCCCCGTGTATTGGACGGCGGCAGACTACCCGGTAACCGCAAGATGTAGGGGGCGACCAAGACCGCACGCGCAAAGGCCCGGTGACTCACTGAGAGTCACCGGGCCTGCTATGAGCGGTGGTGAAGGGATTTGAACCCTTGGAGGGCTTGCACCCTCACACGCTTTCGAGGCGTGCTCCTTAGGCCGCTCGGACACACCACCGCGAAGTAGGTTACCCGACGCCCGGCGAGCCTCGCGGCCGGGTCGGCTCCTGCGGTGAACCTTGAGGTCATCGCGCCTTCGTCCGGCCCGCCTGGCAGGATCCAGGTCATGAGTGTGCACATCGGCGCGCAGCCGGGCGACATCGCCGAGCGGGTCCTCCTACCGGGGGATCCGATGCGGGCGAAGTGGATCGCCGAGACGTTCCTGAAGGACCCCGTCTGTTACACGCAGGTACGGGGCATGCTGGGCTTCACCGGCACCTGGCAGGGCGTGCCCGTCTCCGTGCAGGGTTCCGGCATGGGCATGCCCTCGGCCTCGATCTACACCCACGAGCTGATCAACGAGTACGGCGTCAAGTCCGTGATCCGGATCGGTTCCTGCGGGGCGCTCGCCGAGGACCTCCAGCTCGGTGACGTCATCGCCGCCATCGGGTCCGCCACGGACTCGAACATGAACCGGGTCCGGTTCGACGGGCTCATCGACTACGCGCCCGTCGCGGACTTCTCGCTGCTGCGCACCGCGGCCGAGGTTGCCGAGCGGCGGGGCATCGCGATGCGGGTCGGTCCGATCCTGGCCGCGGACGCGTTCTACACGGACCGTCCCGACCTCTACGACACGCTCTGCGACTACGGCGTGCTCGCCGTCGAGATGGAGTCCGCCGCCATCTACACGATCGCGGCCCGCTACGGCGCCAAGGCGCTGACCATCCTGACGGTCAGCGACCACATCAAGCGCGGCGAGAAGATGGACTCCGCCCAGCGCGAGCAGGGCTTCTCCGACATGGTGCAGATCGGCCTGGACACCGCGATCAGCTGAGGCCGGGAGCGCGATCGCCTAAGGCCGGAAGAACGTGCGCAGCATCGCCGCGCACTCGTCCTCCAGGATGCCCGCGTACACCTCTGGGCGGTGGTTCAGGCGCCGGTCCCGGACCACGTCCCAGAGGGAGCCCACCGCACCCGTCTTCGGCTCCCAGGCCCCGAAGACGAGCCGCGACACCCGGGCCAGCACCAGCGCCCCGGCGCACATCGTGCACGGCTCCAGCGTCACCACCAGGGTGCAGCCCTCGAGGCGCCAGCTTCCGGTGAGCACGGCGGCCCGGCGCAGCGCGATGATCTCCGCGTGCGCGGTCGGGTCGCCGTTCAGCTCGCGCTCGTTGCCGGCCGCGGCCAGTTCCACGCCGTCCGGGTCGTAGACGACGGCGCCGACCGGGACGTCCTCCGACGATGCGGACGCGACGGACAGCGCCCGCCGCATCCACTCCTCGTGCTTCGGACGGAGCATCAGGCCTCGCGCAGCTCTTCCATCTCGTCGCCGCAGCCCAGCTTCTGGCAGATCTCCGCGGTGACGTCCGCCGGCAGCATGCCCTCCAGCCCGCACAGCGTCAGCAGCCGGTGCGAGCCCACACCGAGATCGGTGAGGATCTCGACGTCGCCGACCGGGTCGGCGTCGGGGTCGGCGGCCGGACGGTCGTCCTCGTCGTCGTCCGAGGCGGTCCTGGGCGTCGCCAGGTCGTCCAGCTCGAGCGCGGGCGTCTCGATGTCGGCGAGCAGCAGCGCACCGAGCCGCGACTCGTCGGCGTACGCCGAGTCGGAGCCGAACACGCGCAGGTCCTCGCCCTCATCGAGGCGCAGAATCACCAGGTACTGATCGTCGGCCTCGACGAAGAGCAGCGACAGCTCTGCGTCCGGCTCGGCGTCGCGAAGCCGGTCCACGACCTCGTCCAAATCGGCAAGGCCGGCGAGCTCCAGCTCCGACGCCGTCCACCCGTTCTTGCCCCGAACGACGGCGGCAGCGAAAATCGACACGAATCCCCCCACGGAACTGTGGTCCTCAGCGCCTGACGGTAGCCGTTGGCGCGGCGCAAGTGCAGCGCCACGCCCCGAAGGAGGCCAAAGCCGGAAAACTCAGTTCGCGAGGCGACGGCGGTTTGCGATCAACTCGCGGAGCCGGGCACCGCGCAGTCGCCGGGGCTGGCTGTGCTCGCGGGCCGACTTGGCATCGGCCAGGGCGGCCAACAACTCAAGACGGCGACGGCGACGATCCGGGTCGAGCCGTTGCGGTACGTGGGCCATGAAGCCGAGCGTGCCCAGCGGCGCGACGTTCGTCAAGGCCGAGTGCGCTGCGCCACCACAGGTACACGTTTCGTCGATGACACACCGGCGCAGAGCTGGACATTCACCACAGCGGCCAGTCGTTGGTGGTGATCCAGCGCACCGCGATGACACTTGCGGCGATCGATAGACCGACCGCGGCGACGAGGGCAACCCCGGTGGCCGTGCCGCGGTCGCCGAGCACGGCCAGCACGGCGGCGACGACCCAGGCCGAGATCGCGGCGGCGATCGTCCACCACGCATAGCCGAGCAGGTCCCGGCCGAGCGAGCCGAACAGCGTGAACCACACCAGGGTCGCGCCGGCGCCGGCGAGCAGCGGCCCGGCGCCGACCGGGTGCGGCTCGCGGTAGACCGGGCGCGGCGGCGGGCCGGGCGGGAGCCCGCGGGGCGGCGGCGGGCGACCGGGCAGCCAGCCGGCGGGCGGCTGGGCCGCACCGTGCCAGGCTCCGTGCTGTTCGGCCATCGTCGCACCCTCCATCCGGTTCGCCGGCCAGTGACGGCCAGCCTATCCAGCACCGGTAGGTCGGCGCTGATGGATGACTTCTGCCAGTATGGCCCGGTGCTTTCCCTGCGTTTGTTCTCCGTCCTGACCGTCGCGGCCTGCTCGCTCGCCGCCTGCGGCTCGCCCGGCGGCACGCCGGCGGCCACGGTGACGCCCGAGTTCGTGGTGCCGTCGCCGGTGGCGGCCGCGGACGCGGCCTCCCCGGAGAGCGCCCCAGCGGCCACGGTGAGCGCCGCGCCGACGACGAGCTCGGCACCGGCGACGAGCACGGCGCCGGTGCGGGTGAAATACGTCTTCCCGGTGAAGGCGTCGAACGTGGCGTTCCACCCGACCCACTCGAAATACCCCGCGACGGACATCTTCGCCGACTGCGGTGAGCCCGCAGTGGCCACGACCAGCGGCGTCGTGCTCGAGGTGAGCCGCACGGACGCGTACGTGAAGGGGAAGCCGGACGGCCCGCTCAACGGCGGCCTCTCGGTCTCGATCGTCGGCGACGACGGCGTGCGCTACTACGGCTCGCACCTGAGCCGGATCGCGCCCGGCATCAAGGCGGGCGTCCGGGTCGAGGCGGGCCAGCGGGTCGGCGACGTCGGCCACACCGGCAACGCCAACGGCGTGTGCCACCTGCACTACGGGATCTCGCCGCCGTGCGCCAGGACCGGCGACTGGAAGGTCCGCCGCGGCGTGATCTGGCCGGCGGACTACCTGAAGTCCTGGCGCAAGAACGGCGGCAAGAGCCCGGTGTCCGAGGTCGCGGCCTGGAAGAAGGCGCACGACTGCAAGGCCTGAGCAACGGGACGGGGCCGCATCCCTCGCCCAAAGGGATGCGGCCCCGCGGTGCGGAGTAATGCCCGTTGCTGAGCGACCTCAGCTGAACTGCACGAAACGCTTCTGCGTCCGCCCACCGATCGTGGTGAAGGCGCCGCCGGCCGCCACGGCGGCAAGGCCGGGATTGACGGCCATCGCGAGGACGCCCTCGATGCCGTTGCCGTCGGCGGCCCAGTCGCGCAGGTGGCCGTCCCCGACCGCGAGCCCCACGAGCTTCACCCGGTCGTCGGCGCCGTCGATGCACACGCCGTTCGTGCCCGTCCGGGCCGTCCGGCAGGCCGCGTCGAAGTGCCCGCCGACGTAGACCGTGTCGCCCAGCACCGCGACGGCCTGCGCGTCGCCGTCGAACGTCGCGGTCCAGCGGGTGGTGCCGGTGAGGCTGTACGCGGTCGCCGTACCGCCGCGGCCGCCGTTGGCGGCGTACACCCCGCCTGCGGTGACCGCGATGGCGAAGGTGATGACCGGCGACCTCGGCCGGAAGCCCGTGACGATCTTGGCGGCGGCCGGGTCGAGGGCGACCAGCCGGTCGTACCCGGCGGTGCTGTTGACCTTGCGGAACCTGCCGCCGACGTAGATTCGCCCGGCGCCGGCCGCCAGCGACTCGACCTGGTTGTCGACGGCCGGCTTCCACTTGCCGTCCAGGGCGCCGGTGCTCAGGTCGAACGCGGCCAGCCCGGACCGGGCCTGCCCGTCGACTCCCGTGATCGTCCCGCCGAGGTAAAGCCGGCCGTTGCCGGCCACCAGCGCGTACGGCCGGCCGTCGATCGCGTGGTCGAACGTGGCGGACAGCGCCCCGCTGCTGGCGTCGAGCCGCGCGAGGCTGTCCCGCCGCTGCCCGCCGACGGAGCCGAAGTCGCCGCCGACATAGACGGAGGAGCCGCTGACCGCCAGCGCCTTGACCCGGCCGTCCGCGGCGGGCGCCCAGGGCAGCAGCTCGCCGGTCACCGCGTCGACGGCCGCCAGCCTGGACCGCTTGACCAGCTTGCCGTTGACGAGCGCGGCGGTGAAGTCGCCGCCGACGTAGGCGGTGTTGCCCGAGTAGGCCACCGCGAGGACCGTCCCGTTGAAGCCCGGCACGGCGTCGGGCGTCTCGGAGGGTGCCGCCTTCGCCGGGGTCGTCAGCGTCGCGAGGACGGCGCACACGATGCCGGATACGAGAAGTTTGCCCCTGTACGTCACATGATCAACGTAAACGTATCGATCATGGCTATCTAGTGGCGAAACGGACGAAAAGCGACACGTACTTACGGCTGATATCGAAGGGGTGTGCAAGAGTCTCCGGCGTGAATGTCGCGGTCATCGGACTCGGTCTCATCGGCGGTTCCCTGCTGCGGGCCCTCGCGGCGGACGGACACCGGGTCACCGGCTACGACGCCGGCGCGGAGACCCGCGAGGCCGCCCGGGCACAGGCGAGGTCGTCCGGGAGCACGGACGCCTGGCGGGTGGCCGACAGCATCGCCGAGGCCGTCGCGGACACCGAGGTCGCCGTGCTCGCGGTGCCGCTGCCGGCGATACCCGGCGTCCTGGCCGGCCTCGGTGGCTACCCGGGGCTGATCACCGACGTCACCTCGGTCAAGGGACCGGTCCGGAACCTGATCGGCGATCGCCGGTTCGTCGGCGGCCATCCGATGGCGGGCAAGGAGTCCTCGGGCTTCGCGGCCGGCGATCCGCGGCTCTTCGACGGCTGCGCCTGGGTGCTCTGCCTCGAGCCGGGCGACACCGACCCCGCCGACTGGCTGGCACTCGCCCGGCTGTTCACCCGGCTCGGTGCGCGCGTCGTGCCGGTGACCGCCGCGGAACACGACCGGGCGGTGGCCGGGATCAGCCACGTGCCGCACCTGCTGGCCGCCGCGCTCAGCGGCGTGCTGGCCGGCAACCCGCTGGCCGGCACGCTGGCGGCCGGATCGTTCCGGGACGGCACGCGGGTGGCCGCGACCCGGCCCGAGCTGATCGCGGCCATGTGCGGCGGCAACGCGCCCGCGGTGCGACAGGTGCTGGCCGCGGTCATCGACGACCTGGCGTCCTTCGCCCGGGAACTGGAGCTCGACGACCCGATCGCGGCCCTGACCGCCGGGCTGCGACCGTCCAGCGAGTTGCGGCGGGCCTGGCCACCGCGGCCCGGTGAGCCGGTCGAGGTGCCCGCCGACGTCGAGGCGCTGCTGGCGCTGGGCCGGGCCGGCGGGTGGGTCTCGGCGATAAAAGACGGCAAGGTCATGGGATTGCGGCCGGAAACTGACCGCAATGGTTCCTAGGCTGGGGCGGTAAGCCCGGACAACAGGACAGGAGACAGGCCAATGCCTGGTCAGGTCGGTGCCATCGCCAACGAGCGGGAGGGCCTGCTCGCCTACCTCGCCCAGATGCGTCACGTCATCAGGCTCACCGCGTACGGGCTCACGCCCGAGCAGCTGCGCGCCGCGCCCACCGCGAGCGAACTGACCGTCGGCGGCCTGATCAAGCACTGCTCGTCGACCGAGGAGAACTGGATCGACACGGTGCGCCGGGAGCCGCGCGAGCTGGACTACCAGGCCTACGCCGACAACTTCGCCCTCCGGGACGACGAGACGATCGAGGACGTCTTCGCGAACTACGACCGGGTCGCCGCCCGGACCGAGCGGACCATCGCCGAGATCGCGGACCTCGGGCAGGACGTGCCGGTCGACCACTCGGTGCCGTGGAACCCGAAGGACCTGGACAACTGGTCGGTCCGCTGGGTGCTGCTGCACCTGATCCAGGAGACGGCCCGGCACGCGGGGCACGCCGACATCATCCGCGAGGCCCTGGACGGCGGCACGGCGTACCCGATCATGGCCGCGGCCGAGGGCTGGCCGGAATCGCCGTGGATCAAGCCCTGGAAGCCGGCGGCCGGGCAGCCGGCCTAAAGACGCTCGCCGCGGTCGAGGCGGACCACCCGCCGGTCCGTCACGATCGCGGTGACCAGGTCGTGCGGCGTCACGTCGAAGGCCGGATTCACCGCGTCGGAGTAGCCGGTGACCTCGGCCGCGCCGCGGTCCTCGATCTCCACCGCGGCGCCGTCCGGGGTGCCGGTGTCCACGGTCGACTCCGGCGCGACCACGACGAACGGCAGTCCCGCTCGGCGCGCGCCGAGCGCGTGCGCGTAACTGCCGATCTTGTTGATCACGTCGCCGTTCGCGCAGATCCGGTCCGCGCCGAGGATCACCGCGTCGGCCTCGCCCCGGGCCAGCAGGAACGGGCCGGCCGAGTCGACGGCCACCCGGAAGTCGATGCCCGCCTCGCTCAGCTCCCACGCGGTCAGCCGGGCGCCCTGTAGCAGCGGCCGCGTCTCGCTGGCGATCACCCCGGCGAGCGCGCCGCGTCGGTGCAGCTCGGTCACCACGCCCAGCGCCGTGCCTCCGGTCACCGCCGCGAGGCGCCCGGTGTTGCAGTGGGTCAGCAGCCGGGGTCGCGCGCCGCAGAGCTCGACAATCAGGTCGGCGCCGAGCGCGGCCATTGCGGCCGAGGCGGCGATCTCCTCGTCGCGCACCGCGCACGCCTCCGCCAGCACGGCGTCCGGCCCGGCCGGCAGCCGCGCCGCGGCCCGCCGGGCACCGGACGCGAGGTTCACCGCCGTGGGCCGGGCATGCTCCACCAGGCGTACGGCGTCGGCGAGCGCCGCGTCGTCGCCGGCGAACTGCCGGGCCGCGAGCGCCACCCCGAAGGCGCCGGCGACGCCGAGCGCGGGCGCGCCGCGAACCGCCAGCGACCGGATCGCCGCGACCAGCTCGGCGACCGTTGCCAGCCGCAGCACCCGCAGCTCCTCCGGCAGCGCCGTCTGGTCGATGATCTCGATGGCGCCGTCCGCCCAGTCGATCGTCCGCATGCGGCGCAGCCTAAGGCCTCGCTCAGTCCGTCGAGCGCTGGACGATCCGGTCGAGGACCGCGAGCAGGGCGTCCTGGCTCTTGCCGAGCTCCTCGCCGGTCCAGCGGCCCTCCAGCGCGATCACCGCGCCGCCGTGCAGGCGCAGCTCGGCCCGCACCGGGCTGCGCTTGGTGATCGTCGCCGTGGCGACCTCCTCGTACGGCAGGAAGTGGTAACGCTTGGCGAGCTCCTCGGCCGGCCCCGAGCTGATCAGCGCCTTCAGCCGGTCCTTGCCGTTGTCGGTCGACTTGGGCCCGGGCACGAAGACGAAGCCGCGGTCGAGCAGGATCACGTCGCTGTGCACGCCGTCGATCTTGAAGTTGGCCAGGGCGCCGACGACGCCCGCGCCGGTTGCGGTGGCGGCCCGCTCGACGATCGCGGCCGCCTCGACCCGGACGCCGGCCCCGGCGAGCCGGGCACGGGCCTGCTCGACGGTGTCCGGCGAGACCGCCAGCTTCGCCATCTCCTCGAAGTCGACCTCGGCGCCGTCCGCGTCGGTCAGGGTGACCGGCGCCGACCACGAGTGCCGCCAGTACGCGGCGCCGGACCGGACCGCGGCGAGCACGAAGAGCATGTCCATCATGGCGGCGAACCTGACCGCCGCCTCCTCGCGGGTGACGTCCGGGTGGAACTCCTCGGCGAGCTCGCCGAGCCGGCCGGCGGCCACCAGGTCGAAGAGGGTGCCGAGGCCCGGGTCGGGCACGCCGGTGAGCCGGCCGAGCGAGCGGAAGATCCGGTCGGCGTTGCGCTGCAGGCGTGCGGTGGCGACCGCGGCGGTGAACTGTGGCCAGGGCAGCACCTGACGGCTGCCGACCTCGACAACGGCCTGTTGCAGGGCGACGCCGGCGACGGCGATCGAGGGCAGCAGCGCACCGGCCGGCCGGCCGTCGACCGGGTGCGGCACCTGCGGGGCGGCGCGCATGGCCGCGATCCGCTCGGTGTTCGACGGGTGGGTGTCCCAGCGCGACCGGTGCTCCTCGGGCTCCTCGCCGCGCATCTTCGCCAGCTCCTCGTGGCGGGCGGCGACCAGCGCGCCGAAGCCGCCGAAGATGTCGTCCGGCGCGAAGCCCGCCTCCCAGCCCCACGACACGTACGCGCCGAAGTAGAAGTCCCAGGCCGCGTCGATGACCGGCAGCTCGCGCAGCGCGGACGTGGCGACGTCCGGGCCGGCCACCCGCACCGACGCGCGGTCGGCGTCGAGCTCCTGGCGCCGCGAGGCGGCGTTGTCGACGAGCAGGTAGAGCCGCGCGTAGCCGCGGAAGACCCAGCCGACCGGGTTCCATGCTCCGATCCGGCCGATCGTGTGCCCGATCGCGAGCCGCCCCCGGTACGCGACCGCGCCCAGCCGCGTGTGCCGCCCGGAGTAGTGCCCCAGCTCGTGTGCGACGACCGAGCGCAGCTGGTCGACGGAGAGGGCCTGGAGCAGCGGCATGCCCAGGTAGAGCCGGCGCCGGCCGCCGATCAGGCCGAGCAGCCGGGCGTCCTCGCTGACCGCCGCGTTGACCTCCGGCACCAGCCGGATCTCGTCGGGCGTCCGGGTGCCGACCTCGGTCGCCAGGGCCTGCACGAGGCCCCACAACTCGGGGGCGTCGTGCGGCGCGACGATCAGCCCGTGCATCGGCTCGGGCCGGGTGCGGATCGCCCGCCACAGGCCGACCGCGGTCGCGCCGACGGCGAACAGCAGGGGCAGGCCGAGCTTGATGCCGATCGTCGCGCTCCACTCCACGGAGATCCAGGCCACCAGGGCCAGCACGGCCAGGAGCTGAAGCAGCGCGACGACGTAGAAGCCGAGCAGCATGACGACGGACGCGGCGGCGCGCAGCATGACGTTTCCTCCCCGTGGCAACGCCCGGCGGACCGGACAGGGCAGGGAAGATACCGATCAAGATTCACCCCGGCAACCCCGTCCGCGCCGGCCCGCCGCTCTACTCTGGGCGGCATGGCATCCCGTGATCCGGTCGCCGACCTGCGGCGCATCGCCTTCCTGCTGGAGCGCGCGAACGAGGCGACGTACCGGGTCAAGGCCTTCCGGTCGGCGGCCGCGGCCGTCGCCGCCCTTCCCGCGGCGGAGCTGGAGCAGCGCGTGGCCGCCGGCACGCTGGCCGAACTATCCGGCGTCGGCGAGGTCACCGCGCGCTGCGTGACCGAGTCGTTCCAGGGCGAGGTCCCCGTCTACCTGCGGCGCATCGAGTCCACCGAGGGCACCGACCTGCAAGGCGCGGCCGCGGCGCTGCGGGAGGCGCTGCGCGGCGACTGCCACTCGCACTCGGACTGGTCGGACGGCGGCTCGCCGATCGAGGAGATGGCGCTCGCGGCGGTCGAGCTCGGCCACGAGTACCTGGTGCTCACGGATCACTCGCCGCGGCTCACCGTGGCCCGCGGGCTGACCGCCGAGCGCCTGCGCCGGCAGCTCGACCACGTGGCCGCGCTGAACGCCGCGCTGCCGGAGGGCTTCCGCATCCTCACCGGCATCGAGGTCGACATCCTCGCCGACGGGTCGCTGGACCAGGAGGACGAGCTGCTCGCCCGCCTGGACGTGGTGGTCGGCTCGGTGCACAGCAACCTGCGCGACGACTCGGCGAAGATGACCCGCCGGATGCTGGCCGCGATCGCCAATCCGCACCTTGACATCCTCGGCCACCTCACCGGCCGCAAGGTCGCGGCGAGCGGCGCCGGCGACAAGGGTCACCGGGCCGGGCGGACCCGGCCGCCCAGCGACTTCGACGTGAAGGCCGTCCTGGGCGCCTGCGTCGAGCACGGCAAGGCCGTGGAGATCAATTCGCGGCCGGACCGGCTCGATCCGCCGAAGCGGATGCTCACCGTCGCGGTCGAGGCCGGCTGCCTGTTCAGCATCGACACCGACGCGCACGCTCCGGGCCAGCTCGACTGGCTCCGGTACGGGTGCGAGCGTGCGGCGCTCTGCGGCGTACCGGTGGATCGGGTGGTGAATTCCTGGCCGGCCGACCGCCTGCTGGAGTGGACCGCGGGCCACGACCCGGGTAATTAGGGCGGCGTGGCGGCACCGGGTTCCCGTAGGGTCGGCGCGTGGGACAGATTGACGACCTCGCGAACCGCTACGTCGACGATTGGGCACCGCTCAATCCGTCCGGCGCCACCTTCATCGGCGTGCCCGGCCACGACGACAGACTCGACGATCTCTCGCCGGAGGGTTTCGAGGCGCACGCCGAGCTGACCCGGCGCACGCTGGCCGAGCTCGACCCGATCGAGCCGGAGACCGAGGCGGAGAACGTCGCCAAGGACGCCATGCAGGAACGGCTGGGTCTCGAGCTGGCCCGCCTCGAGGCCGGCGACGTCGCCAGCGGCGTCAACGTGATCGCGAGCCCGGTGCACGAGCTGCGCATGGTCTTCGACCTCATGCCGACACAGGGCGAGGAGGCGATCGCCAACATCTCGGCGCGCCTCGCCGCCTTCCCCCGTGCCCTGGAGCAGTACCGGCGCACGCTGCTCGAGCAGGCCGCCAAGGGAAACATCAGCGCGAGCGTGCAGCTCGTCGAGGTCGGCGAGCAGTGCGCCGCGTGGACGGATCCGGCCCGCGACAACTTCTTCCACCGGCTCGCCGACGGGCTCAAGGCCGACGGGGCGCTCGCGGCCGACCTGCGGCGCAACGCCGCCGCGGCAACCACGGCGACCGCCGAGTTCGGCGAGTTCCTGCGTACGGAGCTGGCGCCGCTGGGCCGCGAGAAGCAGGCCGCGGGCCCGGAGCTGTACGACCGCGCCTCGCAGTACTTCCTCGGCGCGCGGGTCGACCAGGCGGAGACCTACGCGTGGGGCTTCGAGGAGCTGGCCCGGCTCGAGGCCGAGATGCGCGTCGTCGCGGCGCAGATCGTCGGCCCCGGCGCGAGCGTCGACGAGGCGGTCGCGGCGCTCGACGCCGACCCGGCCCGCCGCATCGCCGGCAAGGACGCTTTCCGGGACTGGATGCAGGCCCTGGCCGACAAGGCGGTGTCCGAGCTGAACGGCACCCACTTCGACATTCCCGAGCCGGTGCTGACGGTCGAGTGCTGCACCGCGCCGACAAGCGACGGCGGCATCTACTACACCGCGCCGAGCGAGGACTTCAGCCGGCCGGGCCGGATGTGGTGGGCCGTGCCCGAGGGCATGACGGAGTTCTCCACCTGGCGCGAGGCCACCACGGTCTACCACGAGGGCGTGCCGGGCCATCACCTCCAGATCGGGCAGACGATCTACCGCGCGGAGCTGCTCAACCGCTGGCAGCGGCTGCTCTGCTTCTGTTCCGGGCACAGCGAGGGCTGGGCCCTGTACGCCGAGCGGCTCATGGACGACCTCGGCTACCTGGCCGACCCGGGCGACCGGCTCGGCATGCTCGACGCGCAGGCGCTGCGGGCCAGCCGGGTGATCGTGGACATCGGCATGCACCTGGAGCTGGAGATTCCCCGCGACAACCCGTTCGGCTTCCACCCGGGCGAGCGCTGGACGCCGGAGCTTGGCTGGGAGTTCCTGCGGGCGCACACCCGGATGGACGAGGAGGTGCTGCGCTTCGAGTGGAAGCGTTACCTCGGCTGGCCCGGGCAGGCCCCGTCCTACAAGGTCGGCGAGCGGATCTGGATGCAGGCCCGTGATGACGCGCGGGCCCGCAAGGGCGCCGACTTCGACCTCAAGGCGTTCCACCGCGACGCGCTCAACCTCGGCGCGCTGGGCCTGGACCCGCTCCGTAAGGCGCTCGACCGGCTCTGAGCGCCCGCTTCGCGCCTCGCATCGGCCCGCCCGGCTCTCCGCCGGGCGGGCATTCTCACGAAATGGTCCAAATCGCGGGACCGTTAGCGTGTGCGCTCAATCACTCTCCGCAAGATTCTCGCACTACGTAATGTGTTCGTTACCAAAAGGTGACTGCCGCGGGACCTCTTGATCTATTCCATTGTGGAACGCTCGGGCCATGCCGGCAGTTGCGCGATTCGGACGGGAAGCATCGCCCCTCCGCGCGCAAAGCCACCGCGCCCCGCCGCTGCTGGGGGCCGTTTTTCTCCGCGTAGTACAACCATTGCGCCCGGTAGGCGTATCCCCCGATCAGCCGAGCCAACTCTGACCCTTGGAAAGGGGTCGCATGAATATTTCTCGGATAGATTGACCCGGATCGGTTGCGCCCGCACGGCTACGGAGGGTAGCCGCCAAAACGGTCTATCGCGGATGCATGGCGGAGGAATTGGCAATGTCAGTCTCGGTGGACAACCGTCGAACACGTCTGCGCCCTGCGCTCGCGGCTGTTCTGACGGTCCTGATACTCGTCCCGGCGGCGATCCTCTTCGCACGAGTCTGGGGCACCCTCGCCGACCAACGGGACAGCACGGAGCTCGAGCGCCAGGGCGTGGAGTACGTCGCCGCCCTGGCACCCCTGGTCAGCTCACTGGCCGAGGCACAGTCCTCGGCGCTGGCGGGCGTCACGGCCGCGCCGGGCTCACTGAACGCCGCCGTCAACGGCGTCGCCGCCGTGGATCAGCGCCTCGGCGAGACCCTGCGCACACGGGAACGCTGGACCGACCTGCGCGACAAGATCGACAAGCTGCCGAAGACCACCAGCAGCCCGCTGCTCGTCTTCCAGGCGCACGTCGAGGTCACCGACCTCGCGCTCGCCCTCTACAACACCGTGCGCGACAACTCCGAGCTGACCCGCGACCCCGACAACGACGTCTCGCACCTCCAGCAGGCCATCGCGGTCGACCTGCCCGCCGCCGTCGTGCAGGTCAGCCGCATGGGCGACCTCAGCAAGCTGGTCGCCGAGGCGAGCCCGCAGCTACGGGCACAGCTCGCACCGCAGTTCGGCGCCGCCGTGCAGTCCGTCAACTCCACGGTCAACAGCCTGACCGACAACCTCCAGGCGGCCGTCGACGACACCAGCAGCACCACCCTGAGCGGCGAGCTGGTCAGCGGGCTGGACTCGTTCCGCCGTGGGGTGGAGTCGCTGACCCGCGGCGCCAACCCGGGCGGCATCCCCAACACGGCCACCATGGCCACCGCGCAGAGCCAGCTTCAGGTCTCCCTCGGTAACCTCTCCGGCATCGTCTCGCGCGAGATGACGGCGCTGCTCAGCGACCGGATGGACGACCTGGACTCGCAGGCGCTGGTCGCCCTCGCCGCGGGCGGCGCGGCCGTCCTGCTCGTCGCCGCCGCGGTCGTGACGGCGCTGACCGGCCGAAGCCGCCGGGCACGGGACGAGGCCACCGACTCCGCCGGGCGCGACCTCGGCGCGACGGCGCCCGCGTACGACGACAACGCGACAAGGCGGGAGCGATCCGGTGCTCTTCGGTAGGTTCCGCATCCTCGGCAAGCTCACGCTGCTCGTCCTCGTACCGCTGATCGGCGTCGTCGCGCTCGCCGTGCCGATCGTCGTCAACCGCGTCGACGTCGCCCGCGACGCGCAGTCGATCTCCGACAAGGTCGAGTTCGCCACCCAGGTCGGATCGGCGGTGCAGGAGCTCCAGGAGGAGCGCCTGCTCTCCGTCGGCTACCTGTTCGGCCTGATCCAGGCGCCGGAGCTGGTCGTGCAGAGCGCCAAGACGACCGATCGCATCCAGGGTCTCAAGCGCCTCGACCAGCCGGTACCCGCGGAACTGCTCGACGCCGTCGACGGCCTGGCCCGGCTGGACGCCACCCGGGCCAGCGTCATCAACCGGACCATCCGGCCCGACCTGATCGTCACCGAGTTCACCGCGGTGATCACGCCGTTCTTCGACGCGCTGTCGCTGTCGAAGAGCGCCGACCTGACCACCTCGACGGGCGGGCAGATCTACGCCCTCGAGCAGTCCCTGCGCACCGACGACATGGTCAGCCAGGCCATCGCCTACCTGACCGCCGCCGCGGTGACCAAGAACGCCTCCCTGGTCGGGCTCTTCTACACCACGCTGGCGCAGCTGCGGCTGGTCATCAGCAGCGCGAAGCCGTACTTCACCGACACCCAGTACAAGCTGTACCTGGGCGCGCTGGAGGCGTTCTCCTCCCGGGTCGGCAACCGGTTCCTGGTCACCGCCGCCACGGACCCGAACGCGGCAGTCAAGCTGCTGAACCCGCAGACGCTCTTCCCGGCGATGCGCTCGGTCATCGTCCTCGGCGGCTTCGTGGAGAAGCGGGTCGCCGCGGACGTCGACGTCGCGGTCGAGGACAGCCGGGACAGCGCCCTGCGGGTCGCCGGCGTCGTCGGCGGCGGCACCCTGTTCCTGCTGCTGGTCGTGGTCGCGCTGTCGCTGATGATGGCCCGCGCGGTCGCCCGGCCGCTGCGCCGCCTGACCTTCTCCGCCGACCGGATCGCCCGCGCCGCGGAGACCGAGCTCGAGCGGGTCGCCGACGACGACCTCGAGCACGCCCGGCCGATCCGCCTCGACCCCGTCGACGTGCAGGCACAGGACGAGATCGGCGACCTGGCCCGCGCCTTCGACCGGGTGCAGAACACCGCCGCCAAGCTGGTGGAGCGGCAGGTCGCCGGCCGGCGCAACGTCGCGCAGATGTTCGGCCACGTCGGCCGCCGTACCCAGAACCTGGTCGGCCGCCAGCTCGCCCTGATCGACAGCCTGGAGCGGCGCGAGACCGACAGCGACCGCCTGCGGGAGCTGTACCGCCTCGACCACCTCTCCAGCCGCCTGCGCCGCAACGCGTCCAGCCTGGTCGTGCTCTCCGGCGCCGTCGGTGCGAACGACCACATGGCCCCGATGCCGCTCTCCGACGTCGTCCGGCTGGCCCTCGCCGAGATCGAGGACTACACCCGCGTCGACCTCGACGTGCCCGAGGAGATCGTGATCGTGCCGGCCGTCCTGGCCGACCTGACGCTGCTGCTGGCGGAGCTGATGGAGAACGCGACGTCGTTCTCGCCGCCGCACACCCGGGTCAGGATCTCCGCCGCCGAGCTGCGCGGCGGCGCCCGGCTGGCGATCATCGACCAGGGCCTCGGCCTGACGCCCGAGCGCCTCGCCGAGGAGAACTCCCGGCTGACCCACCGCGAGCGCCTCGACCTGGCGCCCAGTGAGGTGCTCGGCCTGTTCGTGGTCGGCCGCCTCGCCCGGCGGCACGGCATCGAGGTCACCCTCGCCGACACCCCCGATGGCGGCATCACCGTCTGGGTCGACCTCAGCCCCGAGCATCTCGTGGCGGCCCCCGAGCCGCTGCCGAGCATCCAGCTCGGGCCGATCCACGCGACCGTGCCGAGCCAGCACACCGAGTTCGGCCCGCTGTTCGCCGGCTCGGCGGGCCGGTCGGTGCCGGGCAGCGCCCAGCCGTTCGACGCCAACGTGCTGAACCGGGCCACGAAGACCCTCCAGGCCGGCCGGTCATGGAACGCGTTCGCGCCGGTCCGTGCCGCCGCACCGGCGCTCGAGGCGGCACCGCACGGCAGCACGACGCGGTCCCTGCCGCAGCTGCCGGCCCCGCGCCCGGCCATCCAGGCGCCGGCGGCACCGTACATCTCCGGCGCGCCCGTCGCCGGGCGCTTCCCGCCGCTGGAACTCCCCTCGGCGGGCCGGTTCATCGAGCCCGAGCCTGCCATCGTCGTGGAGGGACCGATCATCATGTCAACGGCCTCCGACGCCATCCAGCTCCCGCACCAGCGGCTCGAGCCCATCGCCGACCAGCAGCCGGCCCAGCCGCACTCCCCGGAGGCGCGCAACGCCGCACCCGCCGGCCCGCTGCGCCGCCGCGTGCCCGGCAACCAGATGCCGATCGAGGCCGGGCCGAGGCCGACGGCCGCGCCGACGCCCACCTCGGACGACGCGCTCGCCGCCCGGGAGGCGTTCGAGGCCTTCGAGGCGGGGGTGTCGCGCGCGCAGTGGGACGTCATCGAGCAGGACATGTCCTCGCCGCCCGCCGCCGGGCATCCGCCGCTGACCCGGCGGGTACCGGGCGCGACGCTGCCGGCCACCGATTCCCCGAAGACCCCGGCACCGGCTTCCCCGCCGCAGCCGCTCGACCCGGAAGCCGCCCGGGCCGCGATGGAGCAGTTCGAATTCGGCGTCGCACGCGCCATGAGTGAAACGCAGCCACTACCAGAGGGACAACCGCGATGACTTCCCCCTACTCCACCGAAACCGGCAACGGTCAGGACTTTGCGCAGTCACAGCTGAGCGCCGAGGCGAAGACGTTCAACTGGCTGCTGGACTCGTTCACGTCCGGCACCGCGGGAGTCGTCGAAGCGATCGCCGTCTCCTCCGACGGCCTGCTGATGGCGATGTCGGCGATCAAGGACCGGCCCAACGCCGAGCGCCTCGCGGCGGTCGTCTCCGGCCTGACCAGCCTCGCCGGCGGCGCGGCCAGCTGGTACGCGCTGGGCAGCCTCAACCGCGTCATCATCGACATGGCGGACGGCTACCTGCTCGTGACCGCGATCAGCGCCGGCTCCGTCCTCGGCGTCATCGCGGACCGGACCGCCAACCTCGGCACCCTGGCGTACGAGATGACGCTCTTCGCCACCCGCGCCGGCGGTGCCCTCAGCCCGCGCCTCATCGCTGAATTGAAGAACGCCGTCCAGCAATGAGGCATTCGGCCGACCCCGACGACCCGGAACACCCGGCGGCGCCCGGTGTCCGGCCGTTCCTGCACAGCGGTGGGTCCGGCGGACGGCACCAGGCGGCGCTGCCGACGGTGCCGCACCAGCCCGTTGCGCCCGCGCCCCCGCCGGGCGAGCAGACCACGTCGCTGCGGCCGTTCGTCATCACGTCCGGCCGCGTCGACGGGCTCGACCCGAACGTCGGCCTGGAGACCCAGGTCAGCACCCACCCGGGCGCGCTGACCGCGCGCCTCTCGCCCGAGCAGCGGGCGATCGTGCACCTCTGCGACGAGCCGCTGTCGGTCGCAGAGATCTCCGCGCGGCTCCGGATGCACCTCGGCGTCACCCGGATCCTCGTCGGCGACCTGAGGGCCGCCGGGCACCTGGACGTTCACGTGTTGGAGAGCGACTTCCCCGACCCTGAGACCATCATGCGAGTGATCCGTGGACTTCGATCCATTTCCTGACAACAGGGCCTTCGGCTCCGCGCGCGTACCCGACGCGCCGCGGCGGGCCAAGCCGCCCGTGCCAGTCAAGATCATCGTGGCCGGCGGCTTCGGCGTAGGCAAGACCACCACCGTCGGCGCCATCTCGGAGATCTCGCCGCTGACCACCGAGGCCGAGATGACGATGGCGGGGGTCGGCGTGGACCACCCGGGCCAGGCGGCCGGCAAGACCACGACCACCATCGCGATGGACTTCGGCTGCGTCACGATCGACCAGACGCTGAAGCTGTACCTGTTCGGCACGCCCGGTCAGACCCGCTTCGCGTTCATGTGGGACGACCTGGTGCGCGGCGCCCTCGGCGCACTCGTCGTGGTTGATACGACCCGGATTGATGACTGTTATCCCGCGGTGGACTACTTTGAGCGGGCAGGCCTGCCGTTCGTCGTCGGCGTCAACACCTTCAACGGACAGCTAGGCTACAACCTGGACGAGGTGCGCTGGGCCCTTGCCGTGCGTGACGAGGTGCCGGTTGTCCAGTTTGACGCCCGCTTTCGGGGATCGGTGCGGGATGCTCTCCTCGTGGTGCTCGACCAGGCCCTCGATAAGGCCATGAAGATGAGAACGTCGTAAGGTGTTCGCCGACTCGCTCCGTGCCCGGTTCCCAAACCACCCGTCGAGCGGGCAAAGTGTGTACGGGCAACTGCGTGTGACGGGAGGACGGTGACGTGCGAGGCGGATTAGACGACGCGCTCGACAAGCTGGCGCGCCGAGATGAGCTGCGTCGTCGTGCCGCGGGGGAGGTCAACGGCACCCCGCCGTCGGTGACGGAGCTGGTCGAGGCGATCGCCGCTGTCGTCGGCCGCTACCCCGAGCTCGGCGTGACGGTGGGTGTCGAGGGCGCGGGTGACCCGATGCTGCTGCACTTCGCGGTCGAGGACGGCATCGTGCAGGTCAGCGCGGACAACTCGGTGGCCGATCGGGTCGCCGAGGCGGCACCGACGTCGCCGCGGCACGCCGACTTCGACATCGACGCCGAGGATCCCGAGCCGTACACCCCGCCTTACGGCTACGTGTTCGAGCAGCCGGCGGAGCAGGGCCACCCCTCCTACCCGGCCGCGGACCAGGGCTACGACCGCTACGAGGAGCCCGGGCCGCGCGCGCAGGAGACGTTCGCGCCGCACCCGTTCGCGGCGACCCCGCCGCCCCCGGTCCCGCCGCAGACCAGCCGCCGCGTCCACGCGGAGCAGCACCGCGCGCCGGAGGAGCCGGTCGCGGCCCGCCGCGGCGCCCAGTCGGTGCCGGAGCAGCGTGGCATGCCGGCCCCGCTGCCGGAGCCGATCCCGCTACAGGTCGACACGGAGGAGGCGCAGGCCGCCGCGAGGCGCCTGGCGGCGCTGCTGCGCGACAACCCGTCCCTGCTTCGCTCGCAGGAGTGAAAACCGGCGCCGCCATGCGGCGGCGCCGGTACACCGTTCAGCTCTCCGGGCCCAGCTTCCCGATCGCCTTCTCCACGCCGGCGACCCGGTCGGCGAGCAGCCCGACCGCGCCGACCGCCCGGGACATCGGGTCGTCGGTCGCGCCGCCCAGCGCCTGGTCGCGCACGTAGGCCGCCTTGACCTCCGCCCAGCGCTCCGCCTGCTGCGGTGTGAGCCGTCCGCGCAGCTCGGCCAGCTTCAGCAGGTTGGCCTCCGCGCCCGTCGTCAGCGTCTGTGCCTCGCCGCGGTAGTGGTCGTCGACGACCGTCTCCAGCTCGGCGTCGTTCATCACCGGGACGATCCGCTCGGCCAGCTTGTTCATGTTGCGGTACGAGCCCTGAAGCTTGAACGGCGGCTCGGTGCGCCCGGCGTCCGCCTGCCCCGCCGAGGCGATGTACGCCCGGTTGTTGTTCAGCACGATCCGCTGCACCCGGCGCATCTTGCGCAGCACCGACAGCACCTGCTCCAGCTCCGTCGCCGAGTACGGGTGGCTGAGCCGGTCCGGCCGCACCGACTCGTCGCCCTCGGCGAGCCGCACCAGCAGCGGCAGGTCGGCGCGGTCGCGCGACGACAGCGGCGCCAGCACGGTGTTCGACGTCAGCGCGTTCTCCAGGTACGACATCTCGAAGACGTCGTCGCGGCCCGCGAGCACGTCACCGAGGTTCCACACGTCGGCCCGGTTGGCCAGCATGTCCGGGATCCGGAACCGCTGCCCGCTCTCGGTGTAAGGGTTGCCGGCCATGCACACCGCGAACCGCTTGCCCCGCATGTCGTACGTGCGGGTGCCGCCCTCCCAGACGCCCTCCATCCGGCGCTGCGCGTCGCAGAGCGAGATGAACTTCTGCAGCAGCTCCGGCGAGGTGTGCTGGATGTCGTCGAGGTAGAGCAGGACGTTGTTGCCCAGCTCCAGGGCGAACGAGATCTTCTCGACCTCCTGGCGCGCCGTCGCGTTCGGCGCCTGTTCCGGGTCGAGCGACGTGACGTCGTGGCCGAGCGCCGGGCCGTTGACCTTCACGAAGACCAGGCCGAGGCGGTTGGCGACGTACTCCATCAGCGTCGTCTTGCCGTAGCCGGGCGGCGAGATCAGCAGCAGCAGACCGGACTGGTCGGTGCGCTTGGCGTCGCCGGCCGCGCCGAGCTGCCGGGCCAGGTTGTCGCCGATCAGCGGCAGGTAGACCTCGTCCAGCAGCCGGTTACGCACGAAGGCGCTCATCACGCCGGGCTTGAACTCGTCGAGCCGCAGCCGATCGCGTTCGGCGGCGGCCAGGGCGGTCCGCTGCTTCTGGTACGCCCGGTACGCCGGCACCGCGACCGCCCGGAACTCACCTGTACGGGTCAGCACCTCGTCCAGCCGCAGCTCGATCGCGCGATCGACGATGCGGGGATGCGCGCCGAGCAGCCCGCCGACGGTCGCGGTCAGTGCCGCCGCCGAGTCGTGCCGGGTCAGCGACGAGCCGGTCAGCTCGAGGGCGACGGCCTCGGCGAGATCCTCCGCGGCGCCGGCGCCGGGCTGCGCGGCCAGGAACGCGGTCAGCCAGGCCGTCACGAGCTGCCGCCGCGCCCCGAGGTCACCGGCCAGGGCGCGCAGGTCGTCCGCGTAGTCGCGGGCGGCCGCCGCCGGCCCGCTGCCGAGTGCGCGGTGGAAGCGCTCGACGAGCGTGCGGGCGCCGGCGCCGGTGACGAACCCGGCCGGCGTGCTCGCCAGCTCCTCCACCAGGTACTCGCCGACCAGCGGATCCGCTCCCGCCGCCGCGCTGAGCTCCGCGCACAGCTCGGGCAGCGCGGAGCCGGCCGAGCCGAACATCTCCCGGGCCCGGACCAGCGACGACGCGCGGCGCGCCCAGGCCTGCTTGTCGCCCTCGCCGAAGGCCCAGAACAGCTGCGCCTCGGCGCGTACCGGGCCGGGATAGCGCAGCAGGCCGGCGGCGGCGCTCAGGCGGACCAGCGCCTCCAGGATCAGTGCGGCGTCGGCGTCGTGCACGCCACGCTCGTACCCCTCGTCGTAGCGGGCCTCGGCGGCCCGGCGCACGACGTCGATGAGCGTGCCGCCGGCGGCGGCCGCCGCGACCCCGGCCGGATCGTCGGCGAGCAGCGCCGCGGCCAGGTGCTCTCCGCGATAGACCGACGGCGTCTCGGAGACCACGGTCTGGTTCCAGAACGGCCGGGTCGCCGCGAACGACGCGTCCCGCACCGGGGCGCGGTAGTCGGTGCCGGTGACGGCGAACGCCAGGTCGGGACCGTCCGGCACCAGCGTCAGGTCGATGGCCTGGGTGTTCACCGCGAACGTGTGCCGGCCCAGGCGGATCGTGGCGCCGCCGTCGCCGTACAGGTCGAGCCGGTCGCGCAGGGACCGGCCGGCCTCCTGCCGCGCGGCCTTGACCCGCCCGTCCAGCTCCTCGGCCCGGACGGTGTCGCCGAGGGTACGCAGCTCGCCCGCGACCGAGCGCAGCTTGCCGACCATCGGATCGGTGGCGAAGTAGGTGTTCACCTCGTCGAGGGTGGCCAGGCCGGCGACCCGGCGCTGCACGCTCGCGAGGGTGCGCTGCGCCGAGTCGACAAGCCGGTCGGCGCGGCGGGCCCGGTCGTCGAGCAGCGCCTGCCGGCGGGCCGCGAACGCCTCGTACACCTCGGAGCGCTTGGCGCTGAGCTGGTCGATGAAGTCGTCGAAGTCGCCGAACCGCGACTCGAGCGCCTCGACCTGAAGCATCAGCTTGGCGACCTGCTCGTCGCTGTGCTCCGGGGTGTCCGCGGCGGCGAGCCCTGCGGTGACGGACTGGCCGAGCAGGGCGAACTCCGCGGCGAACGCGGCACGGCCCTCGACGGCGGCGAGCTCGCGGCGGCGGGAGTCCAGGGTGGCCCGGGCGCGGTTGACGCCGCCGAGCACCTCGCCGATCCGCTCCAGGATCGCGACCCGCACGGTCGCGTCCGCGATGTCGAGGCCGCCGACCACATCGGTGACGACCTGTAGCCCGTCGGCCTGATCGGTGAGGCGCTGCGCGACGGGCGCGGCCTCGGCGACGGTGGCGATGCCGGCCGCGTCGGCGACGAGCTGCTCGACCGACTGCTGGTAGCCGGCGAAGGCGTCCTCGCGCTGGAGGAACTCGACGGCCCGGCGGGCGGTCGACTCGACCTCGGCGGAGAGGTCGCGCTCGAGGCCGTCGAGCCGGGCCAGGTCGACGTAGCGCAGCTCGCGCAGCGTCACGATCCGGCCCTGCGCCTGCCGCAGCGTGGCGAGCTGCCCGATCCAGGCGTCGGTCGTGGTGGGCACCTCGCCGCGGGCGCGACGGATCAGCGACGCCGTCGCCGCGCCGGCCTCGTCGACCGCGGCCGTGGCCTGCGCGGTCAGCGCCTGCACGGACTCGTACTCGTCAAGCACCTGCTCGGCGGTCGCGCGCACCTCCGAGAGCGGGGTGCGCAGGTCGCCGAGGTCGCGCTCGCCGAGCCAGTGGTAGTGGTCGAAGAGCCGGGTGCAGGCCGCGATGATCGCCTCGAACACCGCGGCGGACGGGGTCATCTCGTCGACCATCCGGGCCACCGAGAGCGCGTCGGCGATGCCCCGGACCAGGTCCGCGTTGCCGACCCGGTCGAGCGGACCGCTGCCGACGGGCTGCGTCGCCGCGTACGTGTCCGACACGTACGGCGTCTGCCACACCTGCATCGGGTGCACCCGCGACGGCTCGTCCGTCAGGTGCCGGAAGGCGATGAGCGTGCCGTCGTCGAAGAGCGAGTACCCGTGGCAGGCGATCGGCGTGGCGACCTCCTTGCGGATCACGTTGTACGGCAGCAGCAGGTACCGTCCGGCGGCCCGGGCGTGGAAGACGTAGAGCACGTCCTCGCCGTTGACCGACCGCACGGCCCGCTCGAACTCGAGGTCGGCGACGTCCGCGTCGAACGTCTTGGCCACCCCGGTCGCCAGGTAGTAGCCGCCCGGGAAGATCACGCCCTGGTCCTCGGGCAGCCGCTGGCAGGACTGCCCGATCCCGTCGAGGCGCCGCACGTCCCTGGTCCGGGTGTTGAAGACCAGGTACCGCTGCCGGGTCTCCTTGTACGGCAGCACGCGCAGCAGGATCAGCGGACCGATCCGGGCGTACGCGATCTCCGCGTCGGCGAGGCTCTGGAGCGGCTCGTCCACCGGCTCGGAGTAGACGCCCTCGCCGTCCTCGGTGTTGTTCTCCACCTTGACGGTGAGGTTTCCACCCACCGTCTCGACGAAGACCTCGTCCTCGATGGTGACGTGCGGGTGCCGGCCCAGCACGTGGTGCTCCCGGGTGGTGGGTACCCACTCGAAGTCGTGTGACGGCGGGAAGACGTGGTCGCGTTCGCCGCGGCTGTCCACGTACGACACGCCGTCGGCGCCGACCTTCCAGCGCAGCACCTTCAGGTCGTCGACGCGGGCACCGGTCTGGAAGACGGCCAGCACCATGCCCTCAAGCCGGCGCAGCTGGAGCAGGTGCGTCTCGCGGTAGTAGCGGTACAGCTCCGCGAAGTCGCGCTGGAAGCCCGGGTCGTCGAGCAGTCCGGGCAGCGCCGCGGCGGCGTCGAAGCGGAACGCGTCGCCGTCGCGGCCGAAGCCGTGCACGGCGAACACGTCCGAGACCGCCGTCTCGGTCTTCAGCCCGATGAAGACGTTGTAGCCGAACAGCATGGCGCCGCCGACCTGCACGATGTCGCGCGGGACGCAGTTGTTCTCGGTGCGGATTCGCTCGGCGCCGAGCAGCCGCATCTGCTGCCCGCCGAACGTCTCCACCCGTCGGGCGTTCAGCTCCTCGGCCCGCTCGGCCAGCTCCTTGGCCTGGCTGCCGAGCCGGCCGCGCAGCACCTCATAGGTGCCGGCGTCCAGGGCGCCGGCGTCGAGGACGGCCGTCACCGCTGGGCCACCACCGTGCCGTTGGCCGGCCCGCCGGTCAGGGCCGCGAGCTCGGTGTCCGCGACGCCCAGCTTCTTGGCCGCCGCGAGCAGCTCGCGCAGCTTGCCCGCGTCGTTGCCGCCGGCCTTGATCTGCTGGGTGAGGAACGCGGCCAGGGTCAGGTTCGCCACGTCGCCGGTCGACACCGAGCCGAGCAGCCGGCCCAGGTCGTCGGCGATGTTCGCGTCGCCGTTGAGGTAGCGCGCGCCGAGGCCCTGCGCGACGGTCGAGTGGTCGATGAAGCCGTCCAGGCTCTTGCCCATCGTGATCGAGCCGAGCAGCTTGTCGAAGAAGACCGAGTCGCCACCGACGATGTCGATGTTCGCCTTCTCCAGCCCGGCCGCGACGACCATGGCCTGCGACTCGGCGATCTCCTTGTGCACGTTGATGCCGGCCAGCCGGATCTCCTTCTCCATCTCGAGCCGGATCCGGTACTCCTCGTGCTCGCGGGTGACGTCGTCGAGCGCGCCCATCGCGGCGGCCTTCTCGGTGAGGCCCTCGGCCTCGCCCTTCAGCCGCTCGCGGATCGCCTCGGCGGCGACCAGGGCCTTCTCCCGCTCGACGGCGGCCTCGGCGCGGCCGGTCTTCTCGAGCACCTCGACGTTGCGCTCGCGGACCTGCACGTCGGCGAGGCCGGCGGCGGCCGCCTCGGCCTGCGTACCCTCGGCGAGCCGGATCTTGGCGCGGGCGTCGAGCTCGGCGGTCTGCTGCCGGGTCTCGGCCAGCAGCAGCTCCTCGCGGGCCTTGAACTTGGCCGCGGCCTCGGCGGCCTCGGCCGCCTTGATGTCCTTGACCAGGTGCTCCTGCGCCTCGGCCTCGGCCGCGATGATGACGGCCTGGCGGGTGCGCTCGGCCTCCTCGACGACCCGGAGGCGCTTGATGTTCTCCTCCTGCTCGGCGACGGTCTTCTCGACCGCGATGCGCTCGCGGATCACCTCGGCGATCGCCCGCTTCTCCCCCTCGACCTCCTTGTTCTTGGAGATCGTTGAAAGCTCGGTCTCCCGCTCGCGGCCGATGACCTCGAGCATCCGGTCCTTCTCGATGCGCTCGGTCTCGATCGCGATGACCCGCTCGCGGTTCTTCTCGGCGACCGCGATCTCCCGGTTCTTGTTCTCCTGCTGCACGCCGAGCTGCTGGGCGGTGCGCAGGTTCGCGCCCTCGGCGCGGAGCCGCTCCTCGGCCTGCGCGAGGACGATCTCCGCCTCCTCCCGGGCCCGGATGGTCTCGATCTCGCGGCGCTGCTTGATCTCCGCGTCCGCCTGCCGGCGCTCCAGCTCGAGGATCGCCTCGCGGGCGTCCACGTTCTGGCGGGTGATCTCCTTCTCCTCGTTGCGCCGGAAGTCGTTGGTGCGGACCGCCTCGATCGCGGTCAGCTCGGTGATCTTCCGGATGCCCTGCGCGTCGAGGATGTTCTTCGGGTCGAGCGAGATCATCGGCGTCTGCTCGAGGAAGTCGATGGCCGCGTCCTCGAGGCTGTAGCCGTTGAGGTCGGTGCCGATCACCTCGATGATCTGGTCCCGGAACTCGTGGCGCTTGGTGTAGAGATCGACGAAGTCGAGCTGCTTGCCGACCGTCTTGAGCGCCTCGGAGAACTTGGCGCTGAACAGCTCCTGGAGCGTCTGCTCGCTGCTGGCCCGGGTGGTACCGATCGCCTGCGCGACCTTGATGACGTCCTCGGTGGTCTTGTTGACCCGGACGAAGAACGTGATCCGGATGTCGGCTCGGATGTTGTCGCGGCAGATCAGGCCCTCGCGCCCGGTCCGCGAGATCTCGATCGTCTTCACCGAGATGTCCATGAACTCGGCCTTGTGCAGGACCGGCAGCACGACGGCGCCGGTGAAGGTCACGTCAACCCGGCGGACCTTGGACACGATGAGGGCCCTGCCCTGCTCGACCTTGCGGAACATGCGGGCGAAGAAGAACGCCGCGCCGAGGACGACGAGCAGTACGACGGCGATGAGCACACCGAAGCCGGTGGAGATCACGTCCATGTGTGAGTCCTTTGTTGTCGTTACTGGTCAGGGCTCGTGGCGATGTCGGCGGGGACGACCCAGAAGAACTCGCCGTCGGCATCGAAGTCGAAGATCAGCGCGATGGATCCCGCGCGCAGCTCGTCGTCGCCGGGCGTGCGGACCTGCACGATCGCGGACGAGCCGTCGGGCGAGTGCACCTCGGCCTGTCCGAACGTCGCGGTGACGCGGCCGGTGCGTACGACGCAGGTGAGGCCGACGAAGTCGGCGCGGGAGGGTTCGGCGCCGGCCGGCATGAACCGCCGCAGGAGCACGACGGCCAGGCGGGCGATCACCCAGGCGAGGACGAGCGCGCCGGCCAGGACGAGCGCCGGTACCGCGCCGAGCAGTACGCCGCCGGCCAGGCTGGCGAACCAGGCGACGGCGATGAAGAGGGAGAGAACGATCGAGGCCGGCGCACCGCCGAGGCCGAGAAACCCGAGGAAGCCGCCGTCACCGCCGTCACCCTCCGGGTCGGCGCCACCGGCGATGACCACGACCCAGTACCCGATGACGACGATCAGGAGCGGGGTGAAGACGACGGCGGGAAAGCTGAGCGCAGCGTCCAGAAACCCGCCCATGCATCCGCCCCGTTTCCCCATGTCAACGCGACCGCAATCCGTCGCCCGAGCCGGCGACCCTTCCCTTGCGGTGACACCGATGATGACAGCAGCTGTCAATTCGTGCCGCACCCACTGAGACGACAATCCGTCACCCCTTCGGCCGGTTCCCGGCCTGCGGGCGTCAGAATGTCACTCTGCGCAATGCGGCGTGATCCACCGTCACGAGGCGGTTTAGGCCGATTGCTACGCGCCTGAGATGTCTGACATGGTCCGAAAGGTCAAATCACGGCAACGCTGCGTCCACTCGCCTTGCATCACGCTGAGTAGCGACTAAGGTCCTCCAGGTCTCCGCCCGGAGGAAGGCCCCGATGTCGCTTCCCGAAGTACACCTGGTCTGCGGCACCCGCCCACAGGCCGTCCGGCTCGCGCCCGTCGCGATGGCGATGCGCGAGGCCGGCCTGGTCACGCCCGTCCTGGTCGCCGGCGGCCGGTATCCGGCCATGGTCGGTCAGACGTTCGCCGCCTTCGGCCTGGCCCCGGACGTCACGCTGCGCGTCGAGCGCGGCGCCGGCAGCCGGTCCGAGCTGCGCACCGAGATGATCCGCCGGCTCGACGCGCTGTGGACCGAGCGGCCTCCCGCCGCCGCGCTCGTGCAGGGCGACACCACGACCAGCCTGGCCGGCGCGCTCGCCGCGTGCTGGCGGCGCATCCCCGTGGCACACCTCGAGGCCGGAGTGCGCTCGGGCGACCTCGGCTCGTCGTTCCCCGAGGAGGCGGACCGCCGGCTGATCGCGCAGGTCACGGCCCTGCATCTCACGCCGACACCGCACGCCGCAATGAACCTGCTCGACGAGGACATCGCCACCGGCGACGTGCTGATCACCGGCAACACCGTCGTCGACGCGGCCCTCGCGATCGCCCGGCGCCGGCTGCCGTTCGAGAACCCCGAGATCGCCGCCGCCCGGGCCGCCGCGTCCGGCCGCCGGCTGGTCGTCGTGGCCGTTCACCGGCGCGAGTCGTGGGGCGCCCCGCTGGACCGCGTCCTGGCCGCGGTCCGCCGGCTCGTCGAGCGGTACGCCGACATCGACGTGATCCTGCCGACCCACCCCAACCCGGCCGTCCGCGCTCAGGTCCACGCCGGGATCGGCGGCGTGGAGCGGGTCACGATCACCGGCCCGCTGCCGTACCCGGACCTGTCCCGGCTGCTCTCCGAGGCCTATCTCGTGCTCACCGACTCCGCCGACGTCCAGCAGGAGGCGCCCTCGTTCGGCGTGCCCGCACTGGTGCTGCGGGAGGCCGTCGAGACCGACGGGTCGCTGCGGGCCGGCTGCGCCCGGCTCCTCGGCTCCGACACCGAGCTGATCGTCGAGCAGGCGTCCGCGCTGCTCGACAGCCGGGTCCGCCGCGACGCGACGACCGCGGGCGGAAACCCCTACGGCGACGGCCTCGCCGCCCGCCGCGTCGCGCAGGCCGTCGCGGCCCTGCTCGGCCTCGCCGACCACCCCGAACCGATGCCCGCCCTCGAATCGCCCGCCGCCGCGTACGGCGCGTCGTTCTAAGGAGCCCGTCGATGTCAGGTACGGCAGAGCTCGTCGCGGTCTACGCCCGGTCCTGGATCGACCGCGACCGGCCCGCCGCCCGCCGGATGATCGCCCCGGACGCGGAGATCGAGTGGAACCTGGGCACCCCGGTCGACGACGAGGAACTGGTGCAGACGCTGCACCGGATCGCCGCGTTCGCCGACTCCGTCACCGTCGTCTCGACCACCTGCGCCGGTGACCGCGCCGCCCTGGTCTACGACTGCGTCGCACCCTTCGGGACGGTACGGATGGCCGAGTTCCTCACCGTCGCCGACGGCGCGGTCAGCGAGATCCGCCAGGTGTACGACGTCGTGGCGCTGCGCCGCTACTTCCCCGGCCTGCTGGACGAGGACTGACTGGGCAGCGTGTCGTCGAGCAGCTCGAAGAGCTTCTCCCAGTGCCGGCTCTCCGCCGGGGCGTCGTAGGCGGCGGCCTCCGACATCGTGAAGCCGTGCGCGGCCCCGGCGTAGATCTCGGAGCGGAAGCGCACGTCCGCGGCGTCGAGGGCGGCCTCGAGCCGGTCGATCTGCTCCTGCGGCATCGCGTGGTCGTGGTCGGCGTGCGCGAAGTACACCTCGCCCGTGATCCGGCCGACCTTCAGGTGCGGGCTGTCCGGCTCCTCGGTGGCAAGCTGCCCGCCGTGGAAGCTGGCCAGCGCCACGATCCGCTCCGGGAACGCCCCGATGGCCCGGAACGCGTTGGTGCCGCCCATGCAGTAGCCGACGACGGCGACCGGCCCGTCCGCGACGTCGCCCTGTTCGGCCAGGAAGTCCAGGTAGGCGCGGGTGTCCCGGGTGATCGCGGCGGTGTCCAGCTCCCGGATCAGCGGCATCATCTTGCCGATGATCCCGCGACGCTGCTCGGGGTCCCCGAGCCCGCTGAGATCGATGAGGGGCGCGCGGCCGCCGCGGTAGAGCAGGTTGGGCGCCAGCACGGCGTAGCCCCGGGCGGCGATCCGCCCCGCCATCTCGAACACCCGCGGGCGCAGGCCGAACGCGTCCATGTAGAACAACACCCCCGGCCAGGGCCCGGCCCCGGCCGGTCGCACGAGGTACGCGTCGGCGACCCCGTCCTCGGTCCGTACGTCCACCATCGTCCCGTGCATGCCTGCCTCCTACTGATTCTCTGCGAGACCCCGCGGCGCTTCAGGGAAACTTAAGAACTTTCCCCTCTTTCTTTAATGCACCCACGGTCAGGATCAACTCCGTCGGTTACCCCCTTCGATCGGAGTCATCCATGAAACGCAGCCGCCTTCGTCTCTCTATATACCTGGCCGCGGCCCTGCTCGCGGTGGGCGGCGGCGCCGTTGCGGCGGTCGCGGCGACGGCACCCGCCGCCCCGGCCGGCGGTGGGCTGACGGCCACGTTCAGTAAGGACTCCGAGTGGGACTCGGGCTACCAGGCCCGCTACACGATCAAGAACACCGGCGGCGCCGCCGTCTCCGGCTGGCAGCTCGCGTTCGGCCTCCCGTCGGGCACGAAGCTCGGCAGCGTCTGGGACGCCGACGTCACCACCTCGGGCGCCACCTCGGTCGCCGCGAACCGCGGCTACAACGCCGTCATCGCGGCCGGGGCCAGCACCGAGTTCGGCTTCATCGTCGCCGGCCACGGCGCGCCGACCGGCTGCACGATCAACGGCGCCCGCTGCGGCGACTCCGCGCCGACCGGACCGACCGCCACGCCGACGACCACCCGTCCCACCACCGCTCCGACCACGAAGCCGGCCGCGACCCCGCCGACCACGAAGCCGACCACGACACCTCCCACCACACCGACGACGAGCGCCCCGCCGGCCTCGGGCGGCAACGTTCTCGTGGCCCCGTACGTGGACATGGGCCTGCTCTCCGGCGCCGGCACCACGCTGGCCCAGCTCGCCTCCGCCGGCAACGTGAAGTCGTACACCCTGGCGTTCGTCACCAGCGCGGGCTGCAAGGCCAGCTGGTTCAACGCGTTCGACCCGCGCGGCGGGCAGTTCGGCGACCAGATCAAGGCACTGCGGGCGGCCGGTGGCGACGTGAAGGTGTCGTTCGGCGGCGCGACCGGCATCGAGCTGGCGGCCGCGTGCACCGACGTGAAGGCGCTACAGGCCGAGTACCAGGCCGTCGTCTCCGCCTACGATCTGAAGTACATCGACCTCGACATCGAGGGCGCCGCCGTGGCCGACCCCGCCTCCATCGCCCGCCGCTCGACGGCGCTGGCCGCGCTCCAGAAGGCCAATCCCGGCCTGAGGATCTCGCTGACCCTGCCGGTGCTGCCTGAGGGTCTCACCGCCGACGGCCTCGCCGTGGTCCGGTCGGCCAAGAACGCCGGCGTCGACCTCGACCTGGTCAACATCATGGCGATGGACTACGGCCGCGCCGGGCAGGACTACGGCGACCTCGCGATCAGCGCGGTCAAGTCGACAAAGGACCAGATCAAGTCGATCTACGGCAACAGCGACGCGGCGGCCTTCCGGATGGTCGGCGTCACGCCGATGCTCGGCAAGAACGACGACAACGGCACCTTCAGTCAGGGCGACGCCCGTGACCTGGTCGCCTTCGCCTCGGCCAACCACGTCGGCTTCGTCTCCTTCTGGGAGGCCAACCGCGACCGCAACGCCTGCACCGGCGCGCTGTTCCAGTGCACCAACGTGGCGCAGTCACCGTTCGAGTTCAGCAAGATCTTCGCCGCCTTCAAGGGCTGAGACCTTCCACCCGGCGCGGCGCCGAGAGCCCCCACTCTCGGCGCCGCGCCCTGGTGCGCGAGCGAGGTCAGGCCGCGACGGCCGCCTCGGCGAGCTGGTCGGCGGTCGGCCGCAGCCTCGGCGCACCGAGGGCGATCACGATGTTGACCGCCGCGAAGAGCGCCGCGATCAGCAGGCCGCGCTCGAACCCGCCGACCAGCGCGTCCTGCGGAACGGTCCCCGTGGCCAGCAGGCCCTCCACGTGCGAGGTCGCCACCGTCGTGATCACCGCGAGCCCCAGCACGCCGCCGACCTGATATCCCGCGTTGACCACGCCCGACGCCGCGCCGGCCTGGTCGTGATCGACGTCCGCCACCGCCGCGATCGACGCCGGCGTGCCCGTCGCGATGATGCCGATCCCGAACAGGATCAGGCCGGGCATGATCGTCGCGGCGTACGAGCCGGTGGCGTCCGCGCCCGAGAGCAGCAGCAGGCCGACCACGCTGAGCGCCGCGCCGGCGAACTGCACCGGCCTGGTGCCGAACCGGGTGACCGCCTGCGCCGACACCACCGCGCTCGTGATCGCCGCGATGCCCATCGGCAGGAACTGGAGGCCCGTCTCCAGCGCGGTCAGGCCGCGGACCTGCTGGAGGAAGATCGCGGTGAGGAAGAACATCGCGAGGAACGCCGCGCCGTTGAGCGCGAGCGCAAGGACCGACGTGGTCAGCCCCCGCGACCGGAACAGGCTGAGCGGCACCAGCGGGGCCGCCGAGCGCGACTCGACGCGGACGAAGGCGGCCAACAACGCCAGGCCTCCAGCGAGCAGCGCGACCACCTGGAACGACGTCCAGCCCTGCGACTCGGCCCGGATCACGCCGAGCACGATCGACAGCAGGCCGGCCGTGCTCAGCAGCGCGCCCGCCACGTCGAAGGTGCGCGTACCCGTCGAGGTGGCCCGGGATTCGCGGACGAAGAGCGGGACGACCGCCGCCAGCGCGACCGCGATCGGGACGTTGACCAGGAAGATCCACCGCCAGCCCAGCGAGTCGACGAGCAGGCCACCGGCGATCACGCCAAGGGTGCCGCCGAGGCCGGCGAGGCCGCCCCAGACGCCCATCGCGATGTTGCGCTCGCGGCCCTTCGCGTAGGTCACCGTGAGGATCGCGAACGCGGCCGGCGACAGCAGCGCGCCGCCGAGGCCCTGCACCGCGCGCAGCACGACAAGCTGCTCGGGGTTCTGCGCCAGGCCGGCGCTCAGCGAGGTCACCCCGAAGATCAGCAGGCCGACGATGAAGAGCCGGCGGCGGCCGAGCAGGTCGGCGGCCCGGCCGCCGAGGAGCAGAAAACCACCGAAGAGCAGCGTGTACGCGCTGACGACCCATTGCAGCCCGGACGCCGTGAAGCCGAGGTCCTGCTGGATGTCGGGCAGCGCCACGTTCACGATCGTCACGTCGAGCACGACCATGAACTGGGCCAGCGCCAGCACGGCCAGGGTCGACCAGGGGTTGCGTCGCACCAGTCCCACCTCCTATGCGCGCGCCGCCCTATGCGGCGTACATGTACACCGTAGATGTACGCCGTATAGGACAGTCAAGCGGCGGCCGGACAGAAAGGTGTGACGAAGGACGCGTCGGTTCAGCCGCGCCGGATGCCGCGGACGCCCTGGACCAGAAGATCGAGATTGAGGGCGAAGTACTCGTCGGTGTCGCGGCAGACCACCAGGTCCGGCCCGGCCGCGATGACGTTGGGGTAGCGCTCCGGCGACAACGACTCCAGCCGCGCCCGCTTGTCGCGGATCATCTGGTCCCGGTCCTCGCCCGCCGGCCACGTGCCCGGCGTGGGGTCGGAGGCGACGAGCGCGACGATCCCGCACACCAGGAACGTGCCGACCTCCGCCGCCTTGCCGGCCGAGAATCCCGCCTGCCGCAGCTGCTCCAGCACCCGCTCGGCGATCCGCAGGCCCGCCTCGGAGGCGAGGATCCGGCGCAGGGCCAGGCCCGCGAACGCGGGATGCGGGCGGATCGCCGCCAGGAACGCGCGCAGGACGTCGTGCAGCCGCTCGTCCCAGCCGCCGTCGCCCGGCTCGGGCAGCTCCACCGCCGCGATCAGGTGGTCGGCTAGGCCGTCGAGCAGGCTGTCCTTGTCGTTGAAGTGCCAGTACATGGCCATCGGCGTCACGCCGTGCTCCTGCGCCAGCCGGCGGATGGTCACGGCCTCAAGCCCCTCGGTGTCGGCGAGGGACACCGCGCTGGCGATGATCGCGTCCCGGTTCAGGCGCGTCCGGGTCGCGTCGCTCCGCTTGGCCATTGGGCAACTGTACGACGTACATGAGACGGGTCCGACGGCGGCGCGAGGCGGATCACGTCCGCAACTCTGGGATCAGTGGTCACGCATCGCTACCCTTTGGAAACAGAGAGCTATTCAACATTGGGCTCAAGTATGGGCGACCTGTGTCGATGATCGCGGTGACAACGAGAGAGGGGTCTGCTGATGGAGCCACGCGTGATCGACGCCCAACGGCTGTCGGCCGCCCTCACCGAGCTCGAGGACCGCTACCTCTGGGACGCCGGAGCCTCCCTCGAACTCTCGATCGCGTACGAGGAACAGGCACTCGAGCTCGGCGACGAGCGGCTCGTGACCCGCGCCCGGCTCTGCCAGGCGAACATGCTCAACCGCAAGGGCGAGGTCGCCGCCGCGGCCCGGCAGATCTGGAAGATCCACAAGTGGGCCACCGACCACGACGACACCGTCGTGCAGGCGCGCACCCACCTGGTCTGGGCCAACATCCACCGGCACCTGGGCGACGCCGCCCAGTCGCTCGAGCACTCCGTGCTCGCCGTTGAGCTGCTCGACGACAACGCGACCCCGCACATGCAGGTGTGGCACCGCGCCAAGCTGGCCGACGCCCTCGGCCGCTCCGGCTCGATGGAGGCGGCCCGCCTGCGCTACGCACAGGCCGAGGAGCTCACGATCGAGTTCGGCCTGCCCAACCTGCTTCTGGGCATGCTCAACAACTACGCGTACACCGAGTACGCGTACGGCGAGAACGCCCGGGCCCAGGCGGTCGCGCAACGACTGCAAGAGGTCGCCGAGCGCCACGACTTCGAGCTCGATCCCGCGACGCTGGACACCATCAGCGCCATCGAGATCGAGAACGGCGACTACCTGTCGGCCGAGCAGACCCTGCGCGAAGCGGTCCGGCGCCACGCCACGGGCGGCTACGAGGACGCCGACGCGCTGGCGGAGTACATGCTCTCGCTCGCCCGTGCGCAGCGCTTCCTGCGGGCAACGGACCGCGCACAGGTCAGCCTCGACGCCTCGCGCACCCTCTGCGTCGAGCGCGGCCTCGGCGACGTTCTCGTACGGGTACATCAGGAGCAGTCCGAGCTGCACGCCGCCCGCGGCGAGTTCGCGGAGGCGTTCGCCGTACACAAGGTCTTCTTTGCCGCCCACAACGCGCTGCACTCGCAGCAGCGGGAGGCACAGGCCCGCACCCGTCAGGCGATGTTCGAGACGACCGAGGCCCGGCAGGAGGCCGCGCGGTTCCGCGAGCAGGCCCGCCGCGACCCGCTGACCGGCCTGCGCAACCGGCGCTACCTCGACGAACAGCTGCCGGACCTGATCGAGGCCGGCGGGTCGCTGACCGTGGCGATCGTCGACCTTGACCACTTCAAGCGGATCAACGACCAGCTGTCGCACGACGTCGGCGACCAGGTGCTGGTGCTGGTGGCCAAGCTGCTGGAGACCGAGCTGGCCGCGGTGTGCGCGGACGGCTTCGTGGCCCGGATGGGCGGCGAGGAGTTCCTGGCGGTGCTTCCCGGCCTCGGCGCGGGGGAGGCGACCGGGCAGCTCGACGGCGTCCGGCGGGCGATCTCCGGGTACGACTGGGCGGAGCTGACACAGGGCCTGCCCGTCACCGTGAGCATCGGCGTCGCCGACCTCGGCGACGTGCTCATGCCGACCCAGGCCAACCTGCTGTCCTCGGCGGACCGAAACCTCTACGTGGCCAAGCACGCCGGCCGTGACCAGGTCGTTTCGGGGCCGCAGCGCGACGCCTGCGATCGGTCCTATCGCGACAGTGTGTCCGCGGCCTGATACCCAGCGCGCTCACTGATTTCGATCGAGCGACATGATCGATATTGATCATCTCCTGCCGCTAGGCTGGCCGCCTGAAGACTCTTCACGGCCAGGGGTGGCCTAGATCAGGAGGCGGTCGTGACGCAGGACAGCGGTGCCAATCCACCGGCCGAGGTTGCGCCGCCCGGCGTCAACATCAACGTGCCGCACTCGGCCCGCATGTACGACTACTGGCTCGGCGGCAAGGACAACTTCGCGGTCGACCGGGCGGTCGCCGAGGCGATCGTGCAGGCCATCCCCGGCATGCGCTACATGGCCGGTGAGAACCGCAAGTTCGTGCACCGCGCGGCCCGCGACCTGGTCGCCAAGGAGGGTGTCCGCCAGTTCCTCGACATCGGCACCGGCATCCCGACCCGCCCGAACCTGCACGAGATCGCCCAGCAGCTCGCCCCCGAGGCCCGGGTCGTCTACGTCGACAACGACCCGATCGTCCTGGTGCACGCCCGCGCCCTGATGATCAGCACGGAGCAGGGCCGCAGCGAGTACATCTCGGCGGACATCCGCGAGCCGCAGTCGATCCTGCGGGATCCGGTCCTGGCGGAGACGCTGGACCTGACCCAGCCGGTCGGCCTGACCATGATCGCGATCCTCATGCTGCTGTCGGACGCGGACGACCCGTGGGCGCTGGTGGCGGAGCTGCGCGACGCGATGCCGTCGGGCAGCCTCCTGGCGATCACCCACCCGACCGGCGACTTCAACCCTGAGGAGATGGGCCAGGCAGTCGCGGCGGCGACCGGCGCCGGCATGACGCTGGTGGCCCGCACCCGCGACGAGGTCCAGCGCTTCTTCGGCGACTGGGAGATGCTCGACCCGGGCCTGGTTCCGGTGTCGAGCTGGCGCCCCGACGAGCCGGTCGCGAACCCCGAGGCGGCCTACTACTGGGCGGGCGTGGCCCGCAAACCCTGAGCCACCTGCGACGCCGCCTCACCCGTTCGGGTCGGGGCGGCGTTTCTGTTTCCCCACCAATCGCCGGAAAGGACCCGCCGGCAGGGCATCGGCCACGGAGAGGCCGGCCGGGCACCGCCGAGAAGGGTCGGCCGGGAAGATCGGCCCGGCAGAGGTCGGCCCGGGAAGATCGGCCCAGCAGAGGTCGGCCCGGGAAGATCGGCCCAGCAGAGGTCGGCCCGGGAAGATCGGCCCAGCAGAGGTCGGCCCGGGAAGATCGGCCCAGCAGAGGTCGGCCCGGGAAGATCGGCCCAGCAGAGGTCGGCCCGGGAAGATCGGCCGGGGAGAGGTCAGCCAGGTGCCGGTCGGGAGAGGTCGGCCGGGTGCCGGCCGGGGAGGGTTGCTGACCCTAACCGGCCGGGCGATCCAGCACGGGGGAACCGGACCGCCCGGCCGGAGTCGGGCGGCGCGCAGTGAAGCGCGCGCTTGGAGCGACGCCGTCGACCGGCGTCGCTCCTGGTTAAGCATCAGGGCCGCAGACGCGGCCGCTTTCGTGATGGCGGGTGCGGCAGCCGGCCGGCCCGGACCAGCACCTGCCGGCGGGCACGCTCCCGGCCCGCCGGGTCGATCACGATGCCCTCGACCTCGAGCCAGGTGTCACCCTCGTACGGGATCGGCTTCGCCCACTCGATCCGGTCGACCCGCAGCGTCAGCGGCCCGATCCCATAGCAGTAGTCCGCCTCGGCGAAGACGTGCACCGGCCAGCGTGGAGCGGCCGGCTGGAGGCGTCCACGTCGGATGATCGGGGCGGCCGGTGACCAGACCTTGCGGCCGGGTGCCGCACCGGCGCGCCGCCTGCGGGCACAGTGGACGTGCTCAGTGATTCGCGTCGGGATCACCACCCTCGTTTGGGTCCCTGTCCATCGGGGAAACATTGTCCGAACGGGTCAATGCATAGCGGACCCCACCGAAACGCTGGGACACGGTGGTGGCCCGGGTCGAGGCGGCCTCCATGCCCGACGACCGCAGTTCGTCCCGGTAGGTGAGGTTTCCACGGTCGGTCGGGTCCGGTTGGTGCGGGCCGGCGTTCGGGACAGCCATGCGTCTTCCTCCCGCTCGGGCACCCCCGCCAGGGAGCCATGCGTCGAGGGTCGAAGAGGCATTTCCGCCACCGACCCGTCACTCAAAGATGTCACCCTCCGTGACCCACTTTCAGTGGGGCTCGTGCGTTATCATGCTCACAATCATGTGAGAACGCAAGGCCGAATGCACGTGCATTTGCACAGCGAGTGGTCGGCGTGACACACATCGCCGGTCCCCGCGACCGGTCAACCGTTAGGGAGCCAAGTAATGACGCGCATTGTTAATGGCATGCCCGCCGGCAAGTTGGCGGGTGTGACCTGGCAGAAGAGCGGCCGGAGCAACCCCAGCGGCAACTGTGTCGAGTGCGCCGCACTCCCGGACGGCAGCATCGCCATGCGGAACTCGCGCGACCCGGAGGGCGCCGCGCTCATCTACACGGCTGCGGAGATCGAGGCCTTCCTCGGCGGCGTCCGCGATGGGGACTTCGACAACCTGCTCCGCTGAGTCACCCGCGCGGGTGACTCACTCAAAGTGAGGAAGCAGCGACCGGATGGTCAGGCGAGCCTGCCCACCTCGTGAAGCAGCTTGCCCAGGATCTCCTGGGTGTGGTTCGGCGGCTCAGCGTCGATGCAGACGCGTTCCATGGCGATCGCGTAGTGGTCGACGTCGTCGCGCTTGTCCAGATAGATGGCGCTCGTGAGCTGCTCGACGTAGACGACGTCGGGCAGCTCCGGCTCCGGGAACCGCAGGATCGCGAACGGTCCGCCCGCCGCGGCGTGGCCGCCCGCGTTGAACGGAATGATCTGGAGCCGCACGTTCGGCTTCTTCGCAGCCTCGATGAGCGACTCGATCTAGGCGCGCATGACGTCGGGGCCGCCGATGGGCCGGCGCAGCACCGCCTCGTCGATGACCGCCCACAGCTGCGGCGGCTCGATCCGGTGCAGGATCTGCTGACGCTGCCGGCGGAGCTCGACCCGGCGATCGATCTCGTCGGCGTTCGCGCCCGCGTGGCCGAGCAGGATGACGGCCCGGGCGTACTCCGGCGTCTGCAACAGACCGGGCACGAACTGGATCTCGTACGTCCGGATCAGCGTCGCGGCGGCCTCGAGGCCCAGATAGGACTGGAACCACGGCGGCAGGATGTCTCCGTAGTGGTGCCACCAGCCGGGGTTGTTGGCCTGCCGGGCCAGGCCGAGCAGCGCCTCGCGCTCGGCGAGGTCGCGCACGCCGTACATGCTCAGCAGGTCGGCGACGTCGCGCTCCTTGAAGCTGACGCGGCCAAGCTCCATGCGGCTGATCTTCGAACCCGATGCGCGGATCTCGTAGCCCGCGTCCTCCCGGCTGATGCCCTTGCCCTCGCGCAGCCGCCTCAGCTGGGCACCGAGCAGGATGCGCAGCACGGTGGGGCCGCTGTTCGGCGACTCCTCCTGCGTACCGGCGCTCACCTTGCTCCTATCGATCGGCCTCTGGGATGCAAGTTGCAGCCCCTTCGCCCCAGAGCATCCTAAGGGGGAGATCGTTCGGCGGGAAACCGATCGATCGGACACCCCCGACCCCCGCACGTGCCGGATGCACGTGCAGACGGCCTTGCGAACGCACTGGATCCCGAGCATGATATCTGACAGGCGGTTGTCTGGCTGCTGACGGAGCGTGCTGAAAGTTTGAACCATTCAGCGGCACGCTGGGTTTGCACGCCGGCAAGCGCCACGGCCCGTCCGACGACCCGAGTCCCAGGAAACAGGGAGGCTCTCGATGTCGACCCCGTCCATCGCCCCGCCGCAACGCGATCCGGCCGACGTAGCGCCGGCCGACAGCTATCAGAAGGCCGATCCCGTCTGGGTCTACCGCGACGGCTGGCGTGCCGGTGTGATCGAGGCCGCCTCACCCCGCGCCGTCACCGTCACCTACCGGCCCGGCTCGCACCGCGGCACCGGAGTGGACACCTTCACGGCGTCCCACGTGACGTCCCGCGCCGACGAGGACCCCACCCTCGACCGCGGCGACACCAACAAGCTGGCGACGCGCAAGCCGCGCATCGGCCATGACGGTGCGTTCGCCATGGGCGGTCCGACCCCGTGACGGGAGCCGTCGCGCTGGCAGCCCTGATCGGGCTGGCCAGCCTGCTCGCGGGCGTGGCACTCGGCTGGTATCTCCGCCGCACCAACGACTGGTGCGCTCACTGCGGCGACCAGCTGAGCTGCGAAAGCTGCGGCAGCAAGGCGGCCTGGCCCAGGCCGAGCGAGTCCGAGACGCTGGCAAGCTAGCCCGGTAACGCCATCAGCAAGGACTGACAGCGCCACCGGATGTCCACATTGGCTGCCCGCGCGACGAAGGCGGCGCTGATCAGCGCCAGCGATCTCCGGTGAGCCGCTCGTAGACCTCGACATACCGGTTACGGGTCGCCTCGACGACCTCGTCCGGAATCTCCGGCCCGGGCGCGGTGCGGTCCCACCCGGTCAGGGAGGACGACCAGTCCCGCAGGAACTGCTTGTCGAGGTACCGCTGCGTCCCGCCGGGCTGCCACTCGTCGGCCGCCCAGAACCGCGACGAGTCCGGAGTCAGCAACTCGTCGCCGAGCTTCAGGACCCCGCCGGACACCCCCAGCTCGATCTTCGTGTCGGCGATGATGATCCCCTTGGTGGCGGCGATCTCGGATCCCCGCCGGTACACCTCGAGGGTGATCCGCCGCAGCTCGGCCGCGACGTCCGGCCCGACCGAGGCCTCAACGTCACCGAACGTGATGAACTCGTCGTGCCCCTCACCGGGAGCGACCTTCGTGGTCGGGGTGAAGACGGGCTCGGCGAGCCGGGACCCCTCGATCAGGCCGGGTTCGAGCACCACTCCGGAAACGGCGCCGTCCTTCTCGTACTCCTTGAGCCCCGAGCCGGCCAGATAGCCGCGGGCGATGCACTCCACCATGACCATCTCGAGGCGCTCGCAGCGGACGGCCCGGCCGGCCCACTCAGCGGGAACATCGGTGGCGGAGATGATGTGGTTCGGCACGACGTCGGAGAGCTGGTCGAACCACCACAGCGAGAGCTGGGTGAGGATCTTCCCCTTGTCGGGGATGGCGGTGGGCAGCACCACGTCGTAGATCGAGATCCGATCGGAGGCGACGAGCAGGATGTCGTCGCCGTCGGCGTAGACCTCCCGGACCTTCCCCGAGTGCAACAGCTCCACGAGTTCCCCTTAGCCGCGTGTGACTCAAACGCCGATCACGCTATCGGACGCCATGTCGCCGAACTTCCTACGGAGCGCCGCCCGATTCAGCGCGCGTACCCGAAAATGGTGTTTCCCCTGGTCAGGTAGATCCAGCCGGCGGTGACGACGACGTTGCCGCGGTCGAGGCTGCCGATCTGGCTACCCGGCGAGGCCACCACCCCGCTCGCCGCGTTGACGATCCCCAGCGGCTTGCCCCCGCCGACCGCCGTGTACAGCAGCCCGCCGGCCCGGACCGGCTGCCCGGTGCCGCCGCCGAGGCGCGCCGTCCAGGCTTGCCGGCCGGTTCGGGCGTTCAATGCCTCGATCCCGTTGGTGACCGCCCGGTAGACCCGGCGGCCGTCCGCCGCGACAAGGGTGCTCGCGCCCTTCGCCGCCGTCCACAGCACCGCGCCGTCGCCCGCGCCGACGCAGATCAGCGCGCCCTCGGCGCCGGAGGCGTAGAAGCGGTCTCCGGCCGGCGTCGCCGCCTCCGCGGTCCAGGCGGTCGGCCTGCTCCACAGTGTCCCGCCCGTCGCCGCCGACACCGCCCGGGTCTCCACGCCCGTGGTGCTGCCGACCAGTACCCGGCCGCCCGCCGAGACGCCCGACGACCGGAAGTCGTCCAGGCTCCAGCGCTCCGCGCCGTCGCTCGCCCGGATGCCGATCACCGCCGGGGTGTCGGACGCCGACGCGCCGGACACCACCGCCGTCCCCTGGTCGACGACCAGCGAGCCCAGCGGAATGGTCGTGGCCGTGCGCCATGCCTGCCTGCCCGTGACCAGGTTCAGCGCCATGATCGCGCCGTTCGGGTCGCTCTGTGACTGGCAGCCGTGGTTCGCCGCGAGCAGCAGCCCGCCGGCCACGGCCAGGTGCGGCGTGCTCTCGTCCTCCGGGTTCGCCCAGGTGTGCCGCCAGGACAGCCTGCCCGTCGCGGCCTGGTACGCGGCTATGCCCTTGCCGTCAGTCACGAAGACCCGGCCGCCGGAGACCAGCGGTTCCGACGGGCCCGAGCACGACCACTGCTCCGGCGTCGCCAACGCCGACGACCAGCGGAGTTTGACGGCGTTGACGCTGCCGGCGTTGATCACCGACTCGCCCGGGTTGTAGTACGTGTTCCCGGCGCCGTAGCCGGGTTGCGCCCACTGCGCCCCTCCCGGTGCCGCGGCGGCCGTTGCGGGGGCGGAAAGCATCGCGGCGACCACCAATGCGGCGGCAGAGAGTCGGGCAGGCATGGGTCCTCCGGGTGCTTTCACGGCATTTATAGACCTAAAGTAGGCTGCTGCCGCGAGGCGCTGGGCGGCCCCCTTTCGAAATTCGTTCCACCGTGGTCCGCCGGCGCGACGCGCGGGCCAGCGCCCGGTCGACGTCGGCGTCGTCGAGCTGGCCGAAGTCGTCGTACCACTGCCCCACGGCGGAGAAGTACTCGGGCGCGTGCAGGTAGACCACCGTGTCGGCGTCGCCGGCGAGCAGATCCCGGGCATCCCGCGAGCAGACCGGCACGGCCAGCACCAGCCGGTACGGGCGCCGCCCGCGCAGCCAGCCGATCGCGGCACGCGCGGTGACGCCGGTGGCCAGGCCGTCGTCGACGAGTACGACGGTGCGACCGGTCACGTCCGGCGCCGCCCGGCCGGCCCGGTAGCGGCTGATGCGCCGGGCCAGTTCGGCGCGCTCGGCGGCGACGGTGTCGGCCAGGTCGTCCTCGGACAGGCCGAGGTACCGCAGGGTGGTCCGGTCGAAGATCGGCGGGCCGTCCTCTGCGATCGCGCCAACCCCGTACTCGGGGTGGCCGGGTGCGCCGATCTTGCGGGCGATCACCAGGTCCAGATCGGCGCCGAGCCGCTCGGCGACCGGCACGGCGACCGGCACACCGCCCCGCGGCAGCGCCAGCACCAGCGGAGGGCCGGCGTCGGCCGGCACCTGCCGCGCGACCTGCTCGGCGAGCGCCCGGCCCGCCGCGTCCCGATTCGCGAAGATCATCGCCGCGCTCCCGTCGGCCGCGTCCGGCGGTCGCGGAGGAGGTGGTCGCCGAACCATCGGCCCGCGTACTCGGCGACCTGCTCCAGCGTGCCCGGCTCCTCGAACAGGTGCGTGGCGGTCGGGATGATCCGCAGCTCGGTCGGCGCCCGCAGGTAGTTGCGGGCCCGCTCGTTGAGATCGCGGACCTCCGCGTCGCACGCACCGACGATCAGCAGGGTCGGCGCCGTGACCTCGGCCAACGCCGGACCGGCGAGGTCGGGACGGCCGCCGCGGGACACCACCGCGCGGACCGCGTCGGGCCGCGCGGCGGCGGCGACCAGCGCCGCTGCCGCGCCCGTGCTCGCCCCGAACAGGCCGATCGGCAGCGTCGCGGTGCCGGGCCGGGCCCGCAGCCAGTCGATGATCCCGACCAGGCGGTCGGCGAGCAGCCCGATGTCGAAGCGCAACCGCCGGGTACGCGCGTCGTCCTCGTCCTCGGCGCCGGTGAGCAGGTCGACAAGCAGCGTCGCGAGCCCGCCGGCGTTCAGCGCCTCGGCGACGGCCCGGTTGCGGGGACTGTGCCGCGAGCTGCCGCTCCCGTGCGCGAACAGCACCAGCCCGCCGGCCTGGTCGGGCAGGCGCAGGTCTCCGTCGAGCTCCACGCCCGCCACCGCTATCCGGCCGGCCGTCGCCCACGTGGTCATCCGTCTCCCCCTTGCCTCGTCCGACTCCGGAGGGATGGGAGCTGACCTGGGGGTATTTGCCCGCTTGATCCAATTTTAAACCGTTGTGGGTCAGCTGACCTTGCGACCCAGGCAAGCCACCAGCCGATCCAGGGCGGGCGCGTCGCCGTCGACCGGCTGCGGCGCCGCGAACGGGCTGCGGTCCGACCGCACCGCCGGCAACGCGGCCAGGCTGAACGCGAGGGTCTGCTCCGCCACGTCCTCGGGGAAGTCCGCGGCCTGACCGGTGGCCCGGGCGATGTCCCAGCCGTGCACCATCACGTCGGCGATCCGCAGATGCAGCGCGACAGTGCCGGGAACCCGGCCGAACGGCACCTCGACGACCCGCTCCAGCGCGCCCGGCGCACGGAACGCGGCGAGCAGCCGCTCGGCGCTGTCCGCGTAGTCGTCCGGCTTCCCACCCTGCCCCGACAGCGCCGCGGCGAACAGCGCGTTGCCGGCGACGACGTGATCGACAAGGGCGCGGACGTCCCAGTCCGCGCAGGGCGTCGGATCGCTCCATTGACTCTCGGCGATGCCGGAGATCAGGCGGCCGGTCCGCTCGACGACATCGGCAAGCTGGTCGACAGTTGGCTCGCTCATGCTGCCCCTCCCTTGTGGATGCCCTCGGAGCATAGAACCGTCGTACCCCGGCGATACGGTCGCCGGGTGCGAGAACACAGCCCGTCCCTAAACGACGCGTTGCGGGCCACCGTCGCGGCGGTCGAGCCGTTCGACGCCGCCGAGGCGGACGCGCAGCGGTCCGTGCTGCGCTGGATCGGCTCCGGCGACGCGCTCTACCGCGACAGCGGCTCGGCCCCGGCCCGCCACCTGGCCGTCTACCTGACCTTGGTCGACGCCGCCGACGACGCGGTGCTCCAGATACACCACGTGAAGGCCGGCGCCTGGATGTTCCCCGGCGGCCACGTCGACACAGAACGACCCTGCGACGCGGTCGTCCGCGAGGCGCACGAGGAGCTCGGCATCACCGCCGCCTTCCATCCCGCGGTCGGCCGGCGGCCGTTGCTGCTGACCGAGAGCCAGACCAACGGCCTGACGGACTCCCACACCGACGTCACCCTCTGGTATGTCCTCGCCGGCGATCGCGCCACGCCACTGACCCCCGACCCGGCCGAGATCCACGCCGTGCGGTGGGTCCACCTCGACGACGCCGCCACCTGGGCGCCGCAGAGCCCGACACCGCACCAGTCCTACCGGTTCGCCGTCAAGCTCGCCGCCGCGCTGCGCGAGGCGGCCTCGCGGGAGTCCTCATGACCGACCGGCATCGCAGCATCGTCGACCTGCACCTGGTCATCCACCGCGGCGACCCGCGCCGGATCCTGCTGCTGCGGCGGGCCAACACCGGCTACGGCGACGGCCGGCTCCACCTGCCGTCCGGGCATCTCGAACCGGGCGAGTCGATCACCGACGGCGTGATCCGGGAGGCGCGCGAGGAGACCGGGATCGACGTCGCCACCGGCGACCTGCGATTCCTGCACGTGATGCACCGCGCGGGCGAGGACGGCCCCGACCGGATCGGCTTCTTCTTCGCCGCGGACGCCTGGACCGGCGAGCCCTACAACGCCGAACCCGGCAAGTGCTCCGAGCTCGTCTGGGCCGACCCGCACGACCTGCCGGCCGACACGATCCCGTACCCGGCCGCCGGGATTCACCGGGGCGGGCGCGGAGTTGCCTGCTCGACCTTCGGGTTCGGCCTGGACATCGAGGTGTGAAGGGGGCCGGCGCGCCGCCGGCCCCCTTCCTCGTTAGCGCACCTCGAAGCGGTAACCCGCCTGCGTGGTGGTCGTGCCGGCCGCGGTACGCCCGGTCACCAGCACGACGTAGGAGCCCGCCGCCGGCGGGGTGAACTCGACCTGGGCCGAGCCGTCCGCCACGGCGTCCACCCTGCCGGCGGCGGCCTCGTCACCGTTGCTGTCGGCGACGAACCGGTAGGCGTACGACACGATTCCCGGCATGCCGCCGCTGAACCGGAAGGCGCCGGCCTCGCCGGCGCCGCCGCTCGGCGCGTCGTGCTGATAGACGTCCGACGTGATCAGCGGCCGGGTACCGACCTCGAACGGGATCGTCTCGAGCGGAGACAGCGACCCGTCGGTGAACTCGCGCTGGACGTAGAGCGTGTTGGCGCCGACCCGGTCCGGCGTGTACGAGACCGTGTTCTCCCACGCCTCCGGGTCGCGGGCCGACTCCTGCACCGGACCGTCGTTGACGTGCCACAGGTACTTGGTGGTCACCTCGTTGAGGTCGTACGCGGAGAATCCGAACTGACCGGGCACCCCGACGCCGCCCATCGGATCGCCGGAGTCCGCCGGCCACGGGTTGTTGACCTCGACGCGCGGGTTCCGCAGGTTGAGCGACACGGACTTGGTGTCGGATTCGGTGCCGTCGGCGGTCAGGCTGGTCGCGATGACCAGGACGTCGCCCCAGACGCCGCCCCAGCCCTCGGGCACGTCGAAGGAGATGGTCGCCGTGCCGTCCGCACCGACCGGCACGGTCCGCACCGGGTCTTCCTCGCCGTCGTACGAGTTGCCGATCGAGTACCGGAACGTGGTCGCGCCGTCCTGCGCAGCGGTGAGGGTGATCGTCACCGGCCGCCCCATCACCGCGTCTTCACCGAACGGGCCCTGCGAGGTGATCCGCGGAGCCGAGTTGACGTGGACGACGGACGTGGTCGGCGGGGTGAGCGTCCCGTCGTCCAGCCTCGCCCACACCTTGATCGCGTTGTCCCCGGCCCGGGTCGGCACCACCTCGAAGTCCACCGACCGCCCGTCGAGCGTCTGCTCCGGGCCGCCGTCGAAGCTGTAGACGATCGCCACCGCGTTCGGCAGATCCGACCAGGCGCTCACGGCGACCGGGTCGCCGACCTGCGGGTCGTAGGCGTGGACGTACACGCCGGGATGCGTGTCGATGACGGAGAACGACTCCTGGGCCGGCTGCGACTGGTGGCCCCACCTGTCCACCGAGTACACGGTGATCGTGTAGTAGCCGCCCACCTCGGGCGTCCACGCCAGCACGGCGCTTCCGTCCGGACCGGCGTTGATCTCCTTCTGGTCGCCGTCGCCGAAGTCGTAGCGGTAGGACTTCACGTCGGTGGTCCGCGGCGCGAACGTGAACGAGCCGGGGTTGCCGGCGACCGGCGAGCTCAGCCAGTCGAACTCGGCGGAGCTGATCTTGGGCGCGTCGCTGACCGATATCTGCACGGTGTCCGAACCGATCATCTTCCGGCCCGCGTACGCGCGCGACACCACCGTCTTGCTACCGGTGCTGTCGAACACCAGGTCGCCCTCGCCCTGGCCGTCGACCGCCGGCACCCGGGTCTCCGGGCCGCCGTCGATCGCGTACCCGAATTCGGTGACCTCGGCCGCCCGCGAGTAGAGCTTGATGTGGCTGGTCAGGCCGACCCCGTTCATCTCGATCTCGGCGGACGGCGCGGTGTCGCGGACCGTGTACCGGTACTCGGTCCACTCACTTCGGTTGCCGGCGGCGTCCACCGCGGCGACCTTGAGCGAGCCCCGACCCGAGTAGCGCGGGGTGACGGTGACCTTCGCCCTACCACCGCGGTGGTTGGCGACCACGCGCTGGCTCAGGCCGCCGTCGTTCTGATTCCATTCAAAGCCGGTGATCTCGGTGTCGCCGGCCGCGTCGAACACGAAGGTGCCGGGCACGCCCGGACCGCCGGTACCCGGGTAGCCCTCGCTGGGGTACTTCTTGGAGAACACGATCGGCTTGGTCTTGGGCGCCGTGGTGTCAACGGTGAAATAGCAGGTCCTGCCCCAGGGCCCGGCGTCGTCGTAGTCGCGGCCCTGCGCCGTCCAGGCGACGACGGTGCCGTCCGCGATCCCGCCGCCGAAGCTCGGGCTCGTGGTCTCCTTGCGCTCATCCGGGCGGTCGACCGGCCAGTACGCGTACCAGATCTGTGCGTGGTCCTGCGGGTCGGCGTCCTTGACGGTGGCCTGGGCCTGCATCCACCAACTGGCCGACGGGTGCTTGTCGATCGTCCCGCAGCCCGCGTCCGGGTACTTCAGCTTCAGCCCGCTGACCTTGGGCGCGTGGTTGGCGCCGTAGCTCATCCGCCCCGGGGTCATCGTCCGGCCGATCCGGGCGTCGCCCTCGCTGCCGGCCTTGATGCGCACCTCGACCGTGATGGTCTTCTCGCCGCGGCCGAGCGCCGCCTGTACCGCGGGGATCATGTCGATGCCCAGGTACGCGCCGGGGCAGATGACGCCGTTGCCGTAGGAGCGCTCGCCCAGCAGCTCGAGTTCCCGCGGCGGGTGCTGCCAGGTGGTGGCGCTGGTGACCGGCCTGGTCCGCCACACCTCGATCGGCGCGACCTGCGAGCAGTCGTTGACCGTGCGCTCGTAGGTGTAGAAGGTCACCCGGTGCAGAACCTGGCCCTTCAGCGGGGTCAGGTCGAAGGTGAAGTACGCACGACCGGTGTGCTTGAGGCCCGACGGGTCCTCGCTGCTACCGATGAGGTAGTCCCCGGACGGGTTCGGGTCCGGAGTGGAGGGCTGTGCCTTGTCGGTGTGGGCCCACGCGGTCGGCGACAGGGTGTCGTAGTTCTGGGCCAGGGCGGGATCGGCCGCCAGGCCGACGAGAACGGTGGTGGCGCTCAACGCGGCAGCGGCCGCGGACAGCAGCGCCCGGAGGGTGCGATGCATGATGTGTACTCCCCGTTGACCCCCGGATCCCATGCCCCTGGGAAGGAGGCAGTTAACGGGGGTAAGGGAGCCTAACATCGATGATCATGTTGCCGCCATCCGCATTATTCGAGGAAGTTCGACCAGCCGATATGGGGTGCGTCGAGCTTGAGTAATTCGGCTCGCAGGTCGACGCCGGAGTATGCCTGGACGTACGACCACGCCTCGTCGCCGACATACGCCTCGCCCCGATCGCGGAACTCGGCAATGACGCGCTGCTGAATCCGGAGAGCCTGCGATCGGACCGGCAGGTAATACATGATCCGTACGGGCATGTATCCCGCACCGACGATCGCCAAGATCTTGTTGTGCTCTTTCCTGATGTGGTCACCGTCGGTGGTGGCGTCACGCCACTTGATCTCGTGCGCCTTGTTGTCGACCCTGGTGTAGCAGTCGATCTCGAACTGTGCCGGACTGCTGGAAACCGTGTTCGGCAGCAGCAGCCGGGACCCGTCGCCCACCTCGGAAAGGCAGATCCGCGTCGCCGCCTCCAGGAGCGCGCCCGCATATTTGTACACGAAACGGCCGACGTTCTGATAAAGGTCGATCTTCGCGCACTCGGAGGCCGGCACTCCGAGAATTCGATACAGCTCCTGGTGGCTGGTGTCGTCGTTGTCCAGCTCCCGGCGCCGGGCCTCCACCTGCCGCGCCAGCGCGTCACGAGTGCGAACCGCCAGCTCCTGAAGCTTGGCCTCGATCGTCACCACTTCGCTACTTCGCGGGCGCTTTCAGGTCACCGGCCGAATTCGGACGCCGCGTTCTCCCGCCGATGTCACGAATGGCCGCCTCGATACGCAGCCCCACCCCGACAAACACGAGCAGGCCGGCCACGGCCAGAAACCCGACGTGCGTATTGCCCGCGGCCACAAGACCGACAAGCAGCCCGGCCACGATGAACCACACGCCCGTCACCTGCACGGTGGCCACCCCACTGCTCCGCTCATCCACGGCAGTGACGATAGGCCATCGACACCCGGCCAGCCAGAAGCGCCACGGCCACGAGTTTTGTGTTTTTGGCGTTTACGGATTAGCCTCTAACCATGGCGATGACGACAGCCGGATTCCTGACCACCGGCGAGGTGGCCAAGGTCCTGGGCACCTCGCGCCAGCAGGTGGTGAATCTCTGTGAGCGAGGAGACCTGCCGTTCGTCATGGTCGGCAAGCACCGAAGGGTCGAGCGAAACGCCGTCGAGGCGCTGATCCGGCCCAAGCACAGACTGACGCGCGATCAGCTCAAGTCGCTGTGGTTGCATCAGGCGGTCGCCGGCAACCTGGTCACCGATCCGGACTCGGTTCTGGGCAAGGCCACCGAAAACCTCGACCGGCTCATGGTTCAGCACCAGGGCACCATGACCGAGGTCTGGCTGCTGCGTTGGCGAGAGAAGCTGGGCGAAGGGCCCGGCGCCGTCCTCAAGACGCTGACCTCGGAAGATCCCGAGTCCGTTGAGCTACGGCAGAACTCGCCCTTCGCCGGAGTCCTGTCCCAGCCGCAGCGGCGAAAGGTCCTCGAAGCCTTCACCCGCAGCGGCTGGGAACACGCGGCGTGAATCGCGAGCAGCTCGAACATGTCCTGCGCGCGGCCAGCCAGATCGCCGACGATCCCGACGTCGTCGTGATCGGCAGTCAATCGGTCTTGGGAGCCATCCCGGAGGATCGCCTCCCGCGGGACACCCTGGAGCTCGATCCTCGGGTCACGAGACGCCTCGAACGGTGGATCGGCATGTACACATCAGCGGATTAAGGCCCGGCGCCGCGCGCCGGGCCTCCCGTAGCTGGAAGGCTCGGCGGCGTCGGGCCGCGGTCAGCGGGTTCCGGTGACGACAAGCATTTCGCATGGGCCGGTGAAGCCGGTCGGTCCCTCGAACTGGCCGAGTGCCTGCTCGATCTCGACCCAGGCCGCCTCCCGCTCGGCGACCGCCAGCCCGCTGAGCATCTGGTGCAGCGCGCCGAACGACTCGCGTTCGAAGCGCACGCACTCGGCGGCGCTCGCCATCGTCACCGGCGACGGCACCGCCTCGACCGTGACGTCCCGGAATCCCGCCGCGCCGAGGGCCTGCTCGGCCGCGCCGGGCGCGCCGAGGCTGAACGGGCCGGGCTGGCCCGGTGCCGGCGGCGGCAGCTGGGCCCGGCGGCGGATGATGCCGACCGGAATGGCGAAGAAGCCGTTGCGGTCGGCGGTGGAGTAGACGACCGAGGAGAACTTCCCGCCGGGTCGCAGTGCCGCGCGGATGCCGGACAGGGCCGCCTGCTGGTCCGGGAAGTAGATGAGCCCGACCCGGGAGACGGCCGCGTCGAAGTCGGCGCCGTCGAGGCCGAGCCGTTCGCCGTCGCGTTCGGCGGTGGTGATGTTGCCGAGTCCGGCGTCGGTGGCGGCCTTGGCGGCGTACTCCAGGATCGCCGGGGCGATGTCGGTGGCCAGGACCTCGCCGTCGGGGCCGGCCCGGTGTGCGGCGGCGAGGGTCTGCCCGCCGGCGCCCGCGGCGACGTCAAGCACCCGGCTGCCCTTTGTCACGCCGGCGGCGTCGAGCATCCGCTCGGTGGCCGGGCCGAGCCAGCGCTCGATGGTCGGCCCCCAGCGGTGCCACGCCTCGGCCGCGTCCTGCCACTGGGCGCGGGTGGTCTCCTTGTACTGCCGCGGGTCGAACGTGGTGGCCATGAGGTCCTCCGGTGTAGTCGATGGGATGACACCCGTACCGCGCCAGAACGGGCCTGGCGAGCCGCCAGAAACCGGCTGGCAGGGTGGACAATCCCCGGGTGGTTCTCTTCGTCGGCCGGGCCGAGCCGCTGGCCCGGCTCAGCGCGGTCCACCGGGCGGCCGCGGCATCGGCCGGTCCGGCCGGCCGCCGGCCCGGCCTGGTCCTGGTGACCGGCCAGGCGGGGATCGGCAAGACCGCGCTGTTGACCCGGTACGCCGCGGACGCGTCGGCCTGGGGTGCGACGGTGGTGTGGGGTACGTGCTGGGACGGCGATCGGGCACCCGCATGGTGGCCGTGGACGCAGGCGCTGCGAGCGCTGCTGGACCGGCACGACGGCCTGCGCGCCGACCTGGATCCGGCGCTGTCCGCGATCCTGCCGGCGCCGGCCGGCGCGTCGCCGGTCGACGCCGCCGTGGTGGATGCCGGGCAGTTCCAGATCTTCGACGCGGTCGGCCGCCTGCTCGGCCTGGCCGGCGACGCCAAGCCGGTGGTAGTCCTCCTCGACGACCTGCAATGGGCCGACCGGTCGACGGTCGACCTGCTGCGGTTCCTGGCGCACCAGCCGCGTACCGGTGGGGTGGTGCTGGTCGGGGCGTACCGGTCGGGTGAGGCGCGCGACGTGGTCGCGGCGGCGCTGGCCGAGCTCTCCAACGCCGCCGAGCTGGTACCGCTCGGCGGCCTGCCACCCGGGGACGTCACCGACCTGGTCCGCACGATCGCCGGGGACGCGGCGGCCGCGGATTGGGCCGGCCGGGTGTACGAGCGCAGCGGCGGGCACCCGTTCTTCGCCGGGGAGTTGTGCCGGCTGCTCGCCGCCGGCGGCGACGACGCCTGGCGCGCCGCGGTGCCGGTCGCGGTCCGCGAGGCGATCGGCAGCCGGCTGGCCCGCCTGCCGGCGGCGTGCACGGCGCTGCTGGGCGCGGCGGCGGTCGGCGGCTCGGTGCTGCTGCCCGACGTGCTCGCCGAGGTGACCGGGTCACCGCCGACGACGGTGATCGAGCTGATCGACCGCGCGGCGGCCGCCGGCGTGCTGACATCGGCGGGCCCTGGATTCGCACACGACCTGTACCGCGAGACGATCCTCGCCGCCCTGCCGCCGGCCCGCCGGCTGGAGCTGCACCATCGGACGGCGGTCGCGCTGGCGCACCGGTACGAACGGGGCAGCCAGGTGTTCCCGGCGGACCTGGCCCGGCACTTCGCCGCGGCCGTGCCGCTGGCCGGCGCGGGGCCGGCGCTGAGCTGGGCGCGGGCCGCCGCCGACGCCGACCGGGCCGGGTACGCGTTCACCGACGCCGCCGGGCAGCTGGCCCGGGCGCGGGCGGCCGTCACCGACGCCGGCGACCGGCTCACCGCCGCCGAGCTGGTTCTGCTGCTCACCGAGGAGGCCGACCTGCGGCTGCGCGGCGGCGACGCCGGGACGGCGCGGGAGCTGCTGGACACCGCGTGGGCGCGGGCCACGCCGACCGGCGACGCCGCCCTGCTCGGCGCAGTCGCGCTGGGCCTGGACCGGATCGGCGCACGGTTCGCGATGCCGCGGACCGATCTGATCGCCGTCCTGGAGACCGCCCGGTCCGCGCTGGCCGGCGGGGGCACCGCGGCCGAGGCGCAGGTGACCGCGGCGATCGCCCGGCAGCTGCAACATTCCGTATCGGTGGATCGCCGGCAGGCGGGTCCGCTGGCCGAGCGGGCGGTGGCGATCGCCCGCGGCCTTGACGATCCGGCCACTCTGGCCAACTGCCTGCTGGCGCAGCACGACACGTTGTGGACCGCCGGCACGGCCGGCCCGCGGCAGGCGATCGCGACGGAGATCGCGGAGCTGGCCCGCCGCACCGGCGATTCGGAGCGGCACGCGCAGGCGCTGCTGCTCACGGCGACCGCGGAGCTGGAGTCGGGGTCGGCGGCGTTCCGGGCGACGTTGAGCCAGTACCGCTACATCACCGAGCGGCTGCGCCAGCCGCGCCAGACCTACAACCTGCGGATCCGCGAGGCGGCGCTGGCGCTGCTCGACGGCGACATCGACCTCGGTGAGCGGCTCGCGGACGAGGCCGCCGCCCTGGGCGAGGCGGTCGGCGACGGCGACACCGGAAACGTACGGATGTCGCAGCGGCTGGAGATCACCCGGTTCCGGGCCGACCCGGACGAGCTGCGGGCGACCGCCGCGGCCGCCGTCGACTGGTGGATCGGCGCACCGGCGCACGCGCACGCGGTCGCCGCCGGCTTCTTCGCCCGGGCCGGCGACCTCGCCGCCGCCCGCCGCGAGGTGGACACGGTGCTCGCCCTGGAGGACTGGCGGACCGACCGCTCGTACCTGTGGTCGGTGTTCGTCGGCGAGCTCGCGACCGCCGCGATCGCCCTGGCCGACCGGCCGCTCTGCGCCCGGCTGCTGGACGACCTGCTCCCACACGCGGAGACCTGCGCGGTCAACGCCGCCCTTGTCTGTTTCATGGGCGCTCACGCGCATCGCGTCGGGTTGTTGTACGCGGCACTCGGCGACCGGCCGGAGGCCGGCCGGTGGCTGCGCCGGGCGTTGGAGGTGCACCGGCAGCTCGGCGCGCAGGCGTGGGAGGCCGAGACCCGAGCCGCGCTGGCCGGGCTGCCACTCACGGACGCACCGGTCATGCTGCGCCGCTCCGGCGATCTCTGGACGGCCGGCTTCCGGGGGCACACCGCCTACCTGCGCGACGCCAAGGGCCTGCACGACCTGGCGACCCTGCTCGACCGGCCCGGGGCGGCCGTGCCCGCGCTGGAGCTGGCCAACCGGGCGTACCCGGCGGAATCGAGCGGTCAGGACCCGGTGCTCGACCGGCGGGCGCTGCGGGAGTACCGGCAGCGGCTGGCCGACCTCGCCGAGGAGCTGGACACCGCGCAGGCCCGCAACGACGAGGCACGCCGGCAGCGGGCAACCGACGAACGCGAACGGCTGCTCGCGGAGCTGCGCCGGGCCACCCGGCCCGGCGGGGCCGCCCGGTCGCTGGGGCCGAGCGCCGCCGAGCGCGCCCGCAAGGCCGTCACGGCACGGCTGCGCGACGCCATCCGCCGCATCGCCGAGGTCCACCCCGACCTCGGCGAGTACCTGGACCACACCGTCCACACGGGATCCACCTGCCGGTACGACCCGCGGGGCGACTGATCTGCCCTACGGGGTGTACGCCTGCACCTCGTACCCCTTGACCCTGAACACGCGTCCGCCGACGACCACCGCATGGTGCTCGGCGGAGCTGTAGGTCGCGCTCATCACGAGAGATCCATCGGCCGCGGACAGGATGCCGCCGGCCACATACAGCAGGCCGCCCGCCCTGACCGGCCGGCTGACGGGTACCCCCGCACGGTGCCACAGTCGGCGACCGGTCACCGCGTCGTAGGCCGTCACGCCGTCGTCGCGGGACACGTACACGCGGCGCCCGTCGGCGGCCACCTGCCCCTCGGCCGACGGCACCGACCACAGGACCGTGCCGTTCGACGCGTTCAGGGCCGCGAGTCGCCGGTCCGGTCCCCGGACGTAGAACTGGTCACTGGCCGGATTCGAGGCCAGCACCGACCATCGGATGCCGGAACGCCAGAGCACCTCGCCGGTCGTCGCGGCCACCGCGAACGATCCCTTCTCCGTCCCGGTGACCAGCAGCCGCCCACCGGCGGAGACCGGGCTCGCGAGCACGCCCTCCCGGCCCCAGACCTCGGTGCCGTCGCCGGCCCGGTATCCGCTGATCCGGTGGCTGGAGCAGACCTCACACACCGAGTAGCTGACCAGCATGCCGCTGTCGGCCACAACGCTCTCCGTGGCACTTCCCTCGAGGAGCTTCCAGCGCACCGCGCCGGTCTTCGCGTCAAGCGCGACGATGTGTCCGCTGGGATCGCTGACGCCGTAGCACGAGTAGCCGGTCGTGATGAGGAGCCCGCCCGCGACGGTCATCGTCCGGTGAACCATCTCCCGCATGACCGCGGTGTCGCTCCACAACCGCCGCCCGGTCCGCACGTCGTAGGCGCCGACGCCGCCGCCGTCGACCATGAACATGCGGCCGTCCGCGACCACGGGCGTGGTCTGCTCAAGGCAGCCGTCGGTACCCGGCCGCGGCGTCGCGCGCCACCTCAGCTTCAGCTTCTTGACGGTGCCGGCGTTGACGACGGACTCGGCCGCGTTGTAGCCCGTGTTCCCGGGGCCGAAGCCGTCATGGGTCCATCCCGGCGCCGCCGCCCGCGCCGGCGACGGCAGCCCGGCCAGCACGCCGGCCAGCGCGAGGCCGATCACCCCTCCCGCGCTCCTGACGTGCTTCTTCATGGAAGCGATGATCGCTGTGCGGTGAGCCGGATCCACCCGCGACACCACTAAGATCCCGTCGCACTTCACCCCTTAGAGATCTTGGGAACCATCTGTGAGAAACACCCTCGCCGTCCTCGCGCTCGGCGTCTGCCTGCTCACCGCGGCCTGCGGCCAGGACGCGGATCCGGCCGCGGCGCCGCCGGCCGCCATCCCGCCGAGCGACTCCGCGCCCGCCTCGCCTTCGCAGCCCGCACCCACGGGTACGCCCGCGGCGTCGAAGTCGGCCGCGGCGCCGGCCACCACCTCGCCGAAGCGCTCCGCGACCGCGTCACCGTCGAAGCGCAAGTCCTCCCCCAAGCCGACTGCGACGGACGCGAGGAGCGACGCCAACGCCGCCTGCGATGCGACGTTCAAGTCCGACGACCGCCTGACTGCGGTCAAGGAGGCCAACGGCCCGCTGAAGGTCAACAAGGGGTCTTCCGAGGCGGAGATCGCCGCCGCGGTGAAGGCGCTGCGCGCCGGGTACCAGGCGGACATCCAGGCTGTGACCGGTGCCCGCCGCCTGACCACCGACGCGGACGTCCGAGATGCGCTGAGCGCCCTGATCGCATCGCGCAAGGCCGTCGTCGGACTGCTGGACTCGGCCGGCTCCGACCTGACCAAGAAGAACGCGGCCCTGAACACCGTGGCCGAGGTGAACGCGACCGGAGGCCTCTGGAGGTATCCGGAGGGAGTGTGCTTCGAGTTCGTGGACTGACAACGAAGGCCCAGGCACGATGCCTGGGCCTTCGTTTTCGCCGGTGCTAGCTAGCGCTTGTACGTACGGGTGGAGCTGTACCTGACGTTGCCGGCCTTGTCGTAGGCCCGGACCCGCACGGTGAACTTCTTGCCGTACTTCTTCGGGTTCACCGTGAACGAGTAGCCGGCCTTGGTGTCGGTCGTGACGACCTTGCCGTTGACCAGCAGCTGCACCTTGGCGATCCCGTACGTGTCGGTCGCCTTGGCGGTGACCGTGAACTTCTTCTTGACCTTCGCCTTGTTCTTCGGCGCCTTGGTGATCGATACCGCGGGTGCCCTGTTGTCCACGATGAGTGGGCGCCTCAGGACCCCCTCGTTGCCGGCCGCGTCGATGGCGCGCCAGCCGAGCGTGTACTTCCCGTCCGGCACGTCCCGGCTGTCGATGGTGAGCGTGCGGGGGGAGCCCTCCTGGCCGTACGAGCGCTGCATCGCCGGGTCGTCCAGCAGGGCCTCGAAGGTGACGAACGGGCTGGCGTCCTTGTAGCCGGTCAGGGTGACCTTGAAGCTGCCTCGGACCGCGCTGCCCGCGGTGGTGCTGCCGGTGATCACCGGCCGGTCGTTGTCGACGGTGACGCTCCTGGTCAGCGCCGTCACGTTGCCGACCTTGTCCCGTACGCGGACCGTCATGTCGGTCTTGCCGTTCGGGAGCTTGACGTTCCAGCCCAGGTCGAGGTTGCCGCCGCCGGCGAGGTCCTTGGACGAGACCACCACGCCGCCGACGATCAACTCGGAGCCGGTGACGAAGGTGTCGTCGTTCGCGTCCACGGCGAGTTCGCCGCCCTGGCCGATGTAGCCGTCCCTGCGCGGGAAGCGCACGGTCAGTCCGGTCGGCGCGTTGTTGTCGACGTCGACCGTCATGCCGTCGGTCGTCGACGTGCCGGTGTCCGTGGTGGCCCGGGTGCTCAGGCGCACCAGGCCGTTGAAGCCCCGGGTGTCCCAGTCGATGCCCCAGGGCGCGGCGGTGTCGGTGCCGACCTCCGTGCCGTCGGCGAACAGCGTCAGGCCGGTGACGGCGGACATGTCCTGGCCCTGCCCTGGATAGAAGGTCACCGGCGTGACGCCGCCGACCCAGAACTCCGCGGTTTCCGCGAAGACCTTCGGCACCGAGCCGGCGGCGAAGGCGGGTGGGGTGGCGATCAGCGAGGCGGCGAGTGCGGCCGCGGTGACCATTCCGGTGTGCCGGAGTTTGAGGTACACAGCATTCCCCTCAGCGGCGGTAGGTTCGCTTGGTCGAGTACTTGGCGTTCCCGGCCTTGTCGTAGGCGCGTAGCTGCACGGTGAATTTCTTGCCGTACTTCTTCGGGTTCAGCTTGAAGGCGTAGGCGGCCTTGGTGTCGGTGGCGACCACCTTGCCGTTGACCAGCAGCTGCACCTTGGCGACGCCGTTGCGGTCGCTCGACTTGGCAGTCAGCGAGACCGTCTTCTTGAGCTTCGCCTTGTTCTTCGGCGCGCTCTTGAACGAAACGGCGGGCGCGGTGTTGTCGACGGTCACGGTCCGCTTGACGTACGCGGAGTTGCCGAGCTGGTCGACGACCTGCCAGGTCACCGTCCGCGCGCCGTCCTTTCCGGACTTGAGCCGCACGCTCGTCCGCGAGCCGGAGAGGTAGTCAGCACCGGCGATGCCGGTGAAGGCGACCCCGTTGCGGTCCGTCGCCTTGATCGAGGTGACGAACGTGGTGCCCCGGACGAGCGACTTCTCGGCCGGGGACACGGTCGCCACCGGCGCCGCCTTGTCGATGTTGACCGTGAGGGACTTCGACGCGAGATTGCCGAAGGCGTCCCAGACGCGGAGCTCCAGGTTCGCGGTGGGTACCGCGATCGCCCGGGTGTCCCACTGGAAGTCCGGCGAGGTCGCGGCGAGGACACCGTTGACCCACCATTCGGTACGCGCGATCGGCGACTGATCGGTGACGTAGGCACCCACCCGGCTGTGCGCGCCGACCCAGCCGCCGCCGTTGTCCAGCCGGTTCGACGAGTAGTCGCTGGAGGAGGACACCCAGTCGATGACCGGCGCCGCGGTGTCGACCGCGTAGTCGGTGCACCCGGACCACATGTTGCCGGCCCGGTCGGTGGCCAGCACGCACGGCCCGGCACCTTCCACGGCGTTCCAGGTCCAGGACCAGGGCGCCTCGGTGAGCGTGGCCACCGCGGGGCCGTCGACGACGTCACGCACCTTGATCTGCACCACGTCGTCGGGCACGCCGGTCAGCGAGATCGCGACCGGGCCGGGGCGGACCACCGTCCGGAGCGCCGGGGAGAAGCCCACCCTGGGCGGCAGGTTGTCCACGTGCACCGTCGTGGTCACCGGCTCGCTGGCGTTGCCGGCCGCGTCGAACGCGCGCAGGGTGATCTCGGCGTCGAACTCGTTCCAGCTGCGCGTGGTGGTGTTCGTCCTGCAGTACCAGAGCGGCGGCGACGGGTGCGGTCTGCAGGTGACCCAGGAGTTGGGCTCGCTCTGCGTGCGAATGGTCCCGTCCAGCCGGGTGACCTTTACATCGTCGGTCACGGTCGGGTGGAATTCGAAGAACGCCCGCTTCGGCACATCCGTCGCGATGCCGGTGCTCACGATCACCGGCGCGGTCGTGTCCGCGGTCGCGGCCACCGACAGCGGCGCCTTGTTGTTCGACTTGTCCAGATCGCGGCTGAAGCGCTGGCACTGGCAGTCCGGGTTCACCTCGATCGACCCGGCGCCGTCGGCGACGACGCTGTCGATCCGCAGGGAGAACTTCCAGGTCGTGGTCGCGCCCACCTTGAATCGGGTCGCGGTCTGGCACTGGTACCGGTTCGACTTCGCGGGCCAGTTCTCGCAGCCGGGCGAGCTGACCACCGAGGTCCCGGCCGGAATGACGATGGCGACGAAGCCGGGCGACTCGCCGGACATGGACCAGTCCAGCGTCGCCGGGCCGTTGTTGTGCACGCCGACCTCGGCCTCCACAACCTCGCCGACCTTCCCGCCGACCGCGTCGCCGATGGCGACCAGGTCCGCGCCGTTGTCGCCGGTGATCATGACCTCGACGTTCTGCCAGGCGCTCGCCCGGCTTTCACCGAGCTTGTCGCCCTCCTGGAGCCGCAGCTCCGGGCCGCCGCCGGCGGTGCCGGCCGGCCGGTACTCGGCCTTTGTCTGCCACTCGAACTGGCCGAACACACCGCCGGGCGCGTACGTGTCCGCGCCCGACCGGAAGGGCACGACCACGCGGTACGTCTTGCCCGGCTCCAGCGTCTGGTCGAAGGCGCAGCCCCGCGGCACACCGGAGTCGTAGGTGCAGTTGGCGAACTCCTCGGTGGCCTCGAACCCGAAGGCGCGCGCGAAGTTGATGGCGACGCCGTCGACCGCCGTGTCACCGGCGTTGGTGACCGACAGGGTGGCGGCGAAGCTCTCGCCGACCGCGGCGGTGAGTTCCTGCTCCGGACCGGCGAGCAGGGACGGTTCGTCGGCGGCGTACGCCGGCATCGCCAGGCCCGCGACCGAGACCGCGGAGGCGGTCAGCGCGGCGAGAGCCCGGCGGGTAAAGGATTGATACAACGATTCCCCCATGGAATATCAGTTGTCGTAGATATTAGTGATCCGCCGAGCCGCGCGCAGTCCCTTATGGAGCCGTCGTCACTTGGCGTACGTGTAGTAGCTCCACGCGCCGTACGTCTTGGCGTTGACCTTGTCGCTGTAGGTGGAGACGCCGTACTCGGCGCGCACCCGGAACCTGAGGCCGGCCTTGTAGTAGCCCGTGATCCAGGTCTCCGACTTGCCCTTCGAGTCAAGACCGAACGACCCGGTCTTGTACGTCTTCCACTTGCCGCCGGAGTACTTCTCGATGGTCAGGCGGTAGAAGCGGTCCGGGTACGCGGTCATCGTCGTGATGAAGTGCGGATCCTTCGTGGTCCGCACGACGTGGTACGTCTTCGACCCGATCTTCTTGGTCTTGTAGTGCTTGGTGACCTTGGTGCTGACCGCCACCCGGGTGGAGACCGTCGCCGAGGCCACCACCGCGCCGTAGACGGCGTCGCCGGCGTAGTCGGCGGTCAGCGCGGTGTTGCGGGTCAGCCGCAGGCTCACGCTGAGCTTGCCGGCGCTGTCGACGGCGCCCTTCTTGAGCAGCCGCCGCGGCTGGTCGCCGCCGGCCGGGTCGGCCCAGATCTCGACGTCCCGGTTGGTTCCCCACTTGCCGAGCCGCGCGGTGAAGGTCACCGTCGACCCGTACGCGTAAGTCGAACCGTTCCCGCTCAGGGTGAGCGTCACCGGCTCCTTGGCGGCGAAGACGCTCACGCCGGCCGAGGTGAGCGCATCGCCGACCCCCGTACCGGCGTACCGGGCGGTGTAGGTGGCCTGCCCCTCCACCGTCAGGGTGTCGGTGAAGCCGAACGCACCCGCGGTGTCCGGCGTGACGGTCGCGATCACCTTGCCCGCCGGGGCCTCGTCGTTGACCCGCGTCACGGTGAGCGCGGCGCCCTCCGGGAGGGCGGTGGCCGTACCGGTGATGGTGAACGGCGTGCCCGCGCGTACGGAGGAGAACGACGGCTGCTTCAGCGCGACGGCCGGAACCGGCGGCGGGGTCTTCGTCGGGAGAGTCGTCGACGAGTCGTTGAGCACCAGGAGCCAGAACCCGTCCCGCCCTTCCGCGATGGCGAACAGGCGGTCACCGCCGGGCTCCCACGCCAGCCTGCCCCCGCGAAGGTCGTCCGGCCGGGTGGCGTAACCGTCCACGGCCGGCAGCGAGATCGTCTGCGTCGGCTCGGTCGTCGACTGGGCGTACACCTTGATGCCCTGGTCGGTACCCACCGCGACCCGCCCGTCGGTCGCGACGCCCAGCCCGCGGGTGCTTCCGTGCCCGGCGAAGACCTCGGTGCCGACGCGCGTGTCGACGTCGATGCTCTGCCGGCTCCCGAAGTCGGCCCTGATCAGCTTGTCGCCGTCCGCGGTGAAAGCGATCACCCCGGTGATCGTGCCGAGGCCCGGCAGGTACTTCCCGGTCAGGCGCGCGTCGCCGGTGGAGATGTCGTAGAAGCCCACCTCGGCCCCGGTGTCGCCCATGTTGGCCGCCACCAGCAGCCCGGGACGCGCGGGGCTGGCCAGGATCCGGGGCGGGTCGTTGTACAGGCCCTCGGACGAGTCGGCGGTGTAGTCGTGCAGCCGCACCTCGGAGGTGCCGAGGTCGACGGAACCGAAGTCGCCCCGGCCGATGTAGGTCGCGACGTGGTCGTACCCGAACCAGAGACGATCGCCGACGGCCGCCACCTCGCTCGGGTGCACCGTTTCGCCAACGGGGTAGCGGGCGGCCTCGGTGACCGTCGCGGTGTCCACGGCGACGAGCGCACTCGCCGGGGGCACCGCGGCGTAGAGCCGGCCCGAGTCGGCGGACAGCGCCAGGCCGTCCACGAGGGGCAGGCCGGTCAGCTCGCCGACGACCTTGCCCCGGTAGTCGGTGGCGACGATCTTCCCGCCCAACGTGTCGCTGATGAAGACCCGCTGATGCACCGGGTCCACAACGAGATCACCGACGGAGGTGATCGGCAGGCTCCCGTAGGTGTCGGCCATGGCGGTGCCGGCCGACACGGCCACACCTATCAGGACCGAACCAGCGAGTGTGGCAGCCGCGAGCGCGACGCGCAGTGGACGCATGAGATTCCCCGTATCGACAGACGTCACCGACGCGGGCAGCCTAGTTTGATCTTCGCGCAAAAAGATCACCCGAACGGACGTTCCGCCCCCGTCCCGTCGCAACGCCTACGACTCGACGCCCACCCCCGGCCGGCTCGCCTGTTACCTTCTGCCGCCGTGTATGACTCTGGATGGGTGGTCGCATGAGGTTGGGGAAAAACGTAAGGCGCCGGCTGTCTGCCGTCTTGGCGGCAGTGTTGCTGTCGGTCGCGTTGCCTACGTCCGCCCTGGCCGAGACCACGACGCCGGGCGATCCGAACGGTCGCGCCTTTGCCAGTGACGCGATCAAGGCGATCACCTGGAACATGTGCGGCGAAGGCGGCGGTAGTACCCCGGCCAAGTCGGGGTACTGCCCGGACCGTAACAAGCCCCAGGCCAAAGCCGACGCGCTGGGCAAGCTCGTCAGGAGCAGGGGCGCGAACGTCGTGCTGCTCCAGGAGGTCTGCGCCGGCACCTTGAACAACGCCGAACGCGGAAAGAGCCTGCTGACCCTGATCCAGGAGAACCTGGGGTCGGAATGGTCTTTCGAGTGGGAGCCCACCACCAGGGCAGGCGGCTCGCCCGAAACGCACTGCCGCGGGGCGCTCAGCGGAACCTATGCCACCGCCATCGGTGTGCGGGGCACAATCGCCTCGCACGACTCGACGTCACTGCAGCAACCGATGCCGGACGGGCACCTTTCCATTCCGGCGGGTCAGGAATGGTCATACGTGTTGTGCGCCAAGGTCACCGGGTGGCAGACGCGCATCTGCAATGCCCACCTGACCAACTACGACAAAGTCAGTAACCCCGACGCGCCCCCTCTTGTCTACTCGGACCAGGTCGGCATCGTCCGCAACGCCGTCGCGGGTTACCCCTGGGTCCTGCTGGGCGGGGATTTCAACACCACGAGCCGCGATGCGCTCCAGCCGCTCTACAGCCTGATGCCCGAGTGTGACCAGCAGAGCTACTACACCAACGACGGCGGCGACGCGTCGAACGAAACCACCTACCACGGCTATCTGGGCGTCACGGCCGATTCGGACGGCAAGATCGTCTCGTACACCAACAGCGACATAAAGATTGACTACCTCTTCTCGACCGCGGGATTCGCCCAGTGCGACTCCCGGACGAGCCTTGCCGACCACGCCGACTACCACGGCACGGTCCAGCCTGACTGCAGCACGAAACGCGATCCGGCCGTCTGCCAGCCGACGGGCGTCTCCGACCACGCGCCGCTCTACGGCGAGCTGAAGGGCTCCGCCTCCCTCGCCTACCAACTGCGGGAAACCAGCGGTGTCACCGCAACGGACAGCTCCGCCAACCACCACGACGGATCCCTGGAGCCCGGCGTCACCTGGAACACCGCAGAGGCCGCCGCCACGTTCGACGGAACCGGCGAGATCACAGGACCGGAGGCCGTGCTGGGTACCACCTACGGGTTCAGCATCTCGGCTTGGGTGAAGGTTGCGCCAGGCTCGAGCACCGTCGCTGCCGTCAGCCAGGACGGCACCGAGATCAGCGGCTTCATCCTCTGGTACGAGGCCGACGACAAGACCTGGCGCTTTGGAATGCCGACCGGCGACACGACCGGGTGGCGGGTCGACCGGGCCGTCTCCACATCACAGGCGCAGCCCGGTGTTTGGACCCACCTGACCGGCGTCCATGACCAGCGCAACAACCTTCTGACCCTGTACGTCAACGGCAGGAAGGCCGGCCAGGCGGCACACCTCGCGCCTTGGCCTGCCAAGGGTCCTTTCGTCGTCGGCCGGGACAAGGTCAACGGCCGCGAGAACGCATTCTGGACCGGTTCCATCCGCGACGTGCGCGTCTTCGGCTACCCGCTCAACGACGCCCAGGCCAACAACCTCGCGAGCTCCTGAAAGTGGACGCGGGGATCGTGGTGCCGCTGCTCGGGCTGCTTGGTATCGCCGTGCTGTACCGGGTCATCCGGACGGCCGTTGCACACGGCATTGCCGACGCCGAGGACAAGCGGAGGCGCAAGGCCGACAGGAAGCACTGACGGCGCGGCGCTCAGGGAGCTGAAGCGTGAGCACGAGAAAGCCCTTCACCGCGCCGTTGTGGCGTCGACAGCATGGCTGCGGTCTGCTTCTCGGGTTATGCCGAAGGCTGTGGGCCCACCTTCCTTCAGCCGCTGCAGAACCGCCTCCGCTGCTCGGTCTGGGCTCATGCCCCGTTCGCGTCGTCCGAGGATCCGCGGGTCACCACCGAGACCACCATCGGGACCCCTTCCGGCGGCGCCTCGAATGCCAGCTTGAGCCAGCGATCCGGGCCCTCCCGGACGATCAGCGCACCCGCGTCGAAAGCGGCCCCGAAGGCCGGGGCGACGAGCGCCGAGAACTGGAAGTCACCCCGGTACGAGCCGAGCAGCAGCGGCGCCTCGGCGCGCACCGATCCGTCCTCACTTGTAGGCCAGCTCTGCGGTGCGGGTGACCAGCTCAGCGGGAACGGCAGTTCAGGCACGCGGATCTCCATGCCGACCGTTATACCGGCCCGGCGCTGCCCACCAGGGGCAGCAGGCCGGCCGGATCGTCCACCGTGTACTCACAGACCGCGTCATCGGGGTCGACCCGGTACCGCGCCGCGCCTGGGACCAGCGCGCTCGCGATACTCCTCAGCGCCGGGGTCGGTCAGCGTGCCGAAGTAGCCGAAGATCACCGCGCGCATGGCCCACACACGGACGCGCCGGAGACCCCCCGTGGTGCGAGGGCCTCCGGCGAGGCGGTTCCGTGCGGTGGATCGGGATCCGCGAAGGATCAGGTTGCCGTTGTCCGCGGCGCCGCTCTGCGAGCCGCTTGTTTCGCTGGCGCGTTTTTGCGGCGCCGCATTACCCGCAGCTTTATCCCGCTGGCGTTTCGTTCAAACCCAAACCACGCAGGATGTTATCGCGGTTCGCGTTTCCGCGCAGCGCGGTCAAGGAATTCAAGCGGCCCAGCAAAGTCGTGGAAGATGCGGGGCATTTCAAGTCTTGAATCGCCGACAAGGTCTTTTCAAAACGTTGGATGCGGCTTTCAAGGTCCGTTCCACTCGGAAGGTTCGCATTCTTGAGCGCTACCTGCGCGTTCACTTGGGCTTGAGTGGGTGGGCAGCGACCGGGAACTTTTACCCCGGTAGGGCCCACGCGGTCGGCCGTCGCGTTCGGATCGCCCGGGCTGAAACCCAGCGCCGGCACCAAAGCGTTGATGTTTCCGGAGCTGGCTCCGGCGTTCCCCGTCGCTCCACCCGCGGCCGCGTCACCGGATCCTGTGGCGGCGGCTTTATCCGCTGGCGTTTCGTTCAAACCCAAACCACGCAGGATGTTATCGCGGTTCGCGTTTCCGCGCAGCGCGGTCAAGGAATTCAAGCGGCCCAGCAAAGTCGTGGAAGATGCGGGGCATTTCAAGTCTTGAATCGCCGACAAGGTCTTTTCAAAACGTTGGATGCGGCTTTCAAGGTCCGTTCCACTCGGAAGGTTCGCATTCTTGAGCGCTACCTGCGCGTTCACTTGGGCTTGAGTGGGTGGGCAGCGACCGGGAACTTTTACCCCGGTAGGGCCCACGCGGTCGGCCGTCGCGTTCGGATCGCCCGGGCTGAAACCCAGCGCCGGCACCAAAGCGTTGATGTTTCCGGAGCCGGCTCCGGACTCGGCGGCCTGGCTCATCCCCGTGCCGACTGCGAGCGCCGAACCCAGCAGCGCTGCGGCGGCACCTGCAATCACCAGCTTGCGCGTCCGGCTGCTGACTCCGCGTCGATACATGCACGGCTCCTCTTCGTCTCGGTACTGCTTGTGCCGAGATATACGAGCAATGATGTGGCAGCAGTTCATGACGCTGAGCATGCGTTCCTTAAAGTTTCTTTAACGCTACTCCCGGGGTGTGCAGCCGCCAGCATCGTCGCGCCAACGTCCGCGGGCACCCGGCCGCGGGTCAGCAGCGAGCCCGCCACCATCACCGTGAACGCGAGCGGCACCGTCCACACGGCCGGCTGCGCGAGCAGCTCGGTCTGCCAGCCGGACAGCGTCGGCCCGAACACCGTGACCAGCACCGCGGCCATCGCGCCGCCACCGGTCGGCACGCCCGAGGCCGCCCCGGTGTCCGTGAGCCCGCGCCACCAGGTGCGTCGTGGTCTTACCGGTGTCGTTCGGGCCGACAGCACGATCCGGGCCCGCGCCTCAGCACGGGCCTGGAAGGTCCAATCTGTACTGTTGTCAGCCGACCCGGCCGAGCCGTTGCAGACCTGCTCGCCCGTTGTTCCCCGCGTTGCCGGTGCCCGGATTCTGGCCCTGACCCGCGTTCTGGCCCTGGCCATTTCCGGCGCCCTGCGCCGGCACCTGCCCGCACACTGGCCTGCATCGCCCGGCACGGGCCGCACACCACGGTGGTCCACTTGACCAGCCGCCGCCAGGTCGAGCCGTTCGTCGCGATCACCATCGGATCACCGCGTCCCACATGGCAGGAGAACAGGGCTCAAAACTGGGATACGAAAATGGCCGCGATCCGCGTTTTCGCAGGTCACGGCCATTCTTATGAAGTGCGCCCGAAGGGACTCGAACCCCTAACCTTCTGATCCGTAGTCAGATGCTCTATCCATTGAGCTACGGGCGCTCACATAACTGCTCTCCATGCTGGCGCGTGACGATGCGTCCAGCGGGTCGCTGCTACGTTTCCGCTGGTCCAGGCGTTTTGGCGCGCTGAACCATCTAGGCGACGACTCTAGCATGCCGCTAAGCCGGGCCCGCGTGCCGGTGGGTGGCGCGCCGTGCCGCACGGCGGCCCGGCATCCGATCCGGTCGTTGCCGGCCCCGGGCCTCCGAGCGGAAGCCTAGGCCACTTGACCAGGAAAGACGGGCAATCACGTCGAGATCACCGCCGACGACGGCGGCCGACCTGAGACGCCCGTCACCATGACGCACGCCACGGGGACGCGGACCGGTCAGGCGGGGTCGAGGGCCCGGCCGACCTTCCGGGGCTTCGTCGACGATGACAGCGACGCGGTTGTCACGGTCCGGGCCTTCGACGCGGCGGGCAACATGGCCTCGCTGACCACGACCGTGCACGTGGACAACAAGGTGCCGAAGCTGGCGGGCCTCTCGCCCGCGGTGGGCACCGTGATGCGCACCGGACCGATCGACATCGCCCTCGCCGAGGTTGCGGCCGACGCCGTCAAGGTCGAGATGACCGAGGGGCAGCGCGGCGCCTCTCTCGTCACGAAGACCGAGACGCCCTGGACCTTCCACTGGGAGGGCCTCGACAAGACCGAGTCTCCGTGCTTCCGGGCCACCGACAAGGCCGGCAACGGATACACGATGTGCAGCGAGTACATCGTGGACGACGGCTACTACACCAGGAGTGTGCTGTTGGGTCGGCGCCATCAGCCGCATCCGGCCGATGCTGCACGACGCAGGGATTGCCCGTACCGAGTGGCGGGTGAACGGCGTCCTTACCTCCACGGAGCCGGTGTTCGACTGGGATGCCACGCGACTCAAGGCGCCGACCGCCACCATCGGCGTCCAGGTCTGGGACGCCATTCGGCCACACCTCGTCGAAGTCGTTCCTGGTGAACATCGACAGCGTCGGGCCGGCCGAGCGGGCGCTCGTCCGTGGCTCCAGCTTCCGCACCTACATCAAGACGTCCGATCCCCGCGGCATCGGGGATACCGCGCTGATCGGCACCGGCTACCCGTCCAGCCCCATCACGTCCTTCACGGAGAAGACGGGCAAGGACGGCACGCAGTCGGTGCTGTGGCTGAGCGCCGACACGTTCGGGAACCCCACGTACGTCAAGCGCACGGTGATCGTCGACAACACCGCGCCCGCCGTGTCGATCAAGAAGGCGCCGAAGAACAAGGCGAAGGTCAAGAAGAAGTTCACGGGCACCGCAACGGGATCGCCAAGGTCCAGCTGGTGGCCACCGACGCCAAGGCGGCCTACAGCTTCACCGTGAACCCCGCGAAGTACGGAGAGAAGTTCACCGTCCGGCTTCGCGCGTACGACAAGGCGGGCAACCTCAGATACGGCGCCAAGCGCACCTACCGCCGCTGACGCACGCAAAGGCCGGGTCGCACCTTGTGGTGCGGCCCGGCCTTTTGCGTGCGTCAGAGGTCGCCGTCCAAACGGATCAGCGGGGACGTACCGGCGGCTGGACTTCTCCCGCTGGTACGCCCCCGCTGATCGGGACGTTCAGTCGCGCGTTGTTACTTGGCCGACTGGAATGCGGCCACCCGGGCCTTGGCCTCCGCCGCGGCCTTGACGGCGCTCGCGGTCGGTGCCGTCGACGAGGTCGCCGAGCGGGCGGCAGCGGGGAGCCGCGGGACCTCGAGGAGCTCGCAGTTGGTCGCGGTGCCCGCCGCCATCACGAGGCAGAGGTCGCCATCGACGGACTCGGTGCCGCCGTCGACGAGGTCGAGAGCCGTGTCGCTGCCGATCTTGTTGAGGTCGTCGTCGACGTACTCACCGACGAGGAAGTCGTCACCCTCGTCGCCGTAGACGTTGTCGTCACCCTCCTGGCCGAAGAGGTAGTCGGTCTCGGTTCCGCCGTTCATCCGGTCGTTGCCGGTCGCACCGAGGAAGAGGTCAATGCCGCCCTCGCCCCAGAAGTAGTCGTTGCCGCTCTCACCGATCGCGTCGTCGTCTCCGGCGCCGCCGATGATCCGGTCGTCGCCGGTGCCGGCGTAGAACACGTCCTTCGCGGCGTCACCGTAGAGCGTGTCGTTGCCCGCTTCGCCCCAGATCTCGTCCTCATCCGCGCCGCCGCGGATGATGTCATTTCCGGCTTCGCCGCGGATGTAGTCGATACCCGCCTCGCCGTACACGGTGTCGATGTCGGCACCGGCCCAGATGTCGTCGTTTCCGGTGCCGCCGACGAGCCGGTCGGCGCCGGAGCGGCCGTAGATCAGGTCGTTTCCGGAGTCGCCGTAGACCTTGTCGGCGCCGGTTCCGGCGTCGATGCGGTCGTTGCCGGTGCTGCCGTAGATGGCGTCGTTGCCGGAGTCACCGAAGATCGTGTCGACGCCGCCCTTGCCGTACAGCTTGTCGTTGCCGGAACCGCCCTGGAGCTGGTCCTTGCCGGAGCCGCCGGTCAGGGTGTCGTTGCCCGAGCCGCCGTCGGTGAGCAGGTACACAGAAGTCTTGTTGGTGACCCAGTCGTTCTTGTCGCCGAGCGCGACGCTCAGCTTGGTCGTCTTCTTCTTCGTCGTGCACTTGACCTTGGTCTTGTCGCCCTTGACGGCCTTGCATCCCTTGCCGGCCTTGATGGCCACCTTGTCGTTCAGGGTGACGGTGCGGCCGGAGATGGTGATGGTCAGCCCGTTGCTCTTGCCCTTCAGGGCGTTGAACTGCACGGTGGACGACCCGACAACCTTCGCCAGACCCGCCGACGCCGCCTGCGCGGGCATCGCGAACAGCGCGGTGGACGCGACAGCGGTGGCGGTGAGGCCGATACCGGCGAGCGCCTTGCGATGGAACACGGACATGCAGAACCCCCGTAGTTTGCGTGCGGTGATCGGCGATCATCGTACGTGAGGCGCGCTCGCCATTTAGTCCCGATGGGACGGTAACGACTCGTCCTTTCGGCTTAAAATCGCCACCGTCGTTTGTGGAGCGTCAGACCTCGTTTTCGATGACGGCGAAGCCGCGGGACGCGCGGCCGCGCACGACCCTCCAGACCGGATCCGCACACGCATCGGGAAGAAGCGCGCGGATCAGGGTGAAGCGTGCGGATCATGGGGAAGCGCGCATCGGGGAGAAGGTGGCGCAGAAGGCAAAGGCCGAACCGACGCGAGCCGGTCCGCGAAGCCCGCCCGGGTGCCGAGTCCATCGACGGGCACGTCGAACGGGATGCGTTCGAACCGCGCGAACGCGTCGGCGACTCACCGATATAGGACCGCGGGCTCACCCATGGTCACCGCGACCCGGACGAGCAAGAGTGGACGAGGCTGCCCATCGCCACCGGCCGTCCGAGGACGGCCGGCCTAACCCGTGATCGGGCCGGGAAGCAGAACGGCCGCGATCCGCGCTTTCCGCGGGTCACGGCCGAATTGGTGCAACAAGCGGAGACTCCGGGATTCGAACCCGGGAGGGGCTATAAAACCCCAACCGCATTAGCAGTGCGGCGCCATAGACCGGACTAGGCGAAGTCTCCTCAGGTGGCGTGCAAGCCACCGCCGGTTGAGGATACCGGACCGCCCTGGCGCCCGGCAAAGAGGTTGCCCCTCAGCCGCGCCGCGCCCCGAAATTCGAAGGAATCGACCGACCGCACCCGCTTCCAGCAGGTGAAACGGCCGACACCAGGCTAGGCTGCCACGGCATGGAGGAGAATGAGCAGCCGCAGCGCCGCCCGCGGACGCCGAACCCCGCGTTCAGCACGCCTGACCAGCCAACTTCTCCGAGCAAGCCGGCGAAGGCACCCCCGGCGGTGACCTTCCGGCCACCGTCCGAGAGCAAGAAGCCCTCCGGTACGCCCGCAGGGGACAAGCTGCCCGTCAAGTCGGCGCCGCGCAAGGCTGCCCCCGCCGCCGAGACACCGACGCCGGCACAGCAACCGCCCGCGAAGAAGGCGGCAAAGGCTCAGCCGAGGACGCAGCCGGCGGCCAAGACCCCGCCGTCACGGGTCGAGGTGTCCGCACCGACGCCACCGGCCGCCGAGCCAAAGCGGGCTCCCGAGAAGGCACAACCGGCGAAGACCCAGCCCGCGAAGGCACAGGCCCCGAAGGCGCAGCCGGCGAAGACTCAGCCCGCGAAGGCGCAGCCGGCAAAGGCGCAACCCGCCAAGGCCACGGCGAAGGACTCCGGTACGCCGGCCAAGACGGTCGTTGCGAAGGCGGCCGCGACGGTCAAGGCGGCGGCCGCGGAGGTCGCACCGGCCGTCGTTGCACCGGACATGACCACCGTTCCCGACGAGGAGACGGCGGCGGCCACGCCCGCCCCCGATGCCCCGACCCTTCCCCGTCCGGCCGCACCGGCGACGGACAGTACGTCCGTTCCCCGCACCGAGGCCTGGGCGGCCCTCATCGCCGACCCCGGCCACTCGCCCGAGCTGCTGGCGCTCGCCGCCACCCAGACCATCGGCCCCCGCGCTCAGCGGTGGGCCCGCCGCACCCGCGACGCCTACCCGGCCGCGACCGCGGACGGGCTGGCGCGGCTGGCGGTCGAGCAGGTCACCCGGTTCGGGGGCGTGAGCAGCCTCGTCGCGGCGGCGGCCGGCTCGTACGCACCCGTCGCCCTGCTGGGTGCGGTCGCGTTCACGCAGGCCGAGCTGGCGTTGCACGTCGCCGCGGCGCACGGCCTCGATCCGACCGACCCCGAGCGCGCCGCCGACCTTCTCGTGCTCACCCGGGTGTACCCCGGCCGGGAGGAGGCCGCGGCCGCGCTCGCCGCCGCGCGGGGCCACGGCCTCGGGAGCGCCGGGCTGACCGAGGCGACCCGGCGGCTGGGCGGCAGGCTCGCCGTCCAGGCCGGCGGGTGGGCCGCGATCCGGGTGGTCAACCGCTTCTTCCCCGGCGCGGGCCTGGTCGCGGCCGTCCTGGGCAGCCGGGGTGCCGCCGCGGCGATGGCCGCGCGGGCCACCTTCTACTACCGGGGTCAGAGCCAGGTGAGCCAGCGGTCCGGCAGCAGCGTGTAGCCGACGAAGGCCACGACATCCAGCAGGGTGTGCGCCACGATCAGCGGCATGACCCTCCCCTTCCTCAGGAAGAAGAGGGAGAACAGCACGCCCATCACCGCGTTGCCGACGAAGGCGCCGAAGCCCTGGTACAGGTGGTAGGAGCCGCGGAGGACCGAGCTGGCGGCGACGATGTAGCCGAGCCGCCAGCCCAGCTCGCGGAGCCGGGTCACCAGGTAGCCGACCACGATCACCTCTTCGAGGATCGCGTTCTGCATCGCGGAGAGGATCAGCACCGGGACCGCCCACCAGACCGGCTGGAGCGCGGCCGGCACGATCTGCGCGTTCAGCCCGAGCTGCGCCGCCACGTACACCAGAAGAAGGCCGGGCAGCCCGATGACCGCCGCCAGCGCGACGCCCCAGCCGGCGTCGCCGGCGGGCCGGCGGAGGTCGATGCCGAGCGTGCGGGCCGGGTCCAGGCGGTCGCGGCTGAGGAGATAGAGCACGAGCAACACCGGTACGAGCGCGAAGAAGATCCCCAGGAGCTGGTACGTCAGGTCGAGGTAGATCCGCGGCGACCGGGACTGGTTCAGCACCGCCGCCTGCTGGGAGAGTGGCGGCCCCGCGGTCAGCTTCGCCACCAGTGACACGACCGCGTAGACGGCCGAATGGCCGAGCGACAACAGCAGCACGATCGCTATCTCCCAGCGGAGCTGGTAGCGGGTTGCCGGGGTGCGCTCGAGGGCTGCCGTCACGCCGATCACTCTATGAGCATCAGTCGTTCGAGTGATACCGAGTAGGCACATTCGGACCTATCGGGGCAAGCGACGCGCCGAGCACCGGCGATTCTGCGGCATGTATCGCACTTTCCGTGCGATGCGTAACCGTCTGATCTGCCCAGGCTGATGGACATGGGAGACCTCGCGCGTTTGCTCAAGGAAAGCTGGAGCCTCGTCGAGGAGTATCAGGACAAGGTCGCCGGCTATTTCTACGCGCGGATCTTCCTGTCGCACCCGGATCTGCGGGACCTCTTCCCCGTTCACATGGACGTGCAGCGATCCCGGTTGCTCAACGCGATCGTCACCGCCGTGCAGACCCTGGAGGATCCGGAGAAGTTCGACGACTACCTGCGTGGGCTCGGCCGAGACCACCGCAAGTTCCACGTGGAACCGGAGCACTACGAGGTTGTCGGAGGAGCTTTGATCGAGGCGATGCGGCATTTCGCGGGCGAGCAGTGGGGCGTCGAGTACGACCAGGCGTGGGCGGACGCCTACGCGGTGATCGCCGCCAAGATGCTCTCCGGCGCGGAGGCGGACACCAACCCGCCGTACTGGTATGCGGAGGTGATGTCCCACGAGCGCCGGGCCAAGGACATCGCGGTCTTCACGGTCATGCCGATGCATCCGCTCGAGTACCGCGCGGGCCAGTACCTGAGCATCGAGTGCCCGCGCTTCCAGCCGCGGCTGTGGCGGACCTACTCGCCGGCGAACGCGCCGCGCCGCGACAACACGATCGAGTTCCACGTCCGCGCCGTCGGCGCCGGCTGGGTCTCCAGCGCGCTGGTACGCCGCCTCGAGGTCGGCGACATGATCCGGCTGGCCGCGCCGATGGGTTCGATGAACCTGGACCGCCGCTCGACCCGCGACGCGGTCTTCGTGGCCGGCGGCACCGGCCTGGCCCCGATCAAGTCCTTGCTGGAGGAGCTGACCCGGTACAACCGGACCCGCTGGGTGCACGTCTTCTTCGGCGCGCGTACCCGCGAGGACCTCTACGACCTGGCCGAGCTCAACCGGCTCGCCGCCCGCTACCCCTGGCTGTCCGTGGTGACCGCGTGCAGCGACGACCCGACCTTCCCCGGCGAGCAGGGCAACATCTCCGAGGTCGTGGCCCGCTACGGGCCGTGGAACGAGCACGACTTCTTCGTCTCGGGCTCCGGCTCGATGGTCAAGGCGACCCTGAAGACCCTGTCGGAGCTACAGGTCCCATCCGTACGGATCAAGTACGACAGCTTCTCCGAGTAGCTAGTAGCTCCAGGGTTGGCCGGACTGGCGGTACTCCTCGACCGGCACGAGGTGGGCGCCCGCCGCCATCCGGTCCACGTACAGGCGGCCCTCGAGGTGATCGATCTCGTGGCTGACCAGCCGGGCCATCGCCCGCTCGAACGAGGTGATCACCCGGGTCCCGTCGTAGCGGGCGTGCTCGACGTCGACCCGCAGCGGCCGCACGACCAGGCCGCGGTAGTCGAAGAAGGACAGACAGCCCTCGTACTGCTCGTCGGTCTCGCTCGACTCGTCGACGACCCGCGGGTTCAGCAGGATGACCGGCTCCGGGCCGCGCTCGGGCGGGCGCACCACGGCGGCGGCGACCGCCAGGCCGATCTGCGGCGCGGCCAGCCCGACGCCCTTGCTGAAGTCGTGCAGGCCCTCGAGCCGTTCGAGGATGGTCCGCAGGCCGGCGACCGCGTCGCGGCAGGCGGCCTCCTCCCGGGGCAGCTGGAAGTGCCGGGCGCGCTGGCGGAGCAGGTCCGCACCGCGCTGCACGATGCCTATTCCGCGCATGCGCTGGCTCGCTCTCAGCTCGTGACCGTTGATCTCGGGCTTGGGGACTCCTTCGTCCGGGGTGGTCGGTGCGGCTTCTCCGCGGAACCGCCATTCGAGGCGGTAGCGGGCGTTCAGCAGTGGCGCGTCGGTCGACCATTCGAAGACCGCGCGGTGCGCGTCGCAGTGGCGTTCCGGCGGGGTGCGGACGGGTACCTCGGCGGCAAGCGAGGTCTCGACGCCCCAGACCTGCGGCTCGAACTCGGCCGGGAAGTCGAGGCGCACGGTGAGGTTGCGGGTGGGCAGGCGGACCGCGCGCTGGAACCACTGGCCCCACTTCTCCTCGCCGACGCTGTAGGCGTACTCGATCGAGGTCCGCTCGCCGGGGTAGAGGGGGAACTGGCCGTGCTCGTTCTGGAAGAGCAGCCAGACCTCCTTGGCCGCGTCGCGGTCCAGCTTGAGCCGCCACTGCATCCGCTCGGGCGTGTCTCCGTCGCCGGCGACCGCGCGCAGGTCCATCTCCTCGAAGCTCAGCGGGTGCTGCCGGTGGTGCCGGTTGGAGCCGGCCGGGTCGTTCGGGTACCGGTCGACCGCGATCTTGACCAGGTACCGGGTCACCGGCTCGACGCCGGCGTTGTACAGCGCCCGGTGGATCACACACCGGTACGAGTGGTTGGTGTACGTGAGCTCGGCGATCTCCTGCTCGACGATCAGCCCGGTGCCGGGCGGCATCCACTGCGCGGGCACGGGTGGGTCCCGGTGCAGGACGGGGCCGCGGGCGTGCCGCAGTTCGTCGTACTCCTGGAAGCGCTGCCAGATCACCCCGCCGGCGGCGAGGACCGCCTCCGCGCGCCGGGCGAAGTCCTCGGTCGGCTTGTGGCGTCGCCCCTCGACGTGACTCACGTACGACGGATCGAAGCCCATGCGCGCCGCGAGCTGCTTCTTCGTCATCCCGCGCTCGACCCGCCACTGCGAGAGTGCCGACACGAAGTGGTCGGCAGCCCTCTCGACAGGCGAGGTGGTCATCACGGATGTCCCCTTTGCGACAGGAATTTCAGTGTCCAGTCTTGAGGTGTTCGTAAGGGGTTAGTAGCGCGTTGCCGACAGATACCTTGACGAAACCGGCAACGGCGCAACGCTCGGTCAGGTCACCGTCGCTGGGGGTATTTACCCGAAAAGCACCTGCCCGAGGGGCGGGTAAACCGGCATTTTGCCCGCGTGGTTAGGTTAGCCTTAACAAGGTACGGTGGACCGTCCCGAAGACCCGACGACGCGTGGCGAGGTGCAGTGGTGATCCGGCAGCAGCAGCCGCTCAGCCCCGGCCGGGACGACGGCCGCCGGTGACCACCGCCCTGGATCGCGCCCTCGCGGGTCACTCCACCGACACCGACCGGGCGCTCGCGCCGGTGACGGCGACGCTGCGTGCCATGTTCGGCACGAGCACGGAGCTGCCCGGGCTCGCGCCGGATCTGCTCGTCGAGGACCCGGCCGGCTGGCTGCCCGCCGCCGACCTCAGGGGCGCCGGCCTGGAGGCCCTGCTGGAGCGCTCACGTGGGCGCTGGCAGGCGCAGCCGCACGCCGCGGCCGCGCTCGCGTGGAAGGCGTACACCTACTGGCTGGCCCTGCCGGCCGTGCTCGGCTGGGCCTCGGCGCGCCGGGTGCCGCTGCTGACCGGTGAGGACGTGCTCATGCACTTCGCCGACCCGCGGCCGCTGGTCACGCTGGGCCTGCGCAGGAGCGTCACGGTGGCGCTGCTGCCGTCCGACCCGCTGGCGGTGAGCGGCCTCGCACAGGTGCGGGTCGTCGCCGACGAGGCCGCCCTGCTCGAGGAGCTGCGCCGGTCGCTGCTGGACGAGCACCTGACGCCGCTGCTGGACGCGATCCATGCCAAGGTGCGGCTGGGCAAGCGGACGCTGCTGGGCTCGCTCGCCTCGGGCGTGGCCCACGCGGTGCTGCGCTCGGCGGACGCGCTGCCCGGCTCCTCGGCGGAGACCATCGCCACGCTGCTCGGCGCCCTCGGCGTCGACGACCTGATCGAGCTGGTCCCGGATCAGGCCGGACGGCTGGAAGTGCGGCGCAAGACCTGCTGCCTCGCCTTCACCCTGCCGAACCCCAAGGTGTGCGCGGGCTGCTGCATCAGCGCCGCCTGAAAGCGGCGCCGGCCGGCTGTTCTACTGGGCGCCCTTCTCAGCGTCCACGAGGTTGCGGACGTCCCAGATCCAGGCGCCGCCCGTCCAGGTCGGCTGGAAGCCCAGCAGATCGGTCATCGCGCGCAGCATCTCGATGTCCCGGACCTGCGGGGTGAGCACGACCACACCGGCCTTCCAGTAGCGCAGGTCGGCCAGGGTCATCTCGCGCCGGGTCTCGGTGATCTCCGGGATCGGGTTGCCCTGCTTGATCGACGCCATGAGGCCGCTCGTCGGCCGCCACGGCGGCGCGAACAGCGCCGAGCGGTCGGTCGGGTCCAGCGGGTTCTGGTTGGGCAGCAGCGCGTACGCGCTCGCGATCCGCATGTCCTGACCCGTGTACGCGCTCCAGCGCAGCGGGTCCGGGTAAGAGCTGTCGGGCAGCGGCAGGGCGACGAGCGTGTGGTCGTCGTCCACGTACTGCCGCCAGGCGCCCGAGGTCACGAAGTCGGGGACCGGGTCCATCGGGGTGGCGCGCACCGGGGTCGGCGCGAGCGGCACGAGCGCCATCGCGACCGCCGTGATCATCGCGACCCGCACCGGGCCCCGGGCGGCGGGCTGCGCCTTCATCAGGTCCGACGCGCGCTGGCAGCCCAGCGCCAGGATGATGCCGACGACCGGCGCGATCGCCAGCGCCCACCGGGTCGGCACCGCCGAGTTCAGGACCGGGACGCTGTGCAGCAGCGACCAGAGGCCGGGGACACCGGTGTCGACGCCGTTGAGCCGGATGCGCGGGCCGAGCGACATCGCGCCGAAGAGCAGCGCGATGCCGGCCAGCGTCACCACCGCGACGTTGCGGCGCATCCAGGCGACCAGGCCGAAGAAGAGGATGACAAGACCCCAGCCGAAGAACGCGTTCTCCTCGGCGGCGTTCTGGGCGAGGCGACCCGCGGTGATGCTGTTCCCGGCCACCGAGCGCTGCGCGTACGCGGTGAAGGAGCCCAGGTCGGCGCCGAAGTAGCGGACGAACTCGGGCAGCCCGTGGTAGCTCTGCGGCCCGAAGAACTGCACGCAGAGGGGGTAGGCCAGCACCGCAAGCGTGACGGTTGCCGTGACGGCGAGGCCGCGCAGGAAGGTGGCGATCTCACCGCGCCGGTCCTTGCGCCGGGAGACCGCCATGACCGCGCAGAAGATGCCGAGGCCGACCGCGGTCATGAAGAGGATCTCGAGGTTGATGAACGCCTGCCAGACCAGCAGGCCCGCGAGGATCAGCCCGTTGCGGACCGCGCGACCCCGCGTGCGCAGGGCGAGCGTGCGCCAGATGATCAGCGGAACCAGGAACTGGGAGACGATGTTCGGGTGGCCGCCGGCGTGCGAGATCATGCTCGGCGCGAACGTGGCGAACAGCGCGGCGACCCAGGCGGCGAGCCGCGAGCTGACGAACTGGCGCGACAGCACCAAATACCACGAGATGCCGGTGACTGCCAACGCGAGAGTAAGAAACGCGTTGAACGCCACATGCGGCCCGAACAGCGCAGTGATCGGCGTCATCGGCAGCGAAACGGCCAGCACCGAGGTGTTGGCCATCATGTTCACCCCATCGGGGTAATTCATGCGATCCGAGAAGAACGGATAAACGCCATCCGTGAGCACGCGCGCACCGTGCGCCAACATCCACTCAAAGAATGCCTGATCTTGCGGATCATCACGCAACTCATGATCAACATTGAGCCACAACGGGATCGTGATGTAGATCGCTACCGCAATGAAGGTCGCCATAGCGAGAACGTCTCGCCTGGTGAGAGAGCGCCACCAACGGGGGCGCGGTGCAGCCTCCGGCTCACTCTCCGCAGCGGCGTCAACTGCGGGTATGACCGAGATGGGCGCGGTGGCGACCTCTGTTTCCAGGGCGAGCAGCTCCGCGTCCAGGTCGTCGGCGTCGGCCTCGTGGTTGGGCGGCAGAACGTTCCCGCCGGCCGACTGGCCTGTCGAGTCAATACCCGTAATCGTCATAGCATCGGCGAGCCTAACCGAGGTTGGTAACAGTGTTGTGACGGGTGGGGCAGGCGTGATCGAGCCGATATCTAGGCCTGTATTAGCGGTCGATGGCGGCACCCGTGCATGATGGGTAACGCCCGTGGGTACCCACAGGGCCAATGTCTCAATCAGGCTAATAATGAGCGGCCACCCCCTGCTCAACTTTCGGTTGCGCGCGGTGGATGGTTAACTCTTCCGGTCCCGCTGTCAGCTCGGATCGGCAAGACGAGGGAACCTTACTTATGGCAGACATCACTGGAGACCAGCGGATCCAGTCCGAAGTGCTCGAAGGCCTCGCCACGGCCGTGAACCACCGTCGTTGGTTCGTGGAGCTCGCGCTCCCGTACCTGGGCGACAACCCGATCGAGATCGGGAGTGGTCTGGGCGACTATGCGCTCGAGTGGGCGGAGCGGGTGCCCCGCTTCACCGCGACCGAGGCGGACCCTGACCGGCTGGTGCTGCTCAAGGAGCGCCTCGCCGACCACACCAACATCGACGTGCGGCAGATGCTGCTGCCGTCCGCCGATGCCGACGGTGAGTACAGCGCGGCGGTCTCCTACAACGTGCTCGAGCACATCGAGGACCACGTCGGTGCCCTGCGCAGCATGGCTGAGCTCGTCCGCCCCGGCGGCCGGATCATCCTGATCGTGCCGGCGTTCATGTTCGCGATGAGCCAGGTCGACATCGCGACCGGTCACATCCGCCGCTACACCAAGAAGACGATGCGTGCCGCCATGACCGAGGCGGGCCTGACCATCGAGAAGCTGCACTACGCGAACGCGCTGGGCCTCATCGGCTACTACGGCGCGACGAGCATCTTCAAGCTGGCCCCGAAGGAGGGCCCGATGGTCAAGGTCTACGACACCCTCGTGCTGCCGGTCACCAAGGCCGCCGAGAGCATCGTGAAGCCACCGTTCGGGCAGTCGGTCTTCGTGGTCGCGAAGGTTCCCGGCTGATCCTGGTCGACTGACGAAAGCCCGCCGGATCGCGGATCCGGCGGGCTTCGTCGTGTCTGAGGCCTTTCGGCCTAGCCCCGCACCTGGTACGTCGGGCGCAGCGTGGCCCGGGCCAGGGTGTGGAACGCGAGGTTGAAGCCGACGTAGGCGGGCGTGGCGTCCGCGCCGACCTCGAGGCGGTCGACGTCGAGCGCGTGCACGGCGAAGACGTAGCGGTGCGGCCGGTCGCCGGGCGGCGGGGCCGCACCCCCGTAGCCGGTGTCGCCGTAGTCGTTACGGACGGAGAACGCGCCGCCGGGCAACGGGTCGGCGCCGCGGGCGAGCTCGGTCACCGAGGCCGGCAGGTTGACCGCGACCCAGTGCCAGAAGCCACTGCCCGTCGGCGCGTCCGGGTCGAAGCAGGTCACCACGAAGCCGCGGGTCTCCGCCGGGAAGCCGGACCAGGACAGCTGCGGTGAGAGATTCTTGCCGCCGACGCTGGTGTGTGCGTACAGCTCGTCGAGTGGGCGGCCGTCGGTCACGTCCGCGCTCGTCACCGTGAAGGCCGGGACCGGCGGCAGGATGTCGTAGGGATCCGGCGCTTCGGCTCGCTCCAGGCTCATGCTCGGTAGTCCTTCCAGATCATCCGGCGCCGGACGGCGCCTACTTCATCTCTTCCCCCAGAGCTCCGAGGGTAACGGGGTGACATGTCGCACATCTTTCGCCCCGGTTGCCCGGTCGGACACCAGAAATTCAGAAACGCACAGGTGGTCCGCATACTCCGGCCCGACTTGGGCAATTGTTATGTCAGACATCCGACCGGGTACGAAGGGCAGGAGATCCCCGCGCTCGGTCGTGATCGGTCGCCGCGAGGCGTCCAGCAAGTCGGCACCCGCCCAACGGGACGGGTGCCGACTGCTGTGCGCGGGTGGTCAGAGGCCGAACAGCGGCAGGCAGGGCTCGAGCCCCTCGATCCGGACGTCGACCGTGCGGGCGGCGGCCCAGCCCGCCCGGTCCAGCCTCAGCCGGCGTCCGACGACCGCCTCGCCGCGGACCAGATGCCGGGCGGTCCCGTCGTCGGTGTAGCCGAGCCGGCGCGACACCCCGTACGAGGCGACGTTGTCCGCGAACGCCTCCGAGGTCGCCCACTCGGCTCCCAGCCCGGTGAAGGCCAGGTCGAGCACGGCGGCCCGCATCTCGGTGCCGTACCCCTTGCCCTGGTGCTCCCGGCCGAGCCACGAACCCGAGCCGACCTCCCGCAGGCCGGCGAAGTCCTTGGCGTCGAGCGCCTGGGTGCCGATCACCTGCCCGTCGGCGAGGGTCACGAAGTGCAGCGACCAGTCCTGCGGCGACCACCGGCCCCACATGCTCCACTGCCACTGCAGCGTGCTGCGGGCCCGCTCCAGCGGGGTCCCGTCGGTCCACGGCACCGCGAACGGCTGCCGGTCCGGCGCGTGCACCCCCGCGGCGGCGGCCGCTGCGAGTAGCGCCAGGTCGTCCAGGCCCGGGACGCGCAGTTCGAGTCGCGGCGTGTGCAGCGTGAGCCCGAACAGCGGCCAGTACTCGGTGATCATGCGATCGATTCTCACGCCCGCACCCACCGCGCGTTAACCGGTTTTCAGAAGCGTTCGATGTGCAGTCCACCGTAAAGCGGCCGATAAACGACACCCGTACGCGGGTTACCGGCGTCGATCATCATTCCGCCGCCCATGTAGATCCCCACGTGACCGGGGCCGACGACGAGGTCACCCGGACGTGCGGCGTCCCGGGAAATGCTGTGGGCGCGGGCCGCCTGACCACCCGATGAATGCGGCAGCCGCAGGCCGGCACGCGCATACGCGCGCTTGGTGAATCCGGAGCAGTCGAACGAATTCGGGCCGTCTCCACCGCGCCGGTAGTTCTTGCCGAGCTGCGCGCGGGCGTACTCGATGACCGACGTCATCCGCACCCGGCCCCGGCCGGAGCCGAAGTGCCGGGCGGTCTTGCGGTGGCGGTTGGCGGTGGACCGCGACTTCCCCGCCGAGGTCCGTTCGACGACCGCCGCTTCGGAGCGCCGGGGTGCGTCCCGGCGGTGTGCGGCGTCCCGGCGTTGTGTACCCGCCCTGCGCACCTGCGTCCTCCGCGGCACCGCCCGGACCTTTCCCGTCTCCCAGGTCGCGGAGCGCTGCGCCGAGCGCCCCGCGGAGCGGTAGGCCATCGAGCGGGAGACCCGCTGTATCGCGCGCTGATCCAGGCGCTGTTGCTGCGCGGCCGTCGGCACGGTGAGCGGGGCGTGCGCGATCTTGACCGTGAACTCGACGTTGGCGAGAACCGGCGAGCCGACGGCGAGCGCAAGAGCGCTGGCGGCGAGGACGCGGCGGGTTGACGGACGGGACAGCGAAGCCTCCGAGTTCGGCCCGGGGCACTCGCGCGATCCCAATTCGATACGGCCAACGGTGCCGCCGTACCGGTTGTCACCCGTTGAGCGGCGACAATGGAAACCCGGGCAATTATTGGTAATTCCGTCGATCATGCCAACACACATTCGCTGTGCCGTTGCACGGAACCGGAAAAATTGCACCGGGCGATGTAGATCCGAGCGCAACCCGTTCGTATGACAAGTGAGCATTCCTCGAAAGGGAGTCACCTTGAAGACGTACCTGCTCAGCATCTTTCAACCCGACGGTCCGCCGCCACCGCCGGAACTACTCGAACCGATCATGCGTGATCTTGCAGCCCTGAACCAGGAACTGGTCGACACCGGCGCGTTCGTGTTTTCCGCGGGGTTGTGCCCGCCGGGCACCGCCACCGTGGTCCGGCTCGCCGAGGGCGAGGTGCTGCTCACCGACGGTCCGTTCACCGAGGGCAAGGAGCACCTCGGCGGCTTCACGGTGATCACCGCGCCCGATCTCGACGCCGCCCTGAAATGGGCGCGGCGGTTGGCGGCGACGACGACCCTGCCGATCGAGGTGCGGCCATTACAGGGCTGAGCGAGGTGTTCCGGGCCGAGTACGGCCGCGCGGTCGCCGTGCTGACCCGGGTCCTCGGCGACCTCGACCTGGCCGAGGACGCCGTGCAGGAGGCGTTCGGGGTGGCGAGCGAGCGGTGGCCCGCCGACGGCGTACCGCCGAGCCCGGCCGGCTGGATCATCACGACCGCCCGGAACCGGGCGATCGACCGGTTGCGACGCGAGTCGGCCCGCGGGCCGAAGGAGGCGGAGGCCGCCATGCTGTTCCCGGTGGAACCGGTGGAGGAGGAGGTCGACCGGCTACGGCTGATCTTCACCTGCTGTCATCCCGCGCTCGGCGAGGCGGCCCGGGTCGCGCTCACGCTGCGGCTACTCGGCGGACTCACCACGCCGGAGATCGCCCGCGCGTTCCTGGTGCCGGAGCCGACCATGGCGCAGCGCATCGTCCGCGCGAAAGGCAAGATCCGCGACGCCGGGATCCCGTACCGGATTCCGCCGCGCGCCGAACTGCCGGAACGGTTGCAGGCGGTCCTCGCGGTGATCTACCTGATCTTCAACGAGGGGTACGCGGCGAGCTCGGGCACGGCGCTGGTCCGCGACGACCTGTGCGCGGAGGCGACCCGGCTGGCCCGGATGCTCAGGGAGCTGCTGCCCGACGAGCCGGAGGTGCGGGGCCTGCTCGCGTTGTTGCTGCTCATCGGGGCCCGCCGGGCGGCAAGAACCAATGTGGACGGCGCGATGATCCGGCTACGGGATCAGGACCGCTCGCGCTGGGACCCGGCGATGATCGCGGAGGGGCAGGAGCTGGTGCGCGGCTGCGTGCGCCGCGGCCGGCCCGGCCCGTATCAGCTACAGGCGGCGATCAACGCGGTGCACAGCGCCGCGCGGGACGTGACGACCACCGACTGGGCGTCGATCCTCCAGCTGTACGATCAGCTGTTGCAGGTCGCGCCGACGCCCGTGGTGGCGTTGAACCGGGCGGTGGCGATGGCCGAGGTGGTGGGTCCGCGTGTCGCGCTGGCGGTGGTGGACCGCCTCGAACTGGAGCGGTACTACCTGTTCCACGCGGTCCGGGCGGACCTGCTGCGGCGGCTGGGGCGCGAGGAGGAGGCTCAGGCCGCGTACGAGCTGGCCGCCGGGTTGACGGCCAACGAGGCGGAGCGCTCGTTCCTGCTGGGCGCGCGCGCCGGGCGTTAGCGCCCCGCGTCCGCGAAGACGGCCGTGAAGGCGTCCCGGTTCGCGCCGAGGACCGCGAACACGACCTCGTCCATCGGCTGCCGCTCCAGCGCCGCCGCGAACGCCCGCGCCACGGTCGCCGGGTCGTTGCCGAACACCCCGCAACCCCACGCGCCGAGCACGAGCCGGCGGTGCCCGTGCGCGGCGGCGACCGCGAGCACCCGTGCCGCGCGGCGGCTCAGGATCTCCGGAACCTCCGCGGCCAGGTGGGGCTGGCCGCGGCGGATCGCCGCCAGGTTCGGGGCGGCCGAGGTCAGAAACGTGACCGGGTACGCCTGCGTGAGCCACGCGCCCTTGTCGTCGCGGAACACGGGTACGCCGGGCGAGTAGATGACCCGATCGGTGTAGGTGAGTTCGGTCCGCGCCCGGTGATGGGCGTAGAAGTCGCCGGCCGCGCGCAGGCACGGGTACAGCCCCGAGCTGCGGGCGAGGCTCTCCTCCTGTGCCTGCGCACCGTTGAGGAAGCCGCCGCCCGGGTTGCGCGCCGAGGCGAAGACCAGCGCGGCGACGTCGCCACCCATCCGCCGCGCGGCCACCAACGTGGACTCGCCGGTGACCTCGATCCGTCCCGCCGTCCCACCCGGCGAATCCGCCTCGGGTAGCGGGTCCTCGGGCAGGTAGAGGCGGGTACCGGCGACCGCGGGGCCGACGTCGATTCGCACGTCGCCGCCGTCGGGGCCGCGATACCGGCCCAGCTCGGCCGCCGCGACGGTCTCCCGGGCGATGGCCCGCAGTCTTTCGCTCATGATCCATCCATGATGGCAAGATTCGCGGACGCGGTCACGCGAGATACTCGGCGTCATGCCGCAGCCATTGATCGACGACATTCGCCGGCTCACCACCGAGATCCGCGCGCTCGCACCCCGGATCGAGCAGGACCGCGAGGTGCCGGCGTACCTGATCGACCGGCTCGCCGCGCTGGGCGTCTTCCGCCTGGCCGCGCCGCGCGCCGCCGGCGGCGCGGAGGCGGAGCCTGCGGACCTGGTCGAGGTCTGCGAGGAGCTGGGCCGGGCCGACGGGTCCGTCGGCTGGTGCGCGATGATCGGCGCCGCCACCGGGATCGCCCTGGGCTACCTGCCGGAGGACACCGCCGCCGAGCTGCTCGCGGACCCGCGGTTCCTGATCGCCGGCGTGGCCGCGCCGATGGGCCGCGCGGTGCCGGTGGACGGCGGCCACCGGATCACCGGCCGCTGGCCGTTCGCGAGCGCCTGCCGGCAGGCCACCTGGCTGGTCGGCGGCGTGCTGGTCGCCGACGGCACGCAGCCGCCGCGGCCGCGGCTGGCGATCATGGCGCCCGGCGACCTGACCATCCACGACACCTGGGACGTCGCCGGGCTGCGCGGCACCGGCAGCCACGACATCGAGGCCGCCGACGTGTTCGTGCCGGACGCGCGCGTCTTCTCGCTGGCCGCGCCCCCGGTGCAGCCCGGCCCGCTGTACGAGTTCCCGCCGCTCGGCCTGCTGGCGCTCGGCATCGGGGCGGTGTCGCTGGGCATCGCCCGCGCGGCGATCGCCGACTTCGCGGAGCTGGCCCACGGCAAACGCAATCCGGTCACCGGCGAGACGATCGCGGCCAAGCCGTCCGTGCGCGCCGCCGTCGCCGAGGCCGAGTCGCTGCGTGCGTCCGGGCTCGCGTACCTGCGGGCGGAGGTCGCGGCGACCGGGGCGGACCCGGAACGCCGGGCCCGGCTGCGCCTGGCCGTGCGCACGGCGACCCGGAACGCGGTCCGCGCGGTGGACCTGGTCTATCAGGCGGCGGGCGGCAGCGCCGTGTACGCCGCGAGCCCGCTGCAACGCCACTTCCGGGACGTGCACGTGGCCGCGCAGCACGCGATGGTCAACACCGACGTGCTGGAGACGGCCGGGGCGGTGCTCCTCGGGGAATCCGTGAACACCGCCCGCCTGTAGCTCAAGCCGCGGCGTAGGGCCGGGTCTCGCGGGCGTCGCGCAGGGTGTGCGCCCACCAGGCCAACTGATCGAGCAGCCGGACCGCGGCGGGCACGCACGCGGAGGGGTCGGCGGGCAGTCCGTCGGCGCCGAAGCACGCCCGCCCGCCGTGGAAGCTGACGGTCTCGCGGACCGTGACCGCGTGCAGCTCGGCGAAGACCGGCCGCAGGTGCTCGACCGCGCGCAGCCCACCGGACAGCCCGCCGTACGAGACGAAACCGACCGGCTTGACGAGCCACTCATCGCGGTGCGCGTCGATCACGGCCTTGAGCGGCGCGGGGTAGCTGTGGTTGTACTCCGGGGTGACGACGACGAAGGCGTCGGCGACCCCGAGCTGCTTGGTGACGGTGTCCTCGTCGGCCAGATCGACGATCTCGATGTCCAGACCGGCACGGCCACGCGCCACACCGGCGAACCAGGCGGCGACGGTCGGCCCGAACCGCCCTTCCCGGGTGCTCGCGACGATGACGGCCACCCGGAGCGGCTTAACGGACAAAGGTTCCTCCTCGGTCGATGCGATGACAGACACGACGCTAAAACTTCAACCGAGGTTGAGGTCAAGCCGACGGGTAGACCCCTGCTCAAGGGCTTGTTGATCAAGGCTGTGTTCATGATCACCTTGGGGTCTTGGGGGCGTTGAGGTGTTCTTCCTCATCAGCGGCTTCGTCATCTGCATGACGGCGTGGAACAAGGGGGTCGGTGACTTCTTCGCCTCCCGGGTGACCCGCCTCTACCCGGCGTACTGGATCGCGCTCACCCTCTCGGTGATCGTCATCGCCATCTGGCCGTCCGTGCGTTCGATCAGCTCGTGGACGGATGTCGCGATCAACTACACGATGCTCCAGCAGGGCATGGGTGTTCCCCACGTCGACGGCGTGTACTGGACCCTCTTCGCCGAGCTGAAGTTCTACCTGGCCTTCACCATCGTCGTGGCCATGGGCGTCACCTTCCGCCGGTGCGTGATGTTCTGCGTTTTCTGGACCCTCGCGTCGCTTGTCGCCCGCGAGCTGGGCAACGACGTGCTGTGGTCGTGGGTCATGCCCTACTACGCCCCGTACTTCACCGGCGGCATCGCCCTCTACCTGATCTACCGGTACGGCATGTCGATGATTCCGGCCGGCGTGCTGGGCATGAGCTTCCTGCTCGCCGAGTACAGCGTGAAGCAGCGGGTGGCGAACCTCGAACCGGTCGTCACGAACGTGGACCACCCCATCGCGGCGTGGCCCGCGCAGGTCATCGTCGCCGCGGCGTTCCTGTTCATGACGCTGCTGGCCCTCGGAAAGTTCAGCGGCATCCAGTGGCGCTGGCTGACCACCGCGGGAATCCTGACCTACCCCGTCTACCTGCTGCACCAGGACATCGGTCTCACGCTGCTGAACGGCCTCCGGGACCGGATCCCGGCGCTGCCGCTCGCGCTCGGCGTCATGGCCCTGATGCTGCTGTTCGCCTGGCTCGTGCACCGATTCGCGGAGCGCCCCCTGGCGGACCTGCTGGGCCGCGCGGTGAACAAGGGCGTCGCCGACGTCCGACGGCACTCCGCCGCGCGCAGCCGAGCCACCTGACCGCCCGTTACTGGTCGGCGCAGATGGCGATCGCGTCCAACCGCCAGTTCCTGATGATCGGGTCCTCCTCGACGGCGTGTACGTCGACACTCGTGCCGGTGCTGGCAGGGCGGACCCGGTCGATCGTCAGCTCGCCGTCGAAGGGGTGGCTCGTGTGGGTCTCGTAGCCCGTACCCGTCAAGATCTTGCCGGCCGGGCAGACCGCAACCGTGCTCTTGACCTGCGCCGAGCCCGTGGAAAGGCCCTGTGCCACGACGCGTTCCAGGCCCGGTAGCGGGTTGGCGCAGACCGCGAACGCCTGCACGCTCCAGGAGGCGAGGACGGTGTCGGACTCCCATGCGTGTACCGAGACACCGATCGGCGCCCAGGACGGGCCGACCTCGGGCCGGACGCTGCGGATCACAATCTCGCCGGCGGAGCCGTTCACGCTGTAACCCGTGCCGGTCAGCTGCTTGCCCGCCGGGCACTCCGCATATGCCACCTTCGAGGCATCCGAGTCGAAGGCGCTGTTGGCCACCACCCGCTGGAGGCCCGGCAGTGGATCGGAACAGATGGCGCTCGCCGAGACGGACCAGTCCTGGCCGGTGGTGGCGTCCGCCTCGACGGCGCCCACCCGGGCCGACGTCGGCGCCGCGTCCGGGCTGCCCAGGGGGATGACCTCGTCCACCACGATCTCGTTGCCGGCGGTCGTGGTGGTGCTGTATCCCGTACCGATCAGTCGCTTGCCGCTCGGGCAGGCCGCATCGGGTGCGGTCTTGAAGTCGGCCGAGTCGGCGACGCTCGACGTGGTGACCACGCGAAAGCCGGTTACCGCGGCCGAGGCGGGCGCCGACGCGACGACCAGCGCCGTCGCCGCCACTCCGCCGACGACAGACATCCGCCGCACCGACCCGATTCGTCCCCACGCGCGAGCGATTGACATTCGTTCTCCATTTCCGGGGGCGGCGGCAGGCAAAGCTAACGCCGGGCGGCCGGCGAACGGGATAGGGCGAATGACATATCCGTGGCCGGCCCGACCGAGATCACGCTGCGGTGCCGTGATCAGCTTCGTGCTCGCTCTTGGCGTACCCGTTCGAGCGCGGCGGTGTCGGATTCGAGGTCCGGGTGGCCGATTTGGCGGTCGAGGTCGACGACGATTTCAAGCTCGCCGACTGCCCGGTCGAGATCCCGTTCCGCCCGGTGGACCATCGCGATGTTGTACCGGATGACGGCTTCGCGGGCGCGGTCGCCGACCTCCCGCAGGATGGCCAGGGCCTGCTGGTAGTAAGCCAGGGCCTGCGGCCCGTCCCCGAGCCCTCTGTACACGAGGCCGATGTTGCCAAGGGTGGCGGCTTCGCCGGCGCGGTTGCCGACCTCCCGGATGATGGGCAGGGCCTGCTGGTAGTAGGCCAGGGCCTGCTCCCGGTCCCCGAGCCCGTCGTGCAGGCTGCCGATGTTGTTGAGGGTGGCGGCTTCGCCACCGCGGTCGCCGACCTCCCGCCGGATGGGCAGCGCCTGCTGGTAGTAGGCCAGGGCCTGCTCCCGGTCCCCGAGCCCGTCGTACACGCCGCCGATGTTGTTGAGGGTGACGGCTTCGCCACCGCGGTTGCCGCCCTCCCGCCGGATGGACAGGGCCTGCCGGAGGTAGTCCAGGGCGTGCCGGCGGTCCCCGAGGCTGTCGTGGACGAGGCCGATGTCGTTGAGGGTGGCGGCCTCGTTGCCGCGGTCGCCGGCCTCGCGATACCGGTGTAGCGCCTGCTCGTAGTTGGCCAAAGCCTGTCGGGGCTGCCCGGTGGAGGATTGGGCCCAGCCCAGGGCGTAGAAGGCGTCGGCGTCCGGGCCGAGCTTCAGGGTCGCGGTCGCCAGGGCCGCCACGTCCGCGAACCGGGACCTGGGCAACCACACCCCGGCCGCTCGGTGCCCGACATCCCGGGCGATCGCGGGCTCCCGGCCGGCGACCGCCAGCCGGTGCACCTCCACCCATCTGACGACCGTGCCTGAGATCTCCACAATGGCCAGCACGATATGACCGACACCGGCCCGGTCGACCCCAACGACCATGATCCGACACCAGTGTCTGATCTACCGGCTTGCTAACGTCGCTCCGCTTCATCGATGAACGGGGGAGATGTCTAGTGCGTGTTCGTTCGTGGTTCGCCTTTCTGGCGATCACCCTCTTGGCGGTCGCTGGGCTCAGCGCCGCCCGCTCCGCGCCCGTACAGGCCGCGACGTCCGCGCCCTTCCGGGTGCTGACCTTCAATGTCTGCGGCAACAACGCACCGGACAACTACGACGGCCCCAACCAAAAGGGCTGCATGTACCGCACGCAGGACCTGGCCGATTCCAAGGCCTGGGTCGCACGGCTCAAGACCCAGATCCTCACCGAAGGCGGCACCACGACGCCGGACATCATGATGTTCCAGGAGATGTGCGCCGGCCAACGTGACCTGATCCGAGCCCAGCTCAGCGGCTATCAGGTTGCCTGGGTCAGCTTCCGGCCAAAGGGCTACGCCTGCCACCACTGGGACCCTGACAACCCGGACAAGAGCTTCGGCACCGCGATCTTCTACAAGGGCACCGCCGCGACGCCGCTCATCAAGGTGCTACGGGCCACCAACTATCCGACCGACGACAAACGCGCGTTGCTCTGTGTTCCCGCGCCGGTCGGCGGACGCCAAGCGCTGGTCTGCAACGTGCACAACGACGCCTCGCTTGCCGACGAGGGCGCCCATGAGACCGTCGTGCAGATCCAGAGCTGGGCGGCCGGACGGCCGGTGATCCTCGGCGGCGACTTCAACGCCGACCCCTTCGATCCCCAGCTCAACGCCTACTACGGCATCGGTGGCGGCGCCGGCCCTTTCACCGAGGTCGACCAGGGCAACCGTCAGCACTTCACCGACAGCTGCCGCCGGCTCATGGCGTGCCGGACCGGTGAAACGACCACCGCCCCCGGCCAACCGCCCTCCACCGAGCCGGCCCGCAAGTTCGACTACCTGTTCGCGAGTTCGGCCGGCATCTCGTGGACCGCCCGCCGGGTGATCACACCCACCAGACTCACCCGTATCCCCGACCACAATGCCTTGCGAGGTGACGGCGTGTGGGTGAACGCGGCCGAGCCGTCCGCGCCGGACGTGCACCAGGTCCGTCCGCTCGGCTGGTTCGGCACCGCCGACAGCGACGGCTGGCGTGGCGTGCGGGACATGTCGGTCGGGCGCTTCGCCGGCCGGGACCAGGTCGAGGACGTACTGGTCCGCCGCTGGACCGGTGAGGTGCAGGTCTACCCGGGACTCGTCGGCGGCGGCCGGCTGGGCCGGCCCGTCACGCTCGTGCCCGCGAATCAGGGCTGGTCGGACGGTAAGAAGATCGTCACCGGAGACTTCGACGGGGACGAGGACGACGACGTCGCCATCCTCTGGAGCTCGGGCACGATCTTCGTGTACCCGGGTGACAACGACGGCCACCTCTCGGACTGGACCATGCTCAAGAGCAACAACTTCTTCTCCGACGCCCGGGATGTGGCCGCCGGCGACTTCAACGACGACGGCCGCGACGATCTGCTCGTCGAATGGAGCCGGGGCAGCCTGTTCTTCTACCCGAGCCTGACAACCGGGATCGGCCTCGGGGACCGGATCTCCCTCATGGATACCGATTCCCTCTATGTCGCGTCCGCCGAGATCTACGATGCGGCGAACCGCGCGAAGGCCACTCCGTACGGTCTCCTGGCCGGCGACGTGGACCACGACGGCGACGACGACATCGTCGTACGCCGCAACAACGGCGACCTGGTCAGCTACACCCTGACGGTCAGCGGGCCGACAACGTTCGACCTGAGCACACCCACCACGATCCACCAGCAGCCGGCGCTGCCGACGCTGCCGACCTTGCCGGTCAACGACGTCGTCGGCGACCTGAACGACGACGGCAAAGACGACCTCGCGGTCCGCTGGAGCAACATCGACACGACGGCCCTGCACAACGCCGACCTGTCCGATGCCCGCAGGGATGACCTGCTCTTCTACGCGGCCCCGAAGAAGGGCATCAACCCTACGAGCCCGTCCGGTGTCATGCAGGTCGACGGGTTCGGTGCCGGCCTGGAGGATTCGGCCGACGTCATCGCCGGCAACCTCGTCGGCGGCGACAACCGTGATGACCTGCTGATCCGCCGCGAGAGCGGCACACTCTCCGCCTACCCGGGTACCGGCGCCGGCTTCGCCAGTGGCAGCGTGCAGATCGGGACCGGCGGGGCCTGGAAGGACGCCCGCGACATCGTGGCCGGCGACTACAACGGCGACGGCCACGACGACATCGTGGCGCGCTGGGCGGACGGCACGGTCACGATGTCACCCGTCGACGGTGCCGGACATCTCGGCCAGCAGGTGGTCATGCGCCCGGCCGCCCAGGGCTGGTCCGACGCCGTCGAGGTGGTCGGCGGCGGCGACCTGACCGGCCCGGACGAGAACGGCAGGACGTACGACGATCTCGTCGTGCGATGGACCGCGGGCAGCGTCTACCTGTATCCCGGCGACGGCGCCGGTGGGCTCGGCAACCGCATCGTGCTGCGAGATGCCGACCAGGGCTGGCAGGACTCGGTCGGCATGACGGTCGGCCGTTTCACCGGCGGCACCCTCGACGACCTCGTGGTCCGCTGGCGAGCGGGCAGCGGTTTCGTCTACCCACGCCTCGCGGCGGGCGGCGTCGGCGACTGGCAGCCCTACCGGACCGCCGGGACGCTCACCGCCGCCGAAGGCCTGGCGGCCGGAGCGTTCACACAGACCGGCGCCGGCTCCCGTGACGTCGTCGCCCTCTGGGACGATCACACCGTCCAGCTCTACCCGGCCGACCCGGCGCCGAGCGACCCGATCTCGCTGCGCTCGACCGGCGGCGACATCGACCATTTCGAGTACGCGTTCGACGGTGCCACCACATGGTCGAAGGTAGCCGCTGTACGTGGGGTGGCGAGCGTGAGCGCGCCACAGGGAGCACAGCAGGTCCAGGTCGTGGCGGTGTACCGGGCCGGAAACCGGTCCACGCCTACCAACTACCAATTGCCTGCCTGATCCCGCTCTGAACCCGAAACGGCCCCGCCGTCCTGCGTAATCGCAGGTCAGCGGGGCCGTTTCGGGTTCAGAGCGGAGGGCGTGGGATTCGAACCCACGGAGACGCGGAACGCCTCACCGGTTTTCAAGACCGGCGCCATCGGCCACTAGGCGAGCCCTCCCGGGCTGCGCGGGCAGCCTCGCGAGCAGCGTACCGGGCGGGACCGTCGACCCGAATACGACCCGGCGTCCGAATGGTCGTTCGCGGCCCGCTAGGTAGGGGCAGGCGGCGGCCGCCAACGCGCTATGACCTTCGCTCGCCGCTGTTTGTGTCCGGTATTACCCGTCTGGCGAGGTTTTCCAGCCCCGAAATCCTCAAGTTTCGCCGTTCGGGTCGGTCGCAACCGGGCGGCACCTGTCCGGGACCGGGTCGCGCACCTGCCGCACCGGAATCTCTAGTCATGCCCGGCCGAACCTGGCGCCGGAACATGCGGGGGGAAACCAAAAAGTGCGTATCAAGTTTGCGAAGTCGTTGACCGTCCTGGCCGCCATGGCCGTCGGCGCCGGTACCGCGATGGCCGGCACCACCGCCGCGACCGCGGCGCCGGCCAAGCCGTGTGTCACCGACAAGAACTTGGTGCCCTCCTGTGGCGTGTTGTGGGGTGCCGCCGCGGGTGGTTTCACCACCAAGCCGCGCGACGTCGAGCTGAAGAACTGGGAGAAGCTGTCGGGCCGCACCGCTTCGATCTTCCACACCTACCACAAGGGTGACGAGGCGTTCCCGACCAAGGCCGAGATCGCGATGACCTCCGACCCGGCCAACCCCCGCGTCCTGCTGACCAACTGGAAGATCGCCTACGGCTCGAACTGGGCCAAGGTCGCCAAGGGCGAGCAGGACAAGCGCATCGACGCGTTCGCCGCCCGGATCAAGAAGACCTACGGCGACAAGAAGTTCTTCCTCGTGCTCAACCACGAGCCGGAGAACGACGTCATCGCCAAGAAGGGCTCCGGCTGGGAAGCCAAGGACTTCGCCGCCATGTACCGCCACACCATCAAGCGCCTCGAGAGCAAGGGCGTCGACAACGCGATCAACGTGATGGCGTACATGGGTAACGAGAAGTGGATGGCCCAGTCCTGGTGGGCCGACCTGTACCCCGGCGACGACGTCGTCGACTGGATCGGCCTCGACTCCTACGTCAGCGCGGAGAAGGGCTACTACCACTACGGCAAGTTCGCCGACCTGCTCGACCGTAAGGCCACCGGTAACAAGGGCCTGGGCTGGTACGACTGGGCCACCACCAAGCACGCGTCCAAGCCCATCATGATCGCCGAGTGGGGTGTCTACCACCGCATCGGTAAGCCCACCGACAAGACCGCCGGCTACAACTCGGTGCTGCCGGAGCTGGCCAAGCGGCCCGGGATCAAGGCCATCGTCTACTTCGACACCAAGAACGACGACGAAGGCAACCGCGACATCAGCATCGACAGCACCAAGAACAACCTGGCCGCGTTCAAGAAGCTCGCCGCCAACCCGATCTTCAACGTCAAGATCGGCTGAACCACCCGCACTTCCCCACGAGCCGCCCGGCTGATGCCGGGCGGCTCGACCGCTTTTGTCGTACGCATCGGGCAAGCTGTCCCCATGCACGCGATCACGATCGAGCAGCCCGGCGGACCCGAGGCCCTGCTCTGGACCGAGGTCCCGGACCCGACGCCCGGCGAGGGTGAGGTGGTCGTCGAGGTGACGGCCGCGGCGGTCAACCGGGCCGACGTGATGCAGCGCCAGGGCCACTACCCGCCCCCGCCCGGCGCCCCGCCCTACCTGGGCCTGGAGTGCTCCGGCGTGATCACCGCGATCGGACCGGGCGTCACCGGCCGCCACGTGGGCGAGCGGGTCTGCGCCCTGCTCGCCGGCGGCGGCTACGCCGAACAGGTGGCGGTCCCCGAGGGTCAGCTGCTGCCCGTGCCGCAGGGCATGTCCCTCCAGGAGGCGGCCGCCCTGCCCGAGGTCGCCTGCACGGTCTGGTCGAACGTGGTCGACATCGCCCGTCTCCGCAAGGGCGACACCCTGCTGGTGCACGGCGGCGGCGGTGGCATCGGCACGTTCGCCGTCCAGCTGGGCAAGGCGCTCGGCGCCACCGTGATCGTCACCGCCCGCGAGCCGAAGCACGCCCGGTTGCTGGACCTCGGCGCCGATCTGGCGATCGACTACACGTCGTCCGATTTCGTCGGGGCGACGCTCGACTTCACCGAGGGGCGCGGGGCGAACGTCATCCTCGACATCGTCGGCGCGAAATACCTGGACCGGAACGTGGCGGCCCTGGCGCCCGACGGCCGCATCGCGATCATCGGGTTGCAGGGCGGGCGGCGCGGCGAGCTCGATCTAGGTGCGCTGATGGGCAAGCGCGGCTCGGTCTCGGCGACGACGCTGCGCGCCCGGAGCGTCGCCGACAAGGCACGGATCGTCGCGGGGGTGCGTGAGCGGGTCTGGCCGCTTGTCGACGCGGGGGCGATCCGCCCGATCATCGACCGCGCGGTGCCGATGCGCGACGCCGCGGACGCCCACCGGCTGATGGAGAGCAGCGACCACGTCGGCAAGATCCTTCTACTGCCGTAGTTGCGACGGCGGGTTCAGGATGAGCTGAGGGCCCTCGCCGAGCCGCGCCAGGCGGTCCTCCGGGTTGATCAGGCGGCAGCGTTGCAGGCTCAGGCAGCCGCAGCCGATGCAGCCCGTCAGCTGGTCGCGCAGCCGCTCCATCATCGCGATGCGTTCGTCGAGCGTGTGCCGCCAGCGGGCCGACAGGCGGGCCCAGTCCGCCTTGGTCGGCGTGCGGTTCTCCGGCAGCGCCGCGAGCGCCTCCCGGATCTCGTCCAGCGAGACACCGACCTGCTGGGCGATCCGGATGAACGCGACCCGGCGCAGCTCGTGCCGCTCGTAGCGGCGCTGGTTGCCGCCGGTGCGGGTGGCCCGGATGAGTCCTTCCCGTTCGTAGTAGCGCAGTGCCGACTGCGCCACCCCGCTGCGAGCGGCCATGTCGCCGATCGTGAGAAGCTCCACCCCGAGCACCCTTGAGTTGAAGTGAACTTTAACTAGCAGGCTGAGAATATGACTGCTACGGCCGTTAGATCAAACCTGCTGGGCACCTTGCTGACCCGGCTGACCGGCGACGAGAAGCACGCGCCGAGCGCGTTCTCGACGCTCGACGTGCTGTGGGTGCTGTACGACCGCATCCTGCGCGTCTCGCCCGAGACGGCGGACGAGCCGGACCGGGACCGCTTCCTGCTCTCCAAGGGGCACGGGCCGGCCGCCTACTACGCCGTGCTCGCCGCCAAGGGCTTCATCCCCGTCGACTGGCTCGACGACCTCGGCGGGCCGCACAGCCACCTCGGCCACCACCCCGACCGGGTGCTGATCCCGGGCGTGGAGATCGGCACCGGGTCGCTGGGCCACGGGCTCGGCCTCGCCGCCGGTACCGCGCTGGGGCTGCGCGCGCAGGGCTTCGACGCCCGCACGTTCGTCCTGCTGGGCGACGCCGAGCTGGACGAGGGCTCCAACCACGAGGCCATCGCGTACGCGGCGGCGGCCCGGCTGGACCGGCTCACCGCCATCGTCATCGACAACCAGTCCTCGACGCACGGGTGGCCGGGCGGCATCGCCCGCCGCTTCCCAGGGTGGTCCACCTCCGTGGTGGACGGGCGTGATCACGACGCCATCGAGGATGCCCTGTCCCAGAGCGACGGTGACCGGCCGCACGTCGTCGTCGCCGTCGTCGAACCGAAAGGCTGAGGATCATGCGAGAGACCTTCGTCCGCACCACGACCGCGCTGCTCGACGAGGACCCGCGGACCGCGGTGGTGCTCGCCGACATCTCCGCCGACGCGTTCGCGGCCGCGCACCACAGACACCCGGACCGGGTGCTCAACGTCGGTATCCGCGAGCAGCTGATGACCGGCGTCGCCGGCGGGCTCGCGCTGACCGGGCTGCGGCCGTACGTGCACTCCTACGCGCCGTTCCTGATCGACCGGGCCTACGAGCAGATCAAGCTCGACCTCGGCCACCAGGACGCGGGCGCCGTGCTGGTCAGCATCGGCGCCTCGTACGACGCGTCCGCCGAGGGCTACACGCATCAGTCGCCCGGCGACGTCGCGCTCCTCGACACCCTCGAGGGGTGGACCGTGCACGTGCCGGGTCACCCGGACGAGGTGGCGCCGCTGCTGCGCGCGGCGGCCGGCAACGACGACCGGATCTACGTGCGGCTCTCCTCGCAGCACAACGCCCGCGCGTACGAGCGGACGGACCGGCTACAGGTCCTGCGGCGCGGCTGGGCCGGTGCACCCGTCGTGCTCGCGGTCGGGCCGATGCTCGACCCGGTGCTCGCCGCGACCCGCGACCTCGACGTCACCGTCGCGTACACGCTGACGCCGCGGCCGCTCGACGGTGCCGGGCTGCGCGAGCTGGTGAGCCGCGAGGTCGTCGTCGTGGAGCCCTACCTGGCCGGCACGTCGAGCCGGCTCGTGGCGGCGGCGCTGTCCGACGTACCCCATCGGGAACTGCACCTCGGCGTGGGCCGCGCCGAGCAGCGGCGCTACGGCACCCCCGCGGACCATGCGCGCTGGCACGGCCTCGACCCGGCGGGCCTGCGGGCCTCGATCTCGACGTTCCTGGACCGGGCCTAGGCGGCGGCGGTGAGCCGGCCGGCCGGGCGACGCTCGCGGAAGACGTGCTTGAGCAGCGCGTCGAAGTGCCACACCTGCTCCGGCTGGCCGAGGCGCATCCGGAACCGTTCGCGGACACCGTCCACCGCGGTCGCCGCGACGTCCACGGCGGACATCCGCAGGTCCGGGCGCCAGGTGACGTTGCTCAGGTGACGCAGGTTCGCGTTCAGGTGCAGCCGGAGCCGGTGCAGCACCCGGGTCTCCTGGGTGACGACCAGCCGGCGGTAGGTAAGCAGCAGCAGGAACTCCCCGGACAGGGGCCGGTCCGGGCACACGCACCGGGTCACCAGCACGGTGGAATCGTCCGGTTCCACGCAGCGGCGGAAGATGGGCAGATGCCGGCTCACGGTGGGGATCGTGACCCCGGCTTCGGCGGCGGCGGGGAGGAACGTACGGGAGAACACGTCCATGTGGCGTTTAACGCGGCGCAAAGGGGGAAGCTGCGGCCACGGCACGATGAATATCGAATTACAGAAGCTCGACCACCGTGGCGTTCGCCATTCCGCCGCCCTCACACATGGTCTGCAATCCGTACCGGATGCCGGTCTGTCGCATGTGGTGCAGCATCGTCGTCATGATCCGCGCACCGGACGCGCCGAGCGGGTGGCCGAGGGCGATCGCGCCGCCGAGCGGGTTGAGGCGGGACGGGTCGGCGCCGGTCTCGGCGAGCCAGGCCAGCGGCACGGGCGCGAACGCCTCGTTCACCTCGTACACGCCGATCTCGTCGATGGTGAGGCCCGAGCGGTCCAGCGCCTTGCCCGTCGCCGCGATCGGCGCGGTCAGCATGATCACCGGATCGTCGGCCGCGACCACCGCGGTGTGCACGCGGGCGATCGGCACCAGGCCGTGCGCGGCCGCCCAGCGGGACGTGGTCACCGCCAGCGCGGCGGCGCCGTCGGAGATCTGCGAGGCGGAGCCGGCGGTGACCACGCCGTCGGCCTTGAACGGCGTCTTCAGCGCGCCGAGCTTGTCGAGCGTGGTGTCGCGCCGGATGCCCTCGTCGCGGGTGACCGCGCCGACCGGCACGACCTCGACGTCGAAGACACCGGCGTCCTGCGCCTTGGCGGCCGCGGCGTGGCTGGCCAGGGCGTACTCGTCGAGTAGGCGCCGGGAGAAGCCCCAGCGCGCGGCCATCATCTCGGCGCCGACGCCCTGGTTGAAGACGGACGTGCCGTAGCGCTCGGCGATCGCCGATCCGTACGGGTCGGCGCCGGCCGCGCTCGACCCCATCGGCACCCGGCTCATCGACTCGACCCCGCCGGCCACCACCAGGTCGGCCTGGCCGGAGAGCACGGTCGCCGCGGCGAAGTGCAGCGCCTGCTGGCTCGACCCGCACTGCCGGTCCATGGTCGTGGCCGGCACCGACTCGGGCCAGCCGGCCGCGAGCACGGCGCTGCGCCCGATGTTCCAGGACTGCCCGATGTTCCAGGACTGCTCGCCGACCTGGGAGACGCATCCCCACATGACGTCCTCGACGTCCGCCGGGTCGAATCCGGCGCGCGCGGTGAGTGCCCGCAGCACGATCGCCGACAGGTCGGCCGGGTGTGTCTCCGCCAGCCCTCCGTTACGCCGCCCGACCGGAGTACGGACAGCACCGACGATCACCGCGTCTCGCATACCGCCGACGGTACGCGGGCTGCGATAGTTGTTGCATGTCGCCTCTTCAGTGGCGGGTGAAGCCCGTTCTGCCGATCACCAAGCTGCTGGGCGCGGTGGCGGTGGTGGTCCTGGTCGCGGTGTCCGGCCGCGAGGACCCGGTGCAGTTGGTCCTCGGCGGGGTGGCGACCGCGGCGCTGACCGCCTGGGCGGCCCGGGACCTGATCGCACCGGTCCGGCTGAGCGCGGACACGAGCGGGGTCACCGTGGTCACCGGCTTCCGCCGGCGCCGGCACCTGGCCTGGCCTCAGATCGAACGGGTACGGGTCGAGCGCAGCGAGCGCCTCGGCCTGCGCAGCAGCCTGCTGGAGATCGACGCCGGCGAGAGCCTGCACATGTTCAGCACCAGCGACCTGGGCGCGGAGCCGGAGGAGGTCGCCGAGGCGCTCAACGCCCTGCGCGCGAACGCCCCGTCCTGACGCCCGGGTCAGCTCAGCAGCACGCCGGTGCGGTAGATCGTCAGCGCCACCAGGACCAGGAAGATCCCCGCGCAGCCGGCGCCCTGCACCAGGTTGCGCCGTTCCCTCGGCGCGTAGGCCAGCACCGCCGCCACCGCGCCGCCGACCGCCAGGCCGCCGAGGTGGCCGGCGACCGAGATGTTTGACGCGACGAACGTGAAGATCACGTTGATGACGATCACCGGCAGGATCGGGGCGATGCTCAGGTTCAGGCGCTTGAGCAGCACGAAGATGGCCGACATCAGGCCGAAGACCGCGGTGGAGGCGCCGGCCGTCATGGCGTTCGGCGCCGAGAAGAGGTACGCCGCCACATTGCCGCCCAGGCCCGCGAGCAGGTAGAGGCCGACGAAGCGGAGCGGGCCCAGCTCCCGCTCGATGTCGCGCCCGAGGAACCAGAGGGCGTACATGTTCATCAGCAGGTGCAGCACGCCATAGTGGATGAACATCGCCGTGAACAGGCGGTACCACTCGCCGTGCGCGATGCCGTGCACCGACATGTCGCCGACGGGCCCGTAGAGGGCCTCGCCGAGCACCGCGCCCCACTCGGTGAGCGGGGTGCTGCCGCCGAGCAGGCCGCCCCAGCCGCCGCCGGCGACGGCGCTCGAACCGCCGGAGATGATCGAGGCGACCATCATCAGGACGTTGACGCCGATCAGGACCCGGGTGGCCGTCCCGGCGCGGCCGGCGACGCTCCCGCCGAAGGCGGTGCGCGCCGGCCGCTGGGTGCGCCTGCCTTGGGCGACACACTCCGGGCACTGGTGGCCTACCGAGGCCTCGTTCATGCAATCCGGGCAGATCGGGCGTTCGCAGCGCGTGCAGCGCACGTAGGTCTCTTTTGACGGATGGCGGTAGCAGACCGGAGCCGTCACCGGAGACTCACTCATGCCTCAAACGTACCCGGAAGAGGGCTGCGTTCCCTATGCCCGCTCGATCTCCACGCGCTCGACGACGACATCCTCGCGGGGCCGGTCGCCGGGGCCGGTCGGGGTGGTCGCGATCGAGTCCACGACCTTGGCGGACTGCTCGTCGGCCACCTGGCCGAAGATCGTGTGCCGCCGGTTCAGGTGCGGGGTGGGTCCGACGGTGATGAAGAACTGCGAACCGTTCGTGCCCGGGCCCGCGTTCGCCATGGCGAGCACGTAGGGGCGGTCGAACTGCAGCTCGGGGTGGAACTCGTCGGCGAACTGGTAGCCGGGGCCGCCGCGGCCGGTGCCGGTCGGGTCGCCCAGCTGGATCATGAAGCCGGCGATGACCCGGTGCGAGATCGTCCCGTCGTAGTACGGGCCGCTGCCCTTCTGGCCGGTCCGCGGGTCGACATAGTCCTTGGTGCCCTCCGCGAGCTCCACGAAGTTGCGGACGGTCGCCGGTGCGTGGTCCGGAAAGAGCTGGAGCCGGATCGGGCCGTGGTTGGTGTGCAGGGTGGCGTAAAGAGCGTCGGCCACGGGTACTCCCCCTCAGTGTCGCGGTCGCCGGTCCGCTACGTCGGGGCCGGCGCTGGACAGTTCTTTGCATTCGGATCCTCCCCCATGTGTCAGATCCGGCAACGCGGGGGTACCCAAGAGGGCAACATGGCGTGGGAGAGAACCACAGGAGGTGGGCACTGGTGTTCGCAACGATGCGACGGAAGTACCGCAGCGCTCGGATGAAGCGGGAGCTCGGTCAGAGCGTCGACCACTTCAAGCGCGCGGCAACCATCGCCGCGCACGAGACCAGCTCGACCGTGGGTCCCAAGATCACCGCGGCCCGGGAGCGTGTGCAGCCGACGGCCGCCAAGGCGATGGACGCCGCGTCGCAGAGCTGGGACAGCGCCATAGCGACGCTGACTCCGCTGGTCGTCACCGCGGCGGAGAACGCGCGGCAGGTGAGCTGGCCGGCGGTCGAGGCCGGCTTGAACACCACCAAGGCCGGCCGGAAGAAGGCGAAGCAGCTCAAGCGGCGCGCCCGCGGGCGCCGGCACTCGGGCCTCCGGCTCGCCGGCCTGCTGCTGGCCGGCGCCGCCGTCGGCGCGGCCGGCGCGTACGTGGTCCGCATGCGCCGCCGCGAGCAGTGGGACGAGTACGACCCCGCGGGCCCCCTGCCGACCCCGGTCGCCGGCGCCGACGACGCCGCGTTCGAGCCGGACCTGTCGGGGCCGACGGGCCTGGTCACGCCGATCGACGAGACCGACCCGCTCACGATCGACGAAGGGGCCGACCAGACCTCCTCGGCGCAACACAGCCCGACGGTGGCGCGGATGGCGAGCGGCAAGAACAAGAACTGAACCTGGTGGAAGGCACGGTGAAGGGCGGACCCGCGGGTCCGCCCTTCACTCGTCCGTGGCGTCCGACTGCCGGGCGCGTACCGGATCCAAGGCCGGGCCCTGCGGCAGCAGGGCGACCAGCTGGCCCGGGATCGGGTCGGGCTTGACGCCGCCGTAGCCCAGCCGGGGCAGCACCTCGCGGCTCGCGACCGGATAGCGCCGGCCGATGTCCGTCACGATGCTGACCGTGCCGCTGCCCGCCGGCGCCGTCGGCGACGCCGCGGCGACGACCAGGGCGCCCTTGCCGCGGGGCACGTAGACCAGGTCGGCCTGTACGCCTCCGGGCACGGCCGGGGCCCCGCCGACCGGGCTGCCCTTGGCGACCGTCGGGCCGATCCGGATGCCGACCTCGGGGTTCTCCGCGTCCTTGCCGTCGTGGGTCAGGCAGACCTGGCCCGGGCCGTTCAGCAGCACCGGGACGGCCGGCGGGAAGCCGGCGTTCGCCGCGGCCGCGACCAGCTGGGTCTGCGAGCGCGGCAGGTTGCTGTAGGTGCCGAGGTCCACCTCGCTCCGGTCGTCGGTGTCCCGGTCGACCTGCAACAACCGGGCCTGCACGTCGGTGATGTCGGCGACGCCGTCGCCGAGCACGACGGCCCACTTGTCGCCGGAGTCGCCGCCGATCCGCAGCAGCCGGCCGATCTCGAAGTCGTCGATCGCCGGGGACGCCTCGCCGCGGTCCGGGATCGCGGGCGGCTTCAGGTCCGGCCCGACCGGCACCGCGTTGATCCACGCCGTCGCCACCGGCAGCGGCTGCTGGGTCCAGCCGAAGAAGACCTGGGTCTGCTGCACCCGGCCGGCCGGGATGAGGAAGCGCCGGTTGTTGTAGACCAGGTAGGTGCGCTCGGCCGGGTCGGAGACCAGCAGGCCGCGCAGGTCGGCGGCGGGGGTGTCCGCCCGGGGCACGGGCAGCACCGTCCCGTCGGTGAGCCGGTCACCGACCGACAACAGGCTCCGCGGCGCCGTGGCGCCCTCCGGCGGCAGCGAGCACACCGTCCACACCGGGTCGAGCAGGCCGCCCTTGGCCGCCGGCAGCGAGTCGGGCGCGTCCGGTATTCCGAGCGGGTCGCCGAGCGGCACCTTGGCCAGGCTCTCCGAGGAGGCGTCGACCAGCTTCGGCTCGTTGGTGTTGGCGATCAGCAGCCCGGAGCTGTAGTTGAGCACCGGGTGCATGCGGTCGTCGGACTTCAGGTAGACGTAGCGGGCGCCGGAGCCCTTCTCCAGGAAGACCACGGCCTCGTTGCGCGGCTCCACGGTGCTGCGGCCCTTGAGCAGGCCGTACACCGCCGCGCCGCCGACGGCGAGCGAGGCGACGACCAGGCTGATCAGCGCGGCGCTGCCGGCCCGGCGCAGGGGCGAGCGGTGCGGATCGGGGTCGTGGGTGACCAGCGCGGCCACCACCCGCTGCTGCGAGTACTGGTACGAGTGCAGCTGATCCTGGCGCGACGGCACGCGATTTCCCTCCCCAGGGCGACACCGTCACTCTAAGGCCCGGCGAGAGGCTCCGGGTGCCCGCTCAGAGCCAGCCGTTGCGGCGGAAGGCGCGGTACAACAGGACCGAGACGCCGAGCAGCACGGTGATCAGGCTCGGGTAGCCGTACTGCCAGTGTGTCTCGGGCATGAACTCGAAGTTCATGCCGTAGACGCCGGCGAAGGCCGTCCACACCGTCGCGATACCGGCCCAGGCGGCGATCTTGCGCATGTCGTTGTTCTGGTCGACGGTCACCTGCGCCAGCCGCGCTTGCAGGATCGAGTTCAGCAGGTCGTCGTACGAGGAGACCTGCTCGACCGTCCGGGTGAGGTGGTCCTGCACGTCGCGGAAGTAGCGCCGGATCTCCTTGGGCACCAGCCGGCTCTGCGGCGCGGTGATGGTGGCCAGCGGCCGCTGTAGCGGCACCACGGCCCGGCGGAACTCCACCAGCTCGCGCTTCATCTGGTAGATCTGCTGCACCGGGCTGCCCCTGTCGCGCGAGAACGCGCCCTCCTCGATGATGTCCAGGTCGGCCTCCACCTGGTCGGCGACCTCGACGTACGCGTCGACGACCCGGTCCGTCACGGCGTAGGCGACGGCCCAAGGTCCATGCTCGAGCAGCACGCCGCGCGACTCCAGATCCGCGCGCACCGGCGCGAGTCGCGACGCGTCCCCGTGCCGGACCGTGATCACGAACCGCTCGCCAACGAAGATCATCATCTGGCCGGTCTCGACGACCTGCGAGGTCTCGGTCAGCTCGCTGTGCGGCACGTAGCGCGCGGTGCGCAGCACCAGGAAGTGCACGGTGCCGAACTGCTCCAGCTTGGGCCGCTGCTCCGCCTTGACCGCGTCCTCGACGGCGAGTTCGTGCAGGTCGTAGGTGCGCGCGATGGCGGACATCTCGTCCTCGGTCGGCTCGTGCAGGCCGAGCCAGACGAACGCGTTCTCACGGCTGCACGCCTCGCGCAGCGCCTCGTCGGGCGAGAAGTCGCCGGGCGCGCGCTTGCCGTCGACGTAGACGCCGCAGTCCACCACCGAGGTGCCGGTGAACACCTGGCCGGGCTCGGCGATGCCGTCCGTGGTGCCGAGGAAGCGGTTCATCGCACGCACGGGTGCGGTCCACGCCCGTGACAGTGACCGGTTCACGCCCGTCGCCCGGTTGCGCTGCGCGCTGCTCTCGGTCATGTCTGCCCCCCAAGGGTGGATCCCGGCCGGCCCCCGTAGAGAGGCCCGCACGAGGCTACGCCCAAGGTGGCGCTACTCCCGCCGGCTGGTGGCGCCGAGCGGACCGGCCGCATTTCGGGGGGTGAGGGTGCGATCGGCCCGCCCGGCACCGAGGGGGAGCGGTTGTCCACGCGCCGAACCGCATGGTCATGCAACCCGGCGCCCAGCATTGTGAGCCGGACGCCGGCCCCGGGGGCAACCCCGGAACCGGCGTCCGCGGACTCTCTGTCGGAATCCCGACAGCGGGCCGGTGCGTCAGGCGGTGATCTCGGCGATGGCCGCGGCGAGCCGGCGGACACCCTCGTCGATCTGGTCGACAGTCACGGCCGAGAACGCCAGCCGGACCGAGGACTTGCCGCCGTCCAGCAGGAAGTCGCTGCCCTTGACGATGGCGACGCCCTTCTTCATGGCCGCCGGGAAGAGCTTGTCGACGTCGACCGCCTCCGGCAGGTCGACCCAGAGGAAGTAGCCGCCGTCGGGCTCGGTGAAGGTCGCGCCCGGGATGTGCTCGCGCAGCGAGGCGGCGAGCACCCGGGCACGCTCGGCCAGAGCGGTGCTCACCGTCGCCACCGAGCGCTCGATGTCGCCCGAGACGCAGAACTGGTGCACGATCGCCTCGGAGACCATGCCGGGCGAGATGTAGAGGTTGGTGGCCTTCTTGGCGATCGCGTCGATCAGCGCGGCCGGGCCGACCAGGTAGCCGACGCGGACACCCGGGCACACCGTCTTGGTGAAGCTGGAGGCGTGCACGACCACGTTCTCGGTGTCCATCGACAGCATCGACGGGAGCGCGTCGCCCCGGAAGCGGATGTCGACGTACGGGTCGTCCTCGAAGATCATGAAGCCGTACTGGACCGCCAGGCTCAGCAGCGCCCGCCGCCGCTCCAGCGAGAGGGTGACGCCGGCCGGGTTCTGGTAGTTCGGAATGATGTGGGCGAGCTTCGGGCGCAGGCCTGCCTCGAGCAGCCCGCGCAGCTCGTCGACGTCGATGCCGTCCGGGTCGATCGTCACCTGGTGCACCTTGCCGCCCAGGTTCTGAAGGTTGAGCAGGGTGCGGTCGTAGGTCGGCTTCTCCACGATCACGTCGTCGCCGGCCTGCACCAGGTGGTTGAAGAGGAACGCGTCGGCCTGGAGGGAACCGTTCGTCACGATGACCTGGTCGGCGGAGACCCCGTGCTTGTCGGCGATCCACTTTCGCAGCGGGACGTAGCCGACGGACGTGCCGTAGGCGGTAACTCCGGCCGGATCGGCGTCGAAGGCGCGCGCGGCGGCGGCCTTGAGGCCCGCCACGTCGACGATGTCCAGGGACGGTGCCCCTCTTGCGAACGAGATCAGCTGCTCAGCGGTCATGGCCACAAGCTTACGAGCAGGCTCTATATCATTTTTCGCGTGGTACCTGAACCGCTTCGCGTCGCCGGTGCTCTCGTCGTGGACGACGACGGCCGAATATTCTTCCAACGCCGATCGGCGCAACGGAAGCTTTTCCCGAACGCCTGGGACATCGTCGGCGGCCACCTCGAACCGGGCGAGACGGTCGGCGACGCGCTGGGGCGGGAGATCTTCGAGGAGACCGGCTGGCGGCTCTCTGTGGTGCTGGGGCAGGTCGGCGAATACTCCTACACCGGAGAAGACGGCCTCGAACGGCACGAAACCGACTTTCTCGTACGGGTGGACGGCGACCTGGCGCGCCCGCGGCTGGAGGCCGGCAAGCACACGGAGTATCGCTGGCTCGGTCCGGGCGAACTGGCGGTGCTGGACGAGAGCGCCGAGATCAACGACGGGATGATCCGGCGGATCGCCGAGGACGGCTTCGTGGTCCTGCACACTCTCGGTATGTGAAACCACCGCTATCCTCGTCGGGCACGCCCCTCACTTCGGAAGGAACCATCCCATGATCGGTCTCGTACTCGCCGCCGGCGCCGGACGCAGACTGCGCCCGTACACCGACACGCTGCCGAAGGCGCTGGTCCCCGTCGACGGGGAGACGACCATCATGGATATCTCCCTGCGTAACCTCGCGGCCGCGGGGCTCACCGACGTGACGATCGTCGTCGGCTACTGCGCCGGCGCCGTCGAGGAGCGCAAGGACGCGTTCGAGCAGAAGTACGGCGTCAAGATCACCCTCGTGCACAACGACAAGGCCGAGGAGTGGAACAACGCGTACTCGCTGTGGCTGGCCCGCGACCGGTTCGCCGAGGGCGCGCTGCTTGTCAACGGCGACACCGTGCACCCGGTGAGCGTCGAGAAGACCCTGCTCGACAGCCGCGGCCCGGGCATCCTGCTCGCCGTCGACAACGTGAAGAAGCTCGCCGACGAGGAGATGAAGACGATCTTCTCCGCCGACGGCCGGCTCACGAGGATCACCAAGCTGATGGACCCGGCCGAGGCCTTCGGCGAGTACATCGGCGCGACCGTCATCGAGGCCTCGGCCGCCGCTGACCTCGCCGACGCGCTCAAGACCACCTGGGAGCGCGACCCGAACCTCTACTACGAGGACGGCTACCAGGAGTACGCCGACCGCGGCGGCGAGATCCGCGCGGCGACCATCGGCGACATCCCCTGGGTCGAGGTGGACAACCACGACGACCTCGCCAAGGCGCGGGACATCGCATGCCACTACTAGCCCGCAGCGTCCAGACCCCGCTGCACATCGACGTGCGGCGGGGCGCGGTCGCGGACCTCGGCCGGATCCTCGCCGACGGCCGGATCTCCGCCGGCGGCGACGTCGCCGTGGTGGTCGGCCCCGGCCAGGGCGAACGGATCGCGGAGATGATCCGCCCGTCGCTGGGCTCGGCCGACGTCTACACCACGGCCGGCGGCACGCTGGACGCCGCGCTGGAGCTGGCCACCAAGCTGCGCTCCCGCTCGTACGACGCGGTCGTCGGCATCGGCGGCGGCAAGACCGTCGACACCGCGAAGTACGCGGCCAGCCGGTGGGGCCTGCCGATGGTCTCGGTGGCGACCAGCCTGGCCAACGACGGCATCGCCTCGCCGGTGGCCAGCCTGGTCCACGACGGCATCAAGAACTCCTACGGCGTGCACATCCCGTTCGGCGTCATCGTCGACCTGGACTTCGTCGAGCACGGGCCGGAGCTGGTCAACCGCGCCGGGATCGGCGACGTGATCAGCAACATCAGCGCGCTCGCCGACTGGGAGCTGGGCCGCGAGGTGCGCGGTGAGCCGGTCGACGGCCTCGCCGCGTCGCTGGCCCGGATGGGCGCCGAGGCGATGCTCTCGATGCCGGGCGACATGACCGACGACGCCTTCGTGACCGTGCTCGCCGAGGCGCTGATCTCCAGCGGGCTGGCGATGGCGGTCTGCGGCAGCAGCCGGCCGTCCAGCGGTGGCTGCCACGAGATCATGCACGCGATCGACTCGCTCTTCCCCGACACGGCCTCGCACGGCGAACTCGCCGGCCTCGGCGCGCTGTTCTGCACCTTCCTGCGCGGCGACGAGCGCCGCTTCGCCCAGATGTCGGACTGCCTGGCCCGGCACAGCCTGCCGCGCACCCCCGCCGACGTGGGCCTTACGCCGGAGCAGTTCGTGGAGGCGGTGGACTTCGCGCCGCGGACCCGGCCGGACCGGTACACCATCCTGGAACACCTCGCGATGAGCCAGGATGAGATCCGCCGTAAATTGGACGATTATGTCGATGCCGTCGCTAAGCGCTGACAACGTGGAAAATCCGCCGACCGCCGCCGACTACTACCGGGTCAACCGGGGCGGCGGCCTGTTCAGCGAGGCACTGAGCCAGCGGCTGGGCGCGCGGATCTCGGTCTTCGCGTACCGGCACCGGCTCGCGCCGACCGTGCTCACGGTGGCGAACCTCGGACTCAGCTGCCTGGTCTCGTTCGTGGTGGTCGCGGCCGCGGGGCCGGTGGCGGACGGCCGGGTGCCGGCCTGGCCGATCGGCCTGCTCGCGCTGGTCGGCTGGCAGCTCGCGTACGCGCTGGACTGCTCGGACGGCCAGCTTGCCCGGGTGACGGGCCAGACCAGCGCCGCGGGCGGCCGGGTCGACGTGCTGTGCGACGTCGCCGGGCAGATCGCGCTGGTCGCGGCCCTGTCCGCGGTGGCGGAGGCCCAGGTGCCGGAGACGCCGGCCTGGCTGCTGGCGGCCTTCGCCGGCACCTGGATGGTCAACCTGGTGACCTCGGTGATGCAGTCGGGCGACCAGGCATCCAGCATGGTCACCAGCCGGTCGCTGCCGGTCCGCGTGGTCAAGCTCGTCCGCGACTACGGCGCGGTGATCGCGGTGGCCGGCGTGGTGCTGACCGTAGCCCCGCAGTGGGCGATCTGGCTGATCGGCGCCTTCACCCTGATCAACGGCGCCTTCCTGGCCGCGAGCATCGCGTTCTCCGGCCGGGCGGCCCTGAAGGGCTGACCCGCCCGGTGTGGCCCGACCCGCCCGGTGTGGCCCGACCCGCCCGGTGACCCGGCCCGCCCGGTTGCCGACCGGCCCGGCGGCCGACCGGCCCGGTAGCCGACCGGCCCGGTAGCCGACCGGCCCGGTAGCCGACCGGCCCGGTAGCCGACCGGCCCGGTAGCCGACCGGCCCGGTAGCCGACCGGCCCGGTAGCCGACCGGCCCGGTAGCCGACCGGCCCGGTAGCCGACCGGCCCGTCAGACCCGGACTGGTATCGCCGATGACCGGCCCAGCAGGGCGCCGGCGCTGTCGAGGGCCTCGGCGACGACGTACTCCGGCGTGCCGGGCAGGGTCAGCGTCGTCTCGAAGCCCGTGCGCGGCCCCTCGACCGACTGCGTCAGCGCGCCCGGCTGCCGGCCGGCACGGGCCCGCCACTTCGCGACCCGCGTCGCGCCGTTCCAGCTGGCGCTGACGATCACGTTGCCGCCGTCGACGGCCAGGCCCAGCGTCGGCTGGTCCAGCGGCTCGCCCGGCCACTCGGCCCGGTAGGCCCGGTACGACTGGTTGTCCAGCGGCAGGTGCCCGTCGAGCCGCACGGCCCCATCCGGCGCGTACTCGGTGAAGTACGGCAGCTGGCCCCACCCGACGAAGGATCCGCCGTCGGCCAGTTCGCGGAAGTTGCCCTGTGTCGGCGCGGACAGCTTCAGTGGATGCCGGAACTCGGCGGCGAAGGTGACCGAGCGGGCGGCCTCGTCGACGGTGAAGACCAGGCCGCGGGACTCCGTCCGCTGCGTGGTCACCCCCGCGCCGTTGTCGAAGACGCTGTAGGAGCCGTCGCGCCGGCGTCGGAAGTCGTGCTGCCAGCTGAACCGGGACTTCTCGTCAACGGCGAAATCCGACTTCTTACCGCCGATGCGCCACCGGACGTCGCCCGTGCGCCTGTCGATCTTGTACGCCGTCCAGGTGTGCCGGGCCGACACCAACAGGTCCCCGTCGGCGTCCAGGCCGACCGAGTTCGCGTGGAAGTAGTCGTACGGCAGGTGCGCCGATTCGCCGCCCGGCAGCGGCGCGTACGACTCGTCCGGGCCGACGTGGTCGCGCGCCCGCCACTCGAACAGGCGCCGGCCCGTCCTGATGTCGATCTCCTGGAGCACCCCGTCGTGCAGCACCCCGTCGGCCGGGCCACCGAGCGCCGTCAGGTCGTACGGGATCGGGTCGTAGATCCAGAAGAGTGCGGTGCCGTCCGGGGTGATCACGAAGTCATGCTGGTCGGCCTGCTCCGAGCCGGCCGCCCGGACCCGGGTGATCTCCCGGTAGTTCGTGTCGACGATGACGAACTCGCCCTGCCCGACACCCCGGCCGCCGGTACCGCCGATGGTGCCCTCCCACCAGGTCAGCACGGGCCTGTTCCGGTAGCGCTGGACCTTGAGGTCGATGGCGACCGTCGCCGGGTCGGGCACCTTGCGGAACCAGACCGGAGAGCCGGCCTCGTCGACGATCAGCGGCCCCCACAGCCCGATGCCGGACGCGGGGGTCAGGAAGATGTAGCCCGGTGCGGTGGCGTTCGCCGGCGTCGTGATCGTGACGTCCGGCAGGGCCCGCAGGTCGGGCCGGGAGCGGTACTTCGGCGGGGCGGCCCGTTCGGCCGGGGCACCCGTCGTGCCGCGGCCGCCCGTGTCGGCCAGCGCATAGCCGACGCCGGCGCCGGCCGCGGCGAACACCGCGGCGCCGCCGGCGCCCAGCAGGACGTTTCGGCGCGAGATCTCTGCATCGGTCACGCGATACAGCGTTCCCCGCATCGATCATGATCTACCTGGGTGACGGGTGCGAATTCTCGATCAGCGAGGTGTAGATCTCGATGAGCCGGCGGGTCACCACGTCGGGATGGAAGGCCTGGAGGTAGCGCTTGCGGGCGGCCGGCGCGACGGCCGCGGCGCCGGCCCGGGCGATCGGCAGCGCCTCCGCGAGCGCCGCGGCGTCCGGCTCGACCGTCCAGCCCGCGGCCTCGACCGGCTCGCCGATGCCGAGCAGGTAGCCGATGCCGCCGACGTCGGTGCCCAGCACCGGCCGGCCCGCGGCCATCGCCTCCAGGATCACGGTCGGCAGCACGTCGTTCCAGGTCGGCACGGCAACGATCACCGACGCCCGGGTGCGGGCGGCCACCATGCCGTCCCGGTCGAGCGCGCCCAGGTAGGTGACGTCGCCTCGCTCGGCGTCGGCCCGCTCGGCGAGCGGCCGGAGCTCGCCGTCGCCCGCGATGCGCAGCTGCCCGAGCGAGCCGTCCGGGTGCCGGCGCCACGCCTCCAGCAGCAGCCCGAGGCCCTTCTCCGGGGAGAGCCGGGCCGCGTAGAGGAAGCCGTCGCCGAGGGGCTCGGGCTCGCCCGGGTCCGGCAGCCCGTTCGGCTTGATCACGATGTGCTCGTCCGGGATGCCGTAATCCTTGAGGTGTGCGGCGATCCGCCCGGTGAGTGCGATGTAGCGGTCCACGGACTTCCACGTCGAACGGTGCACGGCGAGCGTGGTCGCCATCAGCGCGCTCTGCGCCGCCGAGCCGCGGTAGCACTTGTGCGCGACGGCCGGCCAGCCGAACGCCTTGCCGCGGCAGTCGACGCAGTTGTGACCGTCGCGGAAGTACAGCCCCGACGAGCACACCTGGCGGTAGTTGTGGACCGTCTGCACGACCGGCACGCCGTGCGCGTGCGCGGTGCGCACCACCCACGGCGAGAGCAGCGGGTACGGGTTGTGCAGGTGCAGCAGGTCCGGCCGCTCCCGCCGCAACAGCTCGTCGAGGTCCCGCTGCGCCGCCCGGCCGTAGATCGGCGAGATGGGCAGCAGCGCCTTCTGCACCAGCGGCAGGTCGCCGATCGAGTCCGAGGCGCGCTGGAACGGCAGCACCTCGATCCCGGCCGCCGTGAGCTGCGCTATCTCCGTGTCGACGATGACGTTCTCGCCGGACGGGATCGCTTCGCGGTACCTGTTGTGCGCTACGACGACCTTCACGGTGCGAAACGCTACCGTTGGGGGCGTGCCCGAGCTTCCCGAGGTCGAGGCGCTCGCCGCATACCTGCGCGAGCGCGCGGTCGGCCACACCGTCGAGCGCTTCGAGGTGTCCTCGTTCAGCGCGTTGAAGACCTACGATCCGCCGCCGAGCGCGGTCGCCGGCCTGGCCGTCACCGGCGCCGGCCGGCACGGCAAGTTCCTCGACCTGTTCCTCGGCACGGACCTGCACCTCGTGGTGCACCTCGCCCGGGCCGGCTGGCTGCACTACCGGGACTCCTTCCGGTCGCCGGCGCCGCTCAAGCCCGGCAGCGGGCCCATCGCGCTTCGGGTACGCCTCGACGACGGCTCCGGCTTCGACCTGACCGAGGCCGGCACGCAGAAGTCGCTGGCCGCGTACCTGGTGCGGGACCCGGCCGACGTGCCCGGCGTCGCCCGGCTCGGCCCCGACGCGCTGGCGGTGGACCGTGACCTGTTCGCCGAGCGGCTGCGCAGCCGCCGCGGCCAGGTCAAGGGCGTGCTCACCGACCAGGAGGTGCTCGCCGGCATCGGCAACGCGTACTCCGACGAGATCCTGCACGCGGCGAAGATGTCGCCTTTCGCGCTGACCGCCAAGCTCACCGACGAGCAGATCACCACCCTCTACGAGGCGATGCGGCAGGTGGAGACCGACGCCGTCGCACGCTCGGTCGGCCAGAAGGCGGCCGAGCTCAAGGGCGAGAAGCGGGCCGGCATGCGGGTGCACGCCCGGACCGGGCTGCCCTGCCCGATCTGCGGCGACACGGTGCGCGAGGTGTCGTTCGCCGACAAGAGCCTGCAGTACTGCCCGACGTGCCAGACGGGCGGCAAGCCGCTCGCCGATCGCAGGCTGTCCAAGTTGATCCGATAGTCACTCAGCGTGCTTGATCGGTTCCCGGAGGAAAGCGGCTGCGCATCCACTTCTTCTCCGCCGTTCCATCGGTATAGTGGCCCGGTCCCACGCTTCGTCCGCGGCGCGCGGGGATTGGCAGCCCCGGCCGGAGCCCCCCAGGGTCGTGGCAGTGCGTAATGTTCTCGGTGTGGGCGGTACGTGATGCGGGAGGACGTAGGCGAGGTGACCACGAGCCTCCAACGCCCGGAAACCAGCAAGAGCCGGAGCGGCATGCCGTACGACAGCTTCGAGTGGCAGCAGGAACCGCCGCCGAGTAACGGGGTACCCAGGTCCGCCTGGACCCGTTCGCATCGCCGGGTGTCCCGCTGGCACCGGCCGTACACGTTGATCCTGGTCCTGCTCGATCTGGTGTCCGCGATCCTCGCCAGCGCGCTCGCGGTGACGTTCATCCAGAAGGCCGACTCCGGCTTCCAGGGCCGGGGAGTAGGCCTGTTCTACTTCGTCGCCCTCGTCGGCCTGCCGCTCGGCTGGCTCTTCATTCTCTGGGCGAACGGCAGCTACGACCGCCGCTATCTCGGGCTGGGCAGCGAAGAGTTCAAACGGGTGGTTCGCGCCTTCGTCACGGTCGTGGCCTGCGTATCGCTGCTGGCCTTCGCCACCAAGACCCAGCTCTCCCGGGTGACGATCGCCTATGTCTCGGTCGCGGCGCTGATCTTCATCCTGTTCTGCCGCTACTCGGCGCGCCAGGTGCTGCACGTGGCCCGCCGGCGCACCGGCCACGGCGCGCACCGGATGGTCCTGATGGGCACGCTGCCGGAGGCGCTCGAGGTCTACACGGCCGTCACCCGCAGCCCGGCGGCCGGCCTGATCCCGGTCGCGATCCACCTCACCGACGGCTACTCCGCGGCCCGGGGCATCGAGACACCCGTGCCCGTGTACGCGAGCCGCGACGTGCTGGCCCTGGTCCGCGAGGTCGGCGCCGACACCATCGCGGTGTGCGGCTCGGCGAGCGCGGAGCCGGGCGAGCTGCGCCGCCTCGCCTGGGCGCTCGAGGGCACCGGCGTGGACCTGGTGGTCGCGCCGCAGCTCACCGACATCGCCGGCCCGCGCGTGCACATTCGCCCGATCGAGGGACTCCCGCTGCTGCACGTCGAGGAGCCGACCCTGTCGGGCCCCGGCTGGCTGGCGAAGAATCTGCTCGACCGGGTGGCCGCCTTCTTCGGCCTGCTCGCCCTCAGCCCGATACTCGGAGTAATCGCCCTCGGCATCCGGCTGGCCAGCCCCGGACCGGTCTTCTTCCGCCAGCCCCGCGTCGGCCACGAGGGCCGCACCTTCCGGGTCTGGAAGTTCCGGACCATGGACGTGGACGCCGAGGAGCGCAAGGCCACGCTGGAGGAGCTCAACGAGGCCGACGGCATGCTCTTCAAGCTCAAGGAAGACCCGCGGATCTTCCGGTTCGGCAGCAAGCTGCGGGCCACCTCGCTGGACGAGCTGCCCCAGCTGATCAACGTGCTGAAGGGCGAGATGTCGCTGGTCGGGCCCCGGCCGCTGCCCGCGGACGACGGCGACTACCTGGGCGACGTACGCCGCCGCCTGCTGGTGCGCCCCGGCATCACCGGCCTCTGGCAGGTCTCCGGCCGCTCCGACCTGTCCTGGGACGAGGCGGTCCGGCTGGACCTCTACTACGTCGACAACTGGTCGCTGACCTACGACCTGAGCATCCTCTGGCGCACGATCTGGGTCGTCCTGCGGCGTAAGGGCGCGTACTAGGCAGGCACCGCCCGCTGGCGTTTCTGGATCGTTACGGTCAGGATGCGTGCGTGGCTGGTCAGATCGGTAACGCGCTCGCGGTGCTGGCTGTGCTCGCCGCACTCGCCGGAGCGGTGATCGCGGTGCTGCGGCTGCGGGCGCGGCGCGGGATCGCCACCGCCGGCCAGCGGGCCACATACGACGTCCTGCACACCGCGTCGCTGGCGGCCGAGCCGCTGCGTACCGGCCTGACCCCGGCCTCGGCGGCCAAGGCCGCGCGGCACCTGCGCCGGCTGGTCGGCGCGCCCGGGCTCAGCATCGTCGACGCGGACCGCTGCCTGGCCTTCGACGGGCACGGCGGCCACCACAGCGCCCAGTTCGCCACGGCTGCCGCGCGCACCCTGCGGACGAACCGCTCGATCGTCCTCGGCGTCGGCGATCTGCCCTGCGACCGGATGGACTGCGAGGTCCGCGGCGCGGTGGTCGCCCCGCTGACCGGCGCCGACGGGCAGGCCCTCGCGGCGCTCGTCGCCGTCGCGGACGATCAGCCGGCACCCGGGCTGGTCCAGGCGACCATGGAGACCGCCCGGTGGGCCGGATCCCAGCTCGCCCTCGCCGAGCTGGAGTCGTCCCGCGAGCGGCTGGCCCGGGCCGAGGTGCGCGCCCTGCGTGCCCAGATCAGCCCGCACTTCATCTACAACGCGCTCACCGCGATCGCCTCGTTCGTGCGTACCGATCCGGAGCGGGCCCGGGAGCTGATCCTGGAGTTCGCCGAGTTCACCCGCTACTCGTTCCGGGCGCACGGCGAGTTCACCACGCTCGCCGAGGAGCTGCGCTCGATCGACCGCTACCTGACCATCGAGCGCGCCCGGTTCGGCGACCGCCTCCAGGTGCGCCTACAGATCGCGCCCGAGGTCCTCCCCGTCGGCCTGCCGTTCCTCTGCCTTCAACCGCTGGTGGAGAACGCCGTCCGGCACGGGCTTTCGCGCAAGCCGGGCGTCGGTATGGTGAGCATCGAGGCGCGGGACTCGGGCGCCGAATGCCACATCACGGTCGAGGACGACGGGGTCGGCATGGATCCGGCGGTGCTGGTCGCGGGCGTCGCCGAGGCGGCCGGCGCCCACGACGACGACGCCGGGCAGCACGTCGGCCTCTCCAATGTGGATGAGCGGCTGCGGTCGGTGTTCGGCGACCGTTTCGGGCTGGTGGTGGAGACCGCGCCGGGCGCGGGGACGAAGGTGAGCATGCGGGTGCCGAAATTCCATCCCGGGGTCAGGGCATGAGCCTTGTGGTGCTGGCGGTGGATGACGAGCCGCCGGCGCTGGACGAGCTCGCCTACCTGCTCGACGCCGACTCCCGGGTCGCCTTCGTGCACCGGGCCGGCGACGCCACCGAGGCGCTGCGCGTCCTGCGCGACACCGAGGTCGACGCGGTCTTCCTGGACATCCGGATGCCCGGCCTGGACGGCATGGAGCTCGCCCGCATCCTGCACCGTTTCGCCCGGCCGCCGGCGATCGTCTTCGTGACCGCGTACGACGACGGGGCGGTGGACGCGTTCGACCTGGGCGTCACCGACTACGTCCGCAAGCCGGTCCGGGCCGAACGGCTCGGCGAGTCCCTGCGCCGCGTCGCCGGCCTGCGGGCCGCGCCCGCGCCGGTACCGGCGAAGCGCGAGGAGGAGCCGAGCATCCCGGTCGAGCTGGCCGGCACGACCCGGATGCTCCCGCGGTCCTCGGTGCGCTGGGTCGAGGCACAGGGCGACTACGCCCGGCTGCACACCTCGGACGCGTCGCACCTGGTCCGGGTCTCGCTGGCGACGCTGGCCGAGCGCTGGGCGGACGCGGGCTTCGTCCGGATCCACCGCTCCTACCTGGTGCAGCTGCGGCTGGTCGCGGAGCTACGCCTCACCCAGTCCGGGTACGTGGTGGCGATCGACGGCGCGGAGCTGCCGGTGAGCCGGCGGCATACCCGCGAGCTGAAGGACAAGCTGATCCGGGCGGCCAAGCACGACTGGACCCGCTGAGCCCTCTGCATCCACAGCGTTATCCACATCCTCACAGGGTTATCCCCAGAGTTATCCACAGGCTGATGATCTTCACAGGTTGTCCACAATCTCACCCCCGCACCCGCACGACCTATCAATAGGCTGCTCAGCGCGGGTGAGATCGGCGGCCACGGGGGCGCGCCGGTCTTGCACCCGCGGCGCACGATACGGGCGAGGCCAGGGGAGAACGGCATGACGGCACAGAAGGTGCTCGTGGTCGAGGACGAGCGGACCATCGCCGAGGCGGTGGCGGCCCGGCTGCGCGCGGAGGGCTTCGTGGTCGAGGTCGCCGGCGACGGCCCGGCCGCGGTCGAGGCCGCCCGCCGGACCCTGCCGGACGCCATCGTCCTCGACGTGATGCTGCCCGGCTTCGACGGCCTGGAGGTGTGCCGCCGCATCCAGGCGGAGCGTCCCGTGCCGGTCCTCATGCTCACCGCCCGCGACGACGAGACCGACCTGCTCGTCGGCCTGGCCGTCGGCGCCGACGACTACCTGACCAAGCCCTTCTCGATGCGCGAGCTCAGCGCCCGGGTGCACGCCCTGCTGCGCCGGGCGACGCGCAACTCGGCGCCGGTCGCGCCGGCGGAGAGCACGATGCTCCGCCTCGGCGACCTGGAGATCAACCTGGCCGAGCGCCGGGTGCTGCGGGCCGGGGTCGAGGCCCGGCTGACCCCGACCGAGTTCGACCTGCTGGTGCACCTGGCGGGCCGCCCGCGCACGGTGCTGCCCCGCGAGCGGCTGCTCGCCGACGTGTGGGGCTGGGCGGACGCCTCGGGCACCCGCACGGTCGACAGCCACATCAAGGGTCTGCGGCGCAAGCTCGGCGCGGACCTGATCCGCACGGTCCACGGCGTCGGCTACGCGCTCGAGGTCCGGCGATGATGCGGCTGCTGCGCGCCGCACTCGGCTGGCTGCCGCGCCCGCTGGACCCGGTCCGCTCGATCAAGGCCAAGCTGGCCCTTGCCCTCGGCCTGGCCGGCGGCGTCGGGCTGCTGATCTTCTGGTGGAGCCTCGACTTCGTGCGGGTCGAGCTCTCCTGGTTCGCGATCGCCGTCGCGCTGGGCCTGGTCACCCTCCAGGTCATCGCGCACGGCGCCACGGTGCCGCTGCGCGAGATGACCGTCGCGGCCAAGGCGATGGCGCACGGCGACTACACCCGCCGGGTCCGCGCGACCTCCCGCGACGAGGTCGGCGAGCTGGCCACGGCGTTCAACCAGATGGCGGCGGACCTGGCGGCGGCTGACCGGCAGCGCCGCGAACTGATCGCCAACGTCTCGCACGAGCTACGCACCCCGATCACCGCCCTGCGGGGCCTGCTGGAGAACATCGTCGACGGCGTCAGCACCGCGGAGCCGGACACCATGAAGACCGCGCTGATCCAGACGGAACGCCTGGGCCGGCTGGTCACCGAGCTGCTCGACCTGTCCCGCCTGGACGCGGGCGTGGTGCCGCTGGCCCGCGCGCCGATCGACGTGCGCCGGTTCCTCGGCGACGTGGTCCGCGAGGCGACGGTCAACGCGGACGGCGCCGGCCACGACGTGCGCTTCCAGGTCTCGGCGCCGGAGATCCGCATCGAGGGCGACCGCGAGCGCCTGCACCAGGTCTTCGCGAACCTGCTGGACAACGCGGCCCGGCACAGCCCGCCGGGCGGCACCGTCACGGTCCGCGCCGAACGCCACGACGAGCACGTCCTGCTGGCGGTGGCCGACGAGGGCGACGGCATACCGGCCGCCGACCGGGACCGGGTCTTCGAACGCTTCACCCGGGGCGAGCGGGCCACCGACGGCGGCACCGGCCTCGGCCTGGCGATCGCCCGCTGGGTGGTCCAACTGCACCACGGCACGATCGCGGTCGTCGACCCGACCGGCGCCCCGGAACCGACCCGGAACCGCCCGGGCTGCCACATCCACGTGACGCTGCCCCTGAGGCCGACCACCTGAAGACGGAGAAGACCGTGCCGACTGACCCGACACCCCCACAGACCAGCCCGGCCGGCCCGCCGCGACCGGCGACCCTCACCTCCCCGGCGACGCCGACGGGCGGGCGGCCGCCGGCCGCGACGCCGCAGCCGGTGCCGCAGCAGCCGGGCGCCATCCACCACCCGCCGCTGCACGGACCGTGGCCCGCGCAGTCCGGATTCGGCCGGCGCTGGCCCGGCCCCGGCCGGGCGGCCACCGCGGCAACCGTCATCGCGGTGCCCCTCGCGGGCCTGATCGGCGCGCTCAGCATCCCGCTCGACCGGGCCGGCCTCGGCTGGCTGATCACCGCGATCGCGGGCGTCGTCGCCCTGATCGTGGCGCGCGCGATGCCGCACCGTGCGCCGGCGACCGCGCCGAAGCCCCTCGTCGGCTGGCGCCCGCGCGCCCTGCCCAAGGCACGCTTCGCCTGGTCGGCGGCGACGGTCGCGCTGCTCGGCGTCGGCACGTTCCGGTCCGCGGGCTGGCTGTTCCTGCTCTGCCTCTGCACGGCCGTGCTGACCGGAGCGCTCGCCGTCGCGGGCGGCCGGTCGTTCCGCGCGATGATCCTCGCCTCCGTCTTCGCCCCGCTGGCGGGCTTCCGCTCGCTGCCGTGGGCCGGGCGCGGCATCGCCGCCGTCGGCCGGCGCGGTGGCGGCGGCAACGCCCTGCGGATCACGGCGACGGTCGCGGTCTCGATCGCCCTGCTCGTCGTCTTCGGTTCGCTGTTCGCCTCGGCGGACGCGGCCTTCGCCGACCTGATCGAGAACGCCTTCCCCGACATCAGCGGCGGCACGATCGCCCGGTGGATCTTCGTCTCCCTCGTGACGACCTTCATCCTCGGCGGCGCGGCGTACCTGCGGGCGGCCCCGCCGGACCTGACCGGGCTGGACGGCCCGGGCACGCGCCGGGTGGCACGCCTGGAGTGGGCGGTCCCGCTGACCCTGCTGGTCCTGCTCTTCGCGATGTTCGTCGGTGTGCAGCTCACCGTCCTGTTCGGAGACTCCAAGCACGTCCTGGACACCGAGGGCCTGACCTACGCGGAGTACGCCCGCAGCGGCTTCTGGCAGCTCCTGGTGGTCACGGGCCTCACCCTGGCGGTGCTGGCCGGCGCGGCACGCTGGGCGCCCCGGGAGACCCGCACCGACCGCGTGCTGATCCGCGCCGTCCTCGGCACCCTCGCGGCGCTGACCCTGGTCATCGTCGCCTCGGCACTGCACCGCATGGACCTGTACGCGGACAGCTACGGCCTGACCCGCCTGCGGGTGCTGGTCGCCGTCTGCGAGATGTGGCTGGGCCTGACCTTCGTCCTGGTCCTGATCGCCGGCATCCGCCTCAAGGCGCTCTGGCTGCCCCGGGCGGTCGTGGCCGCCGGAGTCCTGGCCCTGCTGAGCCTGGCCGCGGCCAACCCGGACCGGCTGATCGCCGACCGCAACGTCACGCGCTACGAGCAAACCGACCGGATCGACACCGCCTACCTCTCGAACCTCTCGCCGGACGCGGTCCCGGCCCTGAACCGCCTCACCGGCGACAAGCGCGCCTGCGCGCTGTACCCGGTCGCCCGCGATCTGGCCGTCGACCCGGACGACTGGCGCGGCTGGAACCTCTCCCGCCGGCAGGCCCGGGAAGAGCTGGCTGCCAACCCGCCGAGGCCCACCACGAGCTGCCCGGACGGCTACGGAACCCGATAGGCCGCCCGGGCTTGACAATGGACACGCGTCGGCGAGACTGCCGGGCATGGACGGCGAAGCGAAGCCCCCGAGGACCCGGGTGGTCCTCGGGGAGGTAGCGGCTCGCCGCCCACCGGCGGATCGCGCCAAGGTGGACCTCGCGGAGCAGACCCCGGTGGGCGAGGCCCTGGTCAAGGGCCTGGTCCGGGCCCAGCTCGCCCTGGCACTGCGGCTCTCGCTGGTGGTGGTGGCGGGCCTCGGCGCCCTGCCGCTGCTCTTCGCCGTCGCCCCGGCGGTCGGCAAGGCCAAGGTCTTCGGCGCCAACCTGCCCTGGGTGCTGCTCGGCGTGCTCTCGTTCCCGTTCCTCGTCGGCGTCGGCGTCGCGTACGTCCGCTGGGCCGAACGGAACGAGCAGGACTTCGCCGCCGTGATCAACAGGCCGGAAGCGTGAACCCGTACGTCATTCCGGGGCTGATCCTGGTCACCGCGATCACGATCGGCATCGGCGCGTACGGGCTGCGGTTCGCCCGGACCACCTCGGACTTCCTGGTCGCCTCCCGGTCGGTCAGCCCCACCTGGAACGCCGCCGCGATCGGCGGCGAATACCTCTCCGCGGCCTCATTCCTCGGCGTGGCCGGCCTGATCCTGCGCTACGGCGTCGACGTCCTCTGGTACCCGGTGGGCTTCGCCGCCGGCTACCTGGCCCTGCTGCTCTTCGTCGCCGCACCGCTGCGGCGTTCCGGCGCGTTCACCCTGCCCGACTTCTGCCAGGTGCGGCTCCGGTCGCCGCTGCTGCGCCGGCTCGCGACCGTGTTCGTCATCTTCATCGGCTGCCTCTACCTCGTACCCCAGTTGCAGGGCGCCGGCCTGACCTTCGCCACGCTCACCGGCGGCCGGTACGAGTGGGGTGCGCTGCTCGTCGGGATCATCGTGACGGCCAACGTCGCCCTCGGCGGCATGCGCGCCATCACCTTCGTGCAGGCCTTCCAGTACTGGCTCAAGCTGACCGCTCTGGCCGTACCGGTGATCTTCCTGATCCTGCAATGGCAGGCGGACGGACGCCCGGCAGTGACACCGCCGGCCGGCCCGGCCTTCTCGACCACCACCACCGTGACGTTCTCCGAGGCGGCGACCCTCACCCTGCCGGACGGCTCGCACGAACGAGTCGAGGCCGGCGAGGAGCGGACGTTCGCCGCGGGTGAGCCGGTGCCGGAGGTCAGCTCCGTCGACGATCGCCGGGGCACGGACTGGCTGCTGCCGGGCGACGGCGCGACGCTGTTCGCCACCTACTCGCTGATCCTGGCCACGTTCCTCGGCACCATGGGCCTGCCGCACGTGCTGGTCCGCTTCTACACCAACCCGGACGGCGCCTCGGCGCGGCGCACGACCCTCGTCGTGCTCGGGCTGGTCGGCCTCTTCTATCTCCTGCCGACCATGTACGGCGTGCTCGGCCGCGTCTACACGCCGCAGCTGTTGATGACCGGCCGGACCGACGCCGTGGTGCTGCTCCTGCCCGAGGCGGCGCTCGGCGGCGGCCACCTTGGCCAGTTCCTCGGCGCGCTGGTCACGGCCGGCGCGCTCGCCGCGTTCCTCTCCACCTCGTCCGGGCTGCTGACCAGCGTCGCCGGGGTGGTCTTCACCGACGTGCTGCACGCCGATCGCGGCGGCGGCTCGGTGCGCGACTTCCGGCTCGCCACGGTGCTGGCCGCGCTCCTGCCGATGGCGTTGTCCATCTCCGTGGCGAACATGGACGTCTCGCGGGTCGTCGGGCTCGCCTTCGCGGTCGCCGCGTCGAGCTTCTGCCCGTTGCTGGTGCTCGGCATCTGGTGGCGCGGGCTCACCGACGTCGGCGCGGTCGCCGGCATCCTGGCGGGCGGCGGCGCGGCGATGGGCGCGGTGTTGTTCACCGTCCTGGGGCCGCCGCTCAGCGGCTGGCCCGCACAGCTCGTCGGGCAGCCCGCGGCCTGGACCGTGCCGCTCGCCTTCCTGGTCATGGTGCTCGGGTCGCTGATGACCCGGCGACGGCTGCCGGGCGACATCGGCGCCACCATGCTGCGCCTTCACGCTCCGGAGTCGCTACAACCATAAATATATTTAAGGAGACTTTCCTGAACCCTCCACGGCGCGGGCCCCGTAGCTATCGGTGCTGCAACGGGGCAGTTCGACTAGCGCTAAGGAGCGGTGCATGTACCGGAAGAGCAAGATCAGCGGGCGGACTCGGAAACTGCTGATCGGCGTCGCCGCGGCGGCACTGGCCGGCGGGGCATTCGCGGTCAGCACGGGTCTGAGCAGCGCCGGTGAGAACTGCGCCGGCCTCGACCAGGCGCTGAAGAACAACCTGGACTTCATCGCCGAACAGCAGCCCGGCGGGAAAGCCCGGGACGCGCTCTCCGACGCACGCATCGCGAACCGCCAGGCGGTAGTCGACCTGATCAACCAGCGCCGCGCGGCGGCCGGCTGCACCGGCAACGTCCAGGCCCAGCCCCCTGCCGCCAAGCCGCCGGCGCAGGCACCCGCCAAGCCGCCCGCGCAGGCACCCGCCAACCCGCCCGCGGCCGGCAACGCCGGCACCGGCACCGGCACCGGCGAGGTCGTCTGCAAGGGCTCGACCGTCACCCTGTCCGGCGAGGGCGGCGCGCCCGCCGCGTCCAGCGGCACGTTCCCGATCGGAACGACCCTCAAGGTCACCAACCTGGACAACAACAAGAGCATCACCGTCAAGGTGGCGACCACCTCCGGCAGCTGCGTGCTGCTCAACAACGCAGCCTTCGAGGGAGTCCGCGAGGCGGGCAAGTTCCTCATCCGGCGCGCCGTCATCGAGCGGGTGGGCGCGGCCGCCAACCCGCCCGCGGCCACCAAGCCGCCGGCGGCTGCCAACCCGCCCGCGGCCGGCAACGCCGGCAATGGCAACGCCGGTACCGGCACCGGCGAGGTCGTCTGCAAGGGCTCGACCGTCACCCTGTCCGGCGAGGGCGGCGCGCCCGCCGCGTCCAGCGGCACGTTCCCGATCGGAACGACCCTCAAGGTCACCAACCTGGACAACAACAAGAGCATCACCGTCAAGGTGGCGACCACCTCCGGCAGCTGCGTGCTGCTCAACAACGCAGCCTTCGAGGGAGTCCGCGAGGCGGGCAAGTTCCTCATCCGGCGCGCCGTGATCGAACGGGTGGGGTGAACGGGGGTCCACCCGTTCCCGAAGTGAAAGTGGCCCGGACCGCCCTGGGGGTGGCCGGGCCACTTACTTGCCGTTAGGTTCTTCGCATGACCGTCCCCGACCAGCGCACGAGCCCGGAACCGGCGCTCGCGTTGCGGGGTCTCGTCAAGCATTTCGACACAAAACTGGCGGTTGCCGGCATCGACCTCGAGGTGCCCGCCGGCTCGTTCTTCGGGCTGCTCGGCCCGAACGGCGCCGGCAAGACCACCACTCTGTCCATGGCGGTCGGCCTGCTGCGGCCCACCGCCGGTCAGGCCGCCATCCTCGGACACGACGTGTGGGCCGACCCGGTCGCCGCGAAGGCCCGGATCGGCGTGCTGCCCGACGGCGTACGCCTCTTCGACCGGCTCACCGGCACGGAGTTGCTCGCCTACCACGGGTTACTGCGCGGGATGGACGCCGACGTCGTCAACCGGCGGTCCGCCGAGTTGCTGGACGTGCTCGCCCTCGGCGCCGACAACCGCACCCTGGTCGTCGACTACTCCGCCGGCATGAAGAAGAAGATCGGCCTGGCCTGCGCGATGCTGCACGCGCCCCGGCTGCTGGTGCTGGACGAGCCGTTCGAGGCGGTCGACCCGGTGTCGGCCGCGCTGATCCGCGACATCCTCCAGCGGTACGTGTCGGGCGGCGGCACCGTCGTCTTCTCCAGCCACGTGATGGCGGTGGTCGAGCGGCTCTGCACCCACGTCGCGATCATGGCCGACGGCACGATCCGGCTGCGCGGCTCGCTCGCCGAGGTGCGCGGCGAGCGGTCGCTCGAGGACGTCTTCGTCGAGGTCGTCGGCGGCCGCACCGCGACCGGCTCGGAACTCGCGTGGCTGTAGGCGTCCGGCACTTCGTCAAACTGAAACTCCGCATCACCGCCAACGGCCTGCGCGGCCAGGGCTGGCGCTGCGCCCTCTTCGTGTTCGGGGCGGTGATGGCGGCGTGCGCGGCCGTCGGCGGGTACGCGATGCTGGCCATCCCCGGCCTGCTGGACGACCAGCGTGCCGCCGAGACCGTCCTGCCGTTGGCCGGCGCGGCCGTGATGCTCAGCTGGCTGTTCCTGCCGCTGGTGTTCTTCGGCGTGGACGAGTCGCTCGATCCGGCCCGCTTCGCCCTGCTGCCGCTGCGCCACCGCACGCTGATCGGCGGCCTGTTCGCGGCCTCGCTGGTGGGCCTGCCGGCGGCCGCGACCCTGGTCGGCACCCTCGGCATGGTCGACACCGCGGCCCGGCTCGGCGGACCGGTCGCCGCCGGCGTCCAGCTCGTCGGCGTCGCCGCCGGGCTGCTGCTCTGCGTCGCGATCAGCCGGGCCCTGACCAGCGCGTTCGCCACCGCCCTTCGCTCGCGGCGTGCCCGGGACCTGGCGACGGTGCTGCTCGCCGTCCTCGCGGCGCTGGTCGGCCCGCTGCAACTGGCCGCGGCCACCGGCGCCGGGAACGCGGTACTGGGCCGGCCTCGCCCGGGTCGCCGACGTCGTCGCCTGGACGCCGTTCGGCGCGCCGTACACCCTGGGTCTGGACATTGTGGCCGGCCGGGCCTGGGCCGTGCCGATCAAGCTGGTGATGGTCCTCGGGGTGCTCCTGCTCCTGCTCCGGTGGTGGTCCGCGACGCTCGAGGGCGCGATGCTCGGTGCGGTCGGCCACTCCGGCCCGCGCGAGCGGGCCGCGTCGGGGCGCGAGCCGGTCGCCCAGCTCGTGCCGCGCTGGCTGCCGCACAACCGGTTCGGCGCGCTGACCGCCCGCGAGGTGCGCTACTGGTGGCGCGACAGCCGGCGGCGGGCCAGCCTCATCACGTTCGGCGTGGTCGGCTTCTTCCTGCCGGTGTTCATCGCCGTGAGCAGCGATTCCGCCGGCACGCCGACCACCATCCTCGTCGTCGTCGGCGCGCTCGCCGCGGCGAGCCTGGCGAACCAGTTCGGCTTCGACGGCAGCGCATACGCGGCAAACGTCGTGGCCGGCGTCCCCGGCCGGGTCGAGCTGGCCGCGCGGGTCACCGGCCTCTCCGTGTACGTGCTCCCGGCGCTGCCGGCCATCGCCCTGATCGTCGGGTCCGTGGTCGGCGAACCGGAAGCAATCCCGTCGGTGATCGGCATGCTCGCCGCCGCGTACGGGGTGGGCCTCGCCCTGGTCCTGCCGATCTCGGTCCGCCTCGCGTACGCGCTGCCGGACGCCGCCAACCCGTTCGCCCTGTCCTCCGGCGGCGGCACCGCGAAGGGCCTGCTCAGCCTCGGCGCCCTGTTCGGCGCGATGATCATCACCGTGCCGCTACAGCTCGCCGCCGGCCTGGCCGAGGACTTCTGGCGCTGGGCCGGCCTGCCCCTCGGCCTGCTGTACGGCGGCGGCGCCCTGCTGCTCGGGCTCCGCCTGACCGGCTCACTGCTGGACCGGCGGATGCCCGAACTGCTGGCGACGGTCACCGCCCGTCAGTAGCGGGTGCCCATCGCCTCCCGCACCTCACCCAGGGTCCGCTCCGCGACGACGTTCGCCCGCGCGTTGCCGGCCCGCAGCACCTCCCGGATGAGCCCGGGCTCCCGCGCGTACGCGGCCCGCCGGGCCCGCATGGGCGCCAGGAACTCGTTCGCGGCGTCGGTGACCGTGCGCTTCAGCGCGGCGGCACCGGCGTCCCCGATCTCCGCGGCGACGTCGTGCAGATCCCGGTCGAGGCAGAGCGCGGCGAGCTGCACCAGCCCCGACACCCCCGGCCGCGCCACCGGGTCGTAGGTGATGCGCCGGTCCGCGTCGGTCTTCGCCGCCCTGATCAGCCGCGCCGTCTCGTCCGCCGAGGCGGAGATGGCGATGGCGTTGCCCCGGCTCTTGCTCATCTTGGTGCCGTCGGTGCCGAGCAGCAGCGGCGCGACGCCGAGCAGCGCCTCCGGCACGGGAAAGACCGGCCCGTACCGCTCGTTGAAGCGCCGGGCGACGGTACGCGTGACCTCCACGTGCGGCAGCTGGTCCCGCCCGACCGGCACGAGGTTGCCCTTGCAGAACAGGATGTCGGCGGCCTGATGCACCGGATAGGTGAACATGAGCCCGCTGACCGCGCGCTGCCGCGAGTGCGCGATCTCGTCCTTGACGGTCGGATTGCGCTGTAGCTCGGGCACGCTGACCAGGCTGAGAAACGGCAGCAGCAGCTGATTGAGCGCGGGAACGGCGCTGTGCGTGAAGATCGTGGCCCGGTCCGGGTCCAGCCCGACGGCGAGATAGTCGAGTATCAGCCCGTCGACGGTCTCGCCCAGCCGCTCGGCGACGTCCCGGTCGGTCAGCACCTGATAGTCGGCGACGATCACGAACAGGTCGACGCCGGCGCGTTGCAGCCGTACCCGATTGCGCAGCGTGCCGAAGTAGTGCCCGAGATGCAGCGGGCCGGTGGGCCGGTCCCCGGTCAGCACCCGGAAGTCGCCGGGCCGGTCGGCGATGCGGTCCTCGAGGCTCAGCGCCAGTGCGGTCATCTCTGTCTCCTCAGGTCGATGGACGCCCCGGGAACAAAGAACGGGCCGTCCGATGGGACGGCCCGCGCGCGATGAAGGCAGCCGTCTCTAGGACGGCCACCAACCCTGCACACGAACGCTGATCACGAGCCGAATTCTACCGCTCAGCGGGCAGAATGCTTCGTGTGAATCCTGTCGAGCCCGGCGCGCACATCTACTCCGGCGATCCGTTCGCCACCCCGGAGCAGGACAGGTCCGCCGTGCGGCGGCTGCGGGGGCGGCTCGCCTCGCCGGTCTCGCTGTGGACCGTGCCCGGGCCGTCCGGGCTCACCGTCTCGTCCGTGCTCGTCGCCGACGGTGAACCCGGGCGGGTGCTCGGGCTGGTCGACGAGGAGAGCGACTTCTGGGACGCACTCTCGGTCGCGAAGCGCTTCGCCGTCACCCCGCTCGGCGTCGCCGATCAGCAACTCGCCGACCGGTTCGCCGGGCTCATGCCCTCGCCCGGCGGTCTGTTCGCCCTCGGCGACTGGATCGAGACCGACTTCGGGCCGGTACCGGCCGGCGCCGGAACCTGGGCCGGGTGCAGGCTGGACGGCGAGCGGCAGTACGGGTGGGGCCTGCTCGTCGAGGCCACCATCGAGTCGATCCACCTCGACGAGTCGCCGTCGGCGCCCCTGCTGCATTTCCGCGGCCGGTACCGGGGCCTCGACCGGTAAGCGCAACAGGGCAGCCACTCGGCGCACCCGCTGACCAGCGGTCAGTGACGGCCGCCACCTCTTCGTACCGTGCGGAAAAAGACCCGCCCCCACGAAGGTGGTGAGCCACGTTGACAACCGAAGCGACCCCGACCGAGAAGTATCTCGAGGTCCAGCAGTCGGACGAGTTCGTCCGACTACGCCGCAGGCTGCGTAACTTCATCTTCCCGACGACGATCGCGTTCTTCCTCTGGTACGCGCTCTACGTCCTGCTGTCCGCGTACGCCCGGGACTTCATGTCCATAAAGATCATCGGGAACATCAACGTCGCGCTGCTGCTCGGTCTCCTGCAGTTCGTCTCGACGTTCGTGATCGCCTGGTACTACTCCCGCTTCGCGGCGAGGGAGATCGACCCGATCGCCGACAAGATCCGCGGAGAGATGTCGGCCGCCGCCGTGACCCCGGACGCCGGGGACACCGAGACGAAGCCGGAGGCGGCCAAGTAATGGAGAGCCACTCGCTTCTGGCTGCCGAGGCCTCCACCTCGACGAGCCGCACCCTGACCATCACGCTCTTCCTGGTCTTCGTCGCCATCACCCTGGGTATCACGGTCTGGGCGAGCCGGCAGACCAAGACGGCGACGGACTACTACGCCGGCGGCCGGTCGTTCTCCGGCTTCCAGAACGGCATGGCGATCGGCGGCGACTACATGTCGGCCGCGTCGTTCCTCGGCATCGCCGGCCTCATCGCCCTCTACGGCTACGACGGCTTCCTCTACTCGATCGGCTTCCTGGTCGCCTGGCTCGTCGCGCTGCTGCTGGTCGCGGAGTTCCTGCGCAACTCGGGCCGGTACACGATGGCCGACGTCCTCGCGTTCCGGATGCGCCAGCGCCCGGTACGCACCGCGGCGTCCGTCTCCACCATCGTCGTGTCGATCTTCTACCTGATCGCTCAGATGGTCGGCGCCGGAGCCCTGGTCAGCCTGCTGTTGGGCATCAAGCCCGGCGCCACGTTCCTGGGCATGGACGCCGACACCGCCAAGGTCGCGACGATCATCCTGGTCGGCGCGCTGATGATCGTGTACGTGGTGGTCGGTGGCATGAAGGGCACCACCTACGTGCAGATCGTCAAGGCGTTCATGCTGATGTCGGGCGCCCTGATCATGACCTTGCTGGTGCTGGCGCACTACAAGTTCAACCTGTCGTCCCTGCTCGGCGACGCCGCCGAACAGTCCGGCAAGGGCGCCGCGTTCCTGGAACCGGGCCTGCGGTACGGCGTCGAGTCCGCCGACGCCGCGAAGACCTTCTACAGCAAGATGGACCTGCTCTCGCTCGGCATCGCCCTGGTGCTGGGCACGGCCGGCCTGCCGCACATCCTGACCCGGTTCTACACCGTTCCGACCAGCAAGATCGCCCGCAAGAGCGTGCTCTGGGCGATCGGCATCATCGGCACCTTCTACCTGTTCACCCTGGCGCTGGGCTTCGGCGCGGCGGCCCTGGTCGGCAGCAAGGCGATCACCGAGCAGGACAAGGCGGGCAACACGGCCGCACCGCAGCTCGCCCAGGCGCTCGGCATCGACTACCTGGGTGGCGAGACCGGCGGCGCGGTGCTGCTGGCGATCATCGCGGCGGTCGCGTTCGCCACGATCCTCGCGGTGGTGGCCGGCCTGACCCTGGCGTCCTCGTCGAGCGTCGCGCACGACTTCTACGCCAGCGTCATCAAACGGGGGCAGGCGTCGGAGCGTGACGAGGTGCGGGTCGCGCGGATCGCGGCGTTCGGGATCGGCGCGGTCGCGATCGTGCTGTCGATCTTCGCGCAGAGCCTGAACGTCGCGTTCCTGGTGGCGCTCGCGTTCGCGGTGGCGGCCTCGGGCAACCTGCCGGCGATCCTGTACAGCCTGTTCTGGAAGGGTTTCAACACCTCCGGAGCGCTGTGGGCCATCTATGGCGGTCTGACCTCCGCCGTGGTGCTGGTGTTCTTCTCGCCCGTCGTCTCCGGTTCCCCGACGGCGATGTTCCCCGACAGTGACTGGCACTGGTTCCCGCTGAACAACCCGGGCATCATCTCGATCCCGTTCGGCTTCCTGTGCGGATACCTCGGCGCGAAGATCTCCAAGGAGTCCGACCCGAACAAGTACGCCGAGCTCGAGGTCCGTTCGGTGACGGGCTACGGAGCCCACTGAACGGAAGTGGAACGAGGAGGGGCCGATGTGCGAATTCGCGCGTCGGCCCCTCTCCCTTAGAGTGGCCAACATGTCAGTGCAGCAGCGGTACGGCGCAGGTCATCGGATCCTCATCAGCGGCGGCGCCGGGTTCGTGCCGTCACACGTGGTTGATGCCCTCATCGACCGGGGCTGCACGGTTGTCGCGATCGACAACTTCGTCACGGGCGCCCGGGACAACGTCGCGCACCTGGCGGCCGAGCCCCGCTTCACGCTCATCGAGGCCGACATCACCGAGGGCCTGCCCGCGCACCCGGCGCTGGCCGAGCGCTTCGACGCGGTAATGCACATGGCCTCGCCGGCCAGCCCCACCGACTTCGCCAAGCTGCCGATCGAGATCCTCAAGGTCGGTTCGCAGGGCACGATGACCATGCTCGACCGGGCCCTGGCGGACGCGGCCCGCTTCCTGATGGCCTCCACCTCCGAGGCGTACGGCGACCCGCTCGTGCACCCGCAGCCGGAGAGCTACTGGGGCAACGTCAACCCGATCGGCGTACGCGCGGTCTACGACGAGTCGAAGCGGTTCTCCGAGGCCGCGACGATGGCGTACCACCGCTTCCACGGGCTCTCGACGGCGATCGTGCGCATCTTCAACACCTACGGCCCGCGGATGCGGCCCGACGACGGCCGGGCCATCCCGACCTTCATCGACCAGGCCCTGCGCGGCGCGCCGATCACCGTGCACGGCACCGGTTCGCAGACCCGCTCGATCACCTACGTCGACGACCTGGTCCGCGGCATCCTGCTGCTGCTCGACTCGAACGAGACCGGCCCGATCAACTGCGGCACCGAGCACGAGCTGACAATGCTCGAGCTGGCCGAGCTGATCGTGCGCCTCTGCGGCAGCGACTCGAGGATCGACCTGGTCGCGCGCACGGCCGACGACCCGGAGAAGCGCCGCCCCGACCTCACGCTGGCCCGCAATCTGCTCGGCTACGAGCCGCGGGTGGGGCCGGAGGACGGCCTGCGCCGGACGATCGACTTCTTCAAAGCGTGAGCAATTAGACACTGTAGTGAACGTTTCACAAGCAGTAATTGCCTCCTCCCTTCGTGCCGCACCGATGTCGGTGCACGCTTTGCCTGGTTCGAGGTACGTAATCTGAAGTCATGTCTGCGACCACGTCCCCCTGGGGTAGCTCGTCCGGCCGGGCTTCGGTGTCGGGTTCGGTGAGCACGCCGGGCTTCATGAGCCGGGCCTCCGTGCCCGGACCGGGCCGCGACGGGGCGGGCCGGCCCACGTCGGGCCGCGCGGGTGTGCCCGGCGCGCGCAACGATCGTCAGGGCGGCGGCTGGCGGCCGCAGGGCCCCGGTGGACCCGGTGGCCCGCCGTACGGCCCGGGGGGCAACCGCCCCGGCCGGCCGTACAAGGGCAAGCGCAAGCCGCGCTGGGGACGGATCGCACTGGTGGTGGCCGCGGTGGTCGCCGCCGGCGCCCTGTTCGCCGGCTTCTCGCTGTACGGCTACGCGAACAACCTCAACGACGACCTCAAGCGCACCGACGCGTTCTCGGACATCACCGGCGGCCGCCCGGCCAAGACGGTGGACGGCGCGATCAACATCCTGCTGGTCGGCAGCGACTCGCGAGACCCGGACGCGACCAAGGAAGACACCAACGCCTGGCGCGCGGACACGCTGATCGTGATGCACATCCCGGCCGACCACAAGTCCGCTCAGCTGGTCTCGATCCCGCGTGACCTGTGGGTGCAGATCCCGTCGGGCAACTCGGCCGATTGCAGCAGCGGCAGCCGCGCCAAGATCAATGCGGCGTTCGCCTTCGGCGGCCTGCCGCGCGCCGTACGCACCGTCGAGTGCATGACCGACGTGCACCTTGATCACGTGCTGGCAATCGACTTCGGCGGCTTCAAGGAGGTCACCGACGCGCTCGGCGGCGTGGACCTGAAGGTGGAGCAGAGCATCACCTCGATCCACAAGCCGTTCCGCAAGTTCAAGAAGGGCACCATGCACATGGACGGTGCCCAGGCGCTCGACTGGATCCGGCAGCGCAAGCAGTTCGCCCGCGGCGACTTCGCCCGCATGCAGCACCAGCAGGAGTTCCTGAAGGCGCTGATGGACAAGGCGGCCAGCTCGGGCACGCTGAGCAACCCGGCCAAGCTGAACAGCTTCCTCAAGGCGACCACCAGCGCCATCACCGCCGACCAGGACTTCTCGCTGACCGACATGGCGCTGCAGTTCCGCAGCCTGCGCGGCGAGAACCTCACGTTCATCACCAGCCCCAACCTGGGCAGTCAGACCATCGCCGGACAGAGCGTCGTGGTCTCCGACCGGGAGAAGGCACTGGCTTTGTACAAGGCTGTCGCTGCCGACAAGATGGATGAGTGGATGACGTCGACCAAGCCGCCGTCGAGCCAGGCCGGCGGCTGACACCCTCGGCAATCGGGCAAACGGCACGGGTCGGCGATAACCGCCGACCCGTGTCCTAAATAAACACTGTGCGTCATTGATCTGAAACCGACAAGGCCTCGCGGTTGATCCAAGTTGAACGTACAGTGATTTCCGCCCCGATGCCGAAACGCTTGGAGACCGCATGACCGTCCAGACCCCCCGACGTGCTTCGTCGATGGATCGGGACGCCGCAACGGCCCCCAAGCGCACCGATCGTCCGGTTTCGGCCGCGCAGACCGGTAAGAAAAAGAAGAAGGACCCGGTCTGGGCGAAGCTCACCGTCGTCCTCGGCGCGCTCCTGATGATGGGCAGCGGGGCCGGCATCGTCGGCACCAAGTGGATGGTCAGCAGCACCAACAGCGCGGTCACCCAGGAGAACCTGCTCGGCGACACCAAGAAGGGCGCCGCCGAGGGCGGTAGCGACCTCAACGGCCCGATCGACCTGCTGCTGATGGGCGTTGACGCGCGCAAGCGCTGGGCGGTCGACGAGCTGCACGCCGACACGATCATCATCCTGCACATCCCGGCGAGCCACGACCAGGCATACCTGGTCTCGATCCCGCGCGACACCGAGGTGGACGTCCCCGCCTTCCCGAAGGCCAGGTACCCGGGCGGCAAGGCGAAGGCCACCGAGGCGTTCTTCCACGGCGCGCAGAACGGCGGCGGATGGGCCGGCGGCGCGCAGCTCATGGCGCAGACGCTGAAGAACGCGACGGGCATCAGCTTCGACGGCGCGGCGATCATCGACTTCAACGGCTTCAAGGGCGTCATCGACAGCCTCAACGGCGTGAAGATGTGCGTCGACCAGCGGGTCAAGTCGCACCACATGGTCACGGTCGACGGCAAGCCGATGTACCTGGCCGAGGCCCGCAAGACCGGCAAGACCCAGACCCCGATCTACCACGAGAAGGGCTGCCGGGACATGGAGGGCTGGGAGGCCCTTGACTTCGCCCGCCAGCGCTACGGCCTCACCCACGGCGACTACGACCGCCAGCGCCACCAGCAGCAGCTGATCAAGGCGATGGCCAAGAAGGCCAGCACCAGCGGCGTCCTCACCAACCCGGTAAAGATCAATTCGCTGATCAAGTCGGCCGGTCAGGCGTTCGTGCTGGACACCGGCGGCGTGCCGGTTGCCGACTTCATCTTCACCCTCAAGGGTGTCGCCGCGAACGACCTGGTGCTGCTGCGCAGCAACAACGGCACGTTCGCCGGCAACGGCAGCGGCCGCGAGACCATCACCGAGAAGAGCCGGGCGATGTACCGGGCCGTCAAGCAGGACAAGCTGGCCGACTTCATCATCAGCAACCCGGACGTCGTGGCCAAGGAGAAGTAGCTCTACCCTGGATGCGTGTTCGGACCACAGGTACCCAGCGTGACGCCGCCCCAGGTTGAGGCCTCGGCCTACCTGCTCGATGTGCGGGAGCCCGACGAGTGGGCGGCCGGGCATGCGCCCGACGCTCACCACCTGCCGATGATGGAGGTCCCGGCCCGCATCGCCGAGATCCCCCAGGAGACCGAGGTCGTGGTGGTGTGCCGCTCCGGCGGGCGCTCCGGCCAGGTGGTGTCCTACCTGATGGGCAACGGCTGGGACAACGTGCGCAATCTCGACGGCGGCATGCAGGCGTGGGCCGGCGACGGCCGCGATGTCGTCAGCGAGAACGGTCAGCCGCCCCGCATCCTGTGAGCCACGACCGCCCGCTGGTCTTCGCCCACCGCGGTGGCGCGGAGGCCCTTCCCGAGCACACCCTCGCCGCGTACCTCCGTGCGCTGGACGAGGGTGCCGACGGCGTGGAGTGCGACGTCCGGCTGACCCGCGACGGGCATCTGGTCTGCGTGCACGACCGGCGGCTCAACCGGACCAGCAACGGCACCGGCCTGGTGAGCGCGAAGACCCTCGCCGAACTGGAGGCGCTGGACTTCGCCTCGTGGCACCCCGCCGCGGCCACCGAGGACCTGTCGGCGGAGCACACCCGGCTGCTCACCCTGGAGCGGCTGCTCGACGCGCTGCGTGACCGCGGCCGCCCGGTCCGGCTACTCATCGAGACCAAACACCCATCACGGTACGGCGCGGAGGTCGAACGCCGCCTGGTGGAGATGTTGCGCCGGTACGGGCTGGCCGAGCCGGCGCCGGATGATCCGATCCGGGTGACGGTCATGTCCTTCGCAGCGCTCGCGCTGCGCCGGATCCGCACGATGGCGCCCGGCATCCCCACGGTCTACCTCATGGAGATACTGCCGCCGGGGGTCGGGCGGGGACGGCTGCCCTTCGGCGCGAGGATCGCCGGGCCCGGGGTCGGCCTGGTCCGGGCGCGACCGAATCTGGTACCGAACCTGCGCGCGGCCGGCCACGGTGTCTATGTCTGGACGGTCAACGGGGATGAGGACGTAAGTCTCGTGCTGGCGCACCAGGTCGACGGGATCATCACGGATCGCCCGCGGTTCGTGCTGGACCGCCTCGAGAAGGTGCCACCGGTGTGACACGGACCACTCTTGGCCCGGTTGGCAGCAAGATCCACACCAACCGCTCTGCCCAAAACGCCTGAAGCGAGGCAGACTCGCAGACATGCCGGATCGACCCGACTACGCCGCGCTGACGCGAGGACAGATCGCGCTGCTCGACCGGATCAACTCCGGCGAGGCCGGTCTGGCCGTCCTCACCCAGCTCGTCCGGCTCGCACAGGACGTCCTCGGCGGCCGCGGCGCCGGTTTCGCCGAATACAGCCCCGGCCACGGCCGGGTCATCGCCGCCAGCGGCGGCTGCGAACACGCGCTCGGCCTCCGGGTCGAGCGCGACGACGCCCGGCTCCGGGAGGGCCCGCGCACCCTGCTCGTCCCGATCACCTCCCTCGACGAGGAGTTCGCCGGCGAGATCGAGGGCGGTGACCGGATCCTCGGTACGCGGTGCGAGACCGGCGGCCTGATCGTCGGCTTCCTGTACGTCTCCTACAGCGGTGACGACCCCGACCCGACCACCGAGCACCACGCGGTGCTCGAGCTGCTCGCCGCCAACATCGGCCACATGTACGGCGACCAGGCCGGCCTCCCGGTGCACGGCGACGGCCCGGTGGTGGCCGCACTCTCCGACGGGCTGGCGATCATCGACCGCCACGGCGTCGTGCAGCTCTGGAACCCGGCGGCCGAGCAGCTGACCGGCCGCAGCGCCGCCGAGATGCTCCAGCGCGAGCTGCACCTGCCGGTCCCGCCGCCCGGACAGGTACTCGTGCACCGGCTGCCCTCCGGCCGCTGGCTCAAGGTCACCGCCGGGGACCTGCCGGGCACCCCGGCCATGCGGGTGGTGA
>NZ_JACHNH010000001.1:8402500-8637500 GCF_014205335.1 Amorphoplanes digitatis | reverse complement strand
TGGTTAGGGGTGAAAGGCCAATCAAACTCCGTGATAGCTGGTTCTCCCCGAAATGCATTTAGGTGCAGCGTCGCGTGTTTCTTGCCGGAGGTAGAGCACTGGATGGTCTAGGGGGCCTACAAGCTTACCGAAATCAGCCAAACTCCGAATGCCGGTAAGTGAGAGCGCGGCAGTGAGACTGCGGGGGATAAGCTTCGTAGTCGAGAGGGAAACAGCCCAGATCACCAGCTAAGGCCCCTAAGCGTGTGCTAAGTGGAAAAGGATGTGGGGTCGCATAGACAACCAGGAGGTTGGCTTAGAAGCAGCCATCCTTTAAAGAGTGCGTAATAGCTCACTGGTCAAGTGGTTCCGCGCCGACAATGTAGCGGGGCTCAAGCACACCGCCGAAGCTGTGGCATTCACATATTAACCCCGCTCCAATCTTCGGGTTGGGGTGCAGGTGTGTGGATGGGTAGGGGAGCGTCGTGTGGCGGGTGAAGCGGCGGAGTGATCCAGCCGTGGACGCTACACGAGTGAGAATGCAGGCATGAGTAGCGAATGAAGGGTGAGAAACCCTTCCGCCGGATGACCAAGGGTTCCAGGGCCAGGCTAATCCGCCCTGGGTGAGTCGGGGCCTAAGGCGAGGCCGAGAGGCGTAGTCGATGGATAACGGGTTGATATTCCCGTACCCGCGAAGGAGCGCCCAAGACGAACCTCATTATGCTAACCACGCGATCTGCCGGCGACCTTCGGGTCAAGGGTGGGGAGTCTGGGATCCTGGTGGGTAGTAGTTTAGCGATGGGGTGACGCAGGAAGGTAGCTGAGCCCGGCCGGTGGTTGTGCCGGGGTAAGCGTGTAGGCCGTGTCATAGGCAAATCCGTGACACATTGAGGCTGAGACGTGATGCCGAGCCGATTCAGGTGAAGTCAGTGATCCTATGCTGCCGAGAAAAGCCTCTAGCGATGTTCCGAGCGGCCCGTACCCCAAACCGACACAGGTGGTCAGGTAGAGAATACCGAGGCGACGGGCGAACTGTGGTTAAGGAACTCGGCAAATTGCCCCCGTAACTTAGGGAGAAGGGGGGCCGGACGCGTGAAGCCCCTTGCGGGTGGAGCGTGGTATGGCCGCAGAGAGCAGGGGGAAGCGACTGTTTACTAAAAACACAGGTCCATGCCAAGTCGTAAGACGATGTATATGGACTGACGCCTGCCCGGTGCTGGAACGTTAAGGGGACCTGTTAGCTCTTCGGGGCGAAGCGGAGAACTTAAGCGCCAGTAAACGGCGGTGGTAACTATAACCATCCTAAGGTAGCGAAATTCCTTGTCGGGTAAGTTCCGACCTGCACGAATGGCGTAACGACTTCCCCACTGTCTCAACCACAGGCCCGGCGAAATTGCAGTACGAGTAAAGATGCTCGTTACGCGCGGCAGGACGGAAAGACCCCGGGACCTTTACTATAGCTTGACATTGGTATCCGAATGTAATTGTGTAGGATAGGTGGGAGCCTGTGAAGCTCGGACGCCAGTTCGGGTGGAGGCAATCTTGAAATACCACTCTGTTGGATTTGGGTATCTAACTTGCGGCCCTGATCGGGTCGAGGGACAGTGTCTGGTGGGTAGTTTAACTGGGGCGGTTGCCTCCTAAAAGGTAACGGAGGCGCCCAAAGGTTCCCTCAGCCTGGTTGGCAATCAGGTGTTGAGTGTAAGTACACAAGGGAGCTTGACTGTGAGACTGACAGGTCGAGCAGGGACGAAAGTCGGGACTAGTGATCCGGCACTTGCGTGTGGAAGCGGTGTCGCTCAACGGATAAAAGGTACCCCGGGGATAACAGGCTGATCTTCCCCAAGAGTCCATATCGACGGGATGGTTTGGCACCTCGATGTCGGCTCGTCGCATCCTGGGGCTGTAGCAGGTCCCAAGGGTTGGGCTGTTCGCCCATTAAAGCGGTACGCGAGCTGGGTTTAGAACGTCGTGAGACAGTTCGGTCCCTATCCGCCGTGCGCGTTGGATACTTGAGAAGGGCTGTCCCTAGTACGAGAGGACCGGGACGGACGAACCTCTGGTGTGCCAGTTGTCCCGCCAGGGGCACGGCTGGTTAGCTACGTTCGGAAGGGATAACCGCTGAAAGCATCTAAGCGGGAAGCTCGCTTCGAGATGAGGTATCCCACCACCTTGAGTGGGTAAGGCTCCCAGCTAGACTACTGGGTTGATAGGCCGGAGATGTAAGCCTAGTAATAGGTTCAGTCGACCGGTACTAATAGGCCGAGGGCTTAACTACACCAAACTTTATGCTCGACGCGTCCACTGTGTGATTCACAGCAAACAACCACCCCTTTGCACGCCCGGCAACATCAGGGTGTGTGTCAGAGGGATGTTGGTTGTGTCGCTGATAGCTGTTTCGGTGGTTATAGCGGAGGGGAAACGCCCGGTCTCATTCCGAACCCGGAAGCTAAGCCCTCCAGCGCCGATGGTACTGCACTCGGGAGGGTGTGGGAGAGTAGGACGCCGCCGGACTTAACGTGATAGGAAAGGCCCACCCGGAAACGGGTGGGCCTTTTCTGCGTTTGCGTGGCATCATGACGCGATGCATCGTGTAGCCGGCGCGGGCGGTGGGTAATAGATGCTCATGGCTGTCCGGGTTGGTGCGTTGGCCGTCGCCGTAGGGCTGATGGCGGGCTGCTCGATGGCCGACGGCGGCGGGCGGGATTACAACCCCGACCATCAACCCGGCTATGTGGTTCCCAATCAATCCCCCGGGCCGGCGCCGACCTGGCCGGGCGGCGGGACCGGGCTCGGGCTTCCCGGCATCGGGCAGGCCGAGCCGAGCGAGCCGGATCACGTCGTACGTGGTGGCTCCGCCGACGCCGGCAAGCCGGCCAAATTTGCGCTGGTCAACGCCGCGGACGTCGTTCGCGTGGCGGTCGGTGATCTCGGCGGTGACCTCTACCAGGTCTCCACGCCGGCGGAGTCCAGTGTGGTTCCCAAGGTCGACGTCGATGGTGCGAGCGTCGTCGCCGGGCTGCGGGATGGCGGCCGCGACGGCCTCGCGATCGTCACCGTGGTGCTCAGCGACGATGTCCGCTGGGAGGTCCGCCTCGCCGGCGGGGCCAGCGACCAGGCCGTCGATCTCACCGGGGGTCCGGGAGGGGACGTCGACTTCGCGGCGGGTACCAGCCGTGCCGAAGTGACGCTGCCTGCGGGCCGTGGAACGCAGCGGGTCACGCTCGGGGGCGGTGCGAGCCGGCTGGTGGTGCACCTGACCGGGAACGGGCCGGTCCGGGTCGCCACCGGAAGCGGCGCGGGCGAGGTCACCGTCGACGGGCAGACCCAGACCGGGGTGTCCGGCGGATCGGTGTTCGTCGCGCCGGGCTGGGACGCCGCGGCCGATCGGTTCGACATCGACGCCACCAGCGGAGTGTCGTCGCTGACGGTGGCCCGGGGCTAGCACTGCAAAGGCACTCAGCAGGTAGTGGCGGCGGTTGATGTTGATCGATGGTCTGTGGAGCTGGACCGTGCCCTAGCCGGCCCGGCGGGCACGGAGCCGCTGGGGTGGTACGCCCGCGGCCGTCAGCTGGATCGCTATGGCGGCCGAGGAGTTGTCCATGAAGACGACGACATGGTGGTCATCGGCGAGATCGCACAGGGCGGCCAGTGTCCCCAGGTTGATCGGATCGACATCGGACACGTCGCCCAGGTCCAGGATCAGGCGCGCCGGGCGCACGTGGCGGACGGTGTGCACCAGTACCTGCCGGAAGTGGACGGCACATTCCAGCCCCACCTGACCGTGCGGCTGCACCACCACACTTCCGTCCACGCCCCTGCGGACGTCGACGGCGGTGTTCGACATCGGACTGCCTTCCGTCGCCCTGCGTTCGCCGAGCGGCCAGCGTATGCCGGTTTCCCCGGCCAGGTCGACCCGTACGCTGCGCGAATTCGCGCGGTGCGGGACTTACAAGCCGATGACCTTGCCGGGATTGAAGAGATCCAGCGGGTCCAGCGTGCGCTTCAGCGCCTGCATCATGGACAGTGCCGGCGGGTCCAACTCCTGCCGCATTCCGGCGCGTTTCAGCAGGCCGACGCCGTGTTCGCCGGTGACCGTACCCCCGAGGGCGATCGCCTCGGTGAGTATCTCGTCGAAGGCCTTCTGCGCCGCTTCGCGGGCCGTTTCGTCGCCGGTGCGCGTACGGATCAAAGGGTGCAGATTGCCGTCACCCGCGTGGGCGACTGTCGCGATCGCGATGCCGTGCCGGGCGCCGATCGCCTCGATCGACGCCAGCATCGCCGGCACGGCCGACCGGGGCACGCACACGTCCTCGGTCAGCACCGGGCCGAGGCGTTCCATCGCCGGATAGGCGAGCCTGCGGGCGGCGAACAGCGCCTCCGCCTCGAGCTCGTCAGTGGAGTGCTCGGCCCACTGCGCGCCCGCGTCCCGGAAGACCTGGGCGAGCGCGGCCGCCTCGTCGTGGCCGGCCTCGCCCGGCGTGTCGACCTGGGCGAGGAGCAGCGCCTCCGCGGTCGCCGACAGGCCCAGGTGCTTCCAGTCCTCGACGGCGCGCAGGCACGCCCGGTCCAGCAACTCGAGCGCGGTGGGGAGCAGGCCTGCGCGGGTGGTCGCGGCCACCGCGTTTCCCGCGGCCACGACGTTGTCAAAGGCGCCGACCACCGTACGGGGTGCCGCGGTGCGGGCGGGGCGCAGGCGCAGCGTGACCTCGGTGACGACGCCGAGGGTGCCCTCCGAGCCGACGAAGAGCCCGACCAGGTCGTACCCGGCGACGCCTTTCGTGGTGCGGCGGCCGGCGCGTACCGCCGTACCGTATGGGCCCGCCGGGCCGCCGACCACGGCCTGGAGGCCGAGGACGTAGTCGCGGGTGACGCCGTATTTGAGGCAGCAGAGGCCGCCGGCGTTCGTCGCCACGTTGCCGCCGATGGTCGACCAGGGCGCGCTCGCCGGGTCGGGCGGGTACCAGAGGCCGTGTGCCGCGACCGCCGCCTTCAGGTCGTCGTTGACGACGCCGGGCTGGACGATCGCGATCATGTTGTCCGGGTCGATCTCCACGATCCTGTTCATCCGGGACAGGTCCAGGATGAGGCCGCCGTCGACCGCGTTCGCGCCGCCGGACAGGCCGGTGCCCGCGCCGCGGGCGACGACCGGGATCCGGCGTGCCGCGCAGGCCGCGACGATCGCGGTGACCTCCTCGGTCGTGCGGGCACGGATCGCGCCGACCGGCCGGCCGGTGGGTGCCCACTCGGCGTCGTCGTGGCTGAGCGAATCGAGTACGTCGGAGTCGGTGATCAGGTCGAGGCCCGGCAGGTCGGCGGCGAGCGAACGGTCGCCGGGGTCAATCGTCGACATGGTCCGACCCTAGGCCTTGCCGACGCCGGATCCCGCCGCCGATGCACCATGATTACCGGGTGGCCGAGGGCTATCTGAAGGGTCGGATCCGTCGGGAGGACATCGTCACGGCGGCCGTGGGGGTGTATGCCGAGGCCGGGTATCACGCCTCGTCGCTGCGGGAGGTCGCCCGGCGCGCCGGGATCACGCACGCCGGCCTGCTCTATTACTTCCCGGCCAAGGAGGCGCTGCTCGCAGCCGTACTGGAGCGTCGCGACGCGGAGGACGCCGAGCAGCTCGCGGCGCCGCCCGGCCTCGACGCGCTGTGCCGGCTGATCGAGCTCGCCGGCCACCGCGCCGACGTGTATTCGCGGCTGGCCGGCGAGGCGGTCGCGGCGGACCACCCGGCACACGACTACTTCGAACGGCAGTACGCGGCGGCCCGCCGCGACGCGGTCGACTCGTTCAGGGTGCTCGCCGAGCGCGGTGAGCTGCGCGAGGGCGTCGACCCCGGGTACGCGGGACTGAACCTGGTGGCGCTGATGGACGGCCTGCGGGTCCAGTGGCTTTCCAACGGCGCCGCGGTGGACCTGGCCGGTGCGCTGCGCTTCTACCTTCAGGACCTGCTGACCGTCCCGCTCGACTAGGCGCGGCGCCGGCCCCGGAGCCAGGCGATGCTCGCGGCGGCGCCGAGGACGCCGACGAGGGCCACCTTGAAGCCGATCTTGCTGAAGACCAGGTGGCCGATCGACCGCACGACCGCTCCGCTCCACCAGGAGGGTTCGGACAGGCGTCCCCAGTCGGCGCGGAACTGCCAGCCGACGATCCACCAGCCCAGGGCGATGAGGGCCAGCCCGCCCGCGCCGGCCAGCACGGCGGCGAGGATCAGATGTTTTGGACGAATCTGAGGCTGATTCACCAGGTCAGCGTAGAAAACACCGGACACGCACAGCATCCGTCCATGGACCGAATCCTGCCTATATCGAAAGTGGGTGCACTCTAATCTGATCCTCGTGGAAGGCGTGCAGCTCCTGCTCATCATCGGTGTCGGCATCGCGGTGTCGGCGGTCGCCCGGAAACGGAACTTCGAGCCGGGAATGATCATCGTGGTGCTGGCCGCGGCGGCGTCGTTCATCCCGGCGATGCCGCGGTTCGAGCTCGACAGCGAGTTCATTCTGGCGGTCGTGGTGCCGCCGCTGCTCTACTCGGCGACCCGCGGTGCCTCGTTCGCGGCGTTCGGTGCCAACCTGCGCGCGATCGTGACGCTCGGGGTGCTGCTGGTGGTGCTCACCACGGGCGTGCTCGGCCTGGTCGCCTCCTGGGTGCTGCCGACGATCGGCGCCGCCGCCTTCGTGCTCGGCGCGGTGCTCGCGCCGCCGGACACGATCACCACGGTGTCGCACGGCGACGAGATCGGGCTGCCGAAACGGGTCACCTCGATCCTCACAGGTGAGAGCCTGGTCAACGACGCGACCGCGCTCACCCTGTTCAGCATCGCGATCGGCGTGGTGGTCCGGGGTGAGCACACCTCGCTCGGGCACGGCGCGATGGAGTTGCTACGGAACGCGTTGGTGGGCATCGGCATCGGGGCCCTGTTCGCGGTCGCGACACTGTGGATCCGCAAACGGCTGGGCAATCCGACGCTGGAGACGGCGCTGGTGCTGCTGGTGCCGTTCACCGCGTTCCTGGTCGCCGAGGTGGCGGAGGCGTCGGGGATCCTCGCGGTGGTGGTGGCCGCGTTCTCGATCAGCATCAACCTGACCCTCGACCCGAGACATCAGTACCCGGGCGCGTACCGCACCCGGCTGCAGGAACAGGCGCTCTGGCCGGTGCTGGACTTCGTGCTGGAGACGTTCGTCTTCGCGTACATCGGATTGCAGTTGAGGTTTGTGCTCGAGGAGCTGGCGAGTTCCGCGGAGCCGGGGCTGGTCCGCACCCTGGCGGCGGCCGGCGCGCTGCTGGTCGTCGCGATCGTGTTCCGGCTGGTGGCGGTCTACCTGCTGTTCGGGCGGTGGACGCTGCGCCACCGGATGATCAAGCGGCGGATCGAGCGGGACGCCTCCTTCCGGGCCGCCCACGAGGAGCGCAGGCGGCGGCGGAGCCGGCGCGGCGGCGAGCCGCTCGACCCGCCGACGCAGCGGGAGACGCTGCTGGTCGGCTGGATCGGCATGCGCGGCATCCTCACCCTGGCCGCGGCCGGCTCGGTGCCGGCCTCGGTGCCGGGCCGAAGCGCGATCCTGGCGATCGCGCTGCTCGTCACGCTCGGCACCCTGCTCGTGCAGGGCACGACGATCGGCTGGCTGACCCGGCGGCTGAGGTTCGACCTGAGCGCCGAGTGGGATGAGGAACGGGAACTCCTCCTGCGTGGCCGGCAGATCGTTGCCGAGGCGTCCGCCGAGCCGGCCGCCAGCCCGGACGCCACTTTCGAGGCGCAGCGGCTGGCGCTCGGCCGGGCCGTGAGCGAGCGGCGGCTCACCGAGGAGATCGCCCGCGCGATGATCGAGGACATCGACCTGCGGCAGGCCGCGCGGCACACCATGCCGCCTGCGCACGGCTGACCCCGCGGCCGCGTTACCGCGCGTACGCTGGCCTCGTGGATCAAGAAGAACGCATCGCATTGTTCCTTGACTACGAGAACCTGGCGATCAGCGCGCGCGACCACCTGGGCGGCGTGCCGTTCGAGCTGCGGCCCGTGGCCGACGCACTCGCCGAGCGGGGGCGGGTGGTGGTGCGCCGGGCCTATGCCGACTGGTCGTACTTCGACGACGACCGGCGGATGCTCACCCGATCGCACGTCGAGCTCATCGACATTCCGCAGCGGATGGGTGCCTCGCGCAAGAACGCCGCCGACATCAAGATGGTGGTGGACGCCCTCGAAGTGGCGTTCGAGCGGGCCTACATCTCGACCTTCGTGCTCTGCACCGGCGACAGCGACTTCACCCCGCTGGTGCACAAGCTCCGCGAGCTCAACAAGCGTGTCATCGGGGTGGGGGTCGAGAAGTCGACCTCCGCGCTACTGCCACCGGCCTGCGACGAGTTCCTCTACTACGACCGCCTCGAGGGCGTCGAGGTCCCGCCGCCGCGCTCCCGGCCCGGCCGGTCGGTGAGCCCTCCCGAGGCGGCACCCCAGCCGCCGGTGGTGGAGGCGCCCATGCGCGACGCCGACACGCTCGCCGCCCTGGTCGCCCAGACCGTGGCCGGCCTGCAGAGCAGTTCCAGCGGTACGGTGACCGCGTCGACGCTCAAGCGGACCCTGCTCCGGAAGGACCCGACCTTCAACGAGGCGGACTACGGGTTCCGCGCCTTCGGCGAACTCCTTCGGCACCTGTCCGGGCACAACGTGGTCGAGCTGGGCGGCGGCTCGGCCAAGGGCGACCCCGAGGTCACGCTTCCGGAACACGGCGACCGGGAGGCCGCGTTCGCCCTGCTGCGTACCGTTGTCTTCGACCTCGCCGGCAGCGACGGGTCGACGGCCCTTTCCGGTCTCAAGAATCAGGTACGCAAGGTGGCGCCCGACTTCAGTGAGAAGAAGCTGGGCTACCGCAGCTTCCTCCAGTTCTGCAAGGCGGCGGCGACCGGCGGCGCCGTCGTTCTGAGATGGAGCGCCGACGCCGACGACTACCTGCTCACCACCGGCAAGGCGGATTCCTAACCCCGGTACCAGGTTCGGGTACCGGTGTAGGCCACGTTGCCGAGCTTGTCGTACGCGCGGATTCGTACCTTCATGGTTTTGGGTTGCTTCGTGGGGTTGACGCTGAGCAGGTAGGCCGAGGTGGTGTCCTTGGCGATGACCTTGCCGTTGGTGAGGAGTTCGACGCGGGCGATGCCGCTGGCCTGGACCGCGACCTTGACGGTGCCTTTGACCTTGGCTTTGCTCTTGGGCGCCTTGGTGATCGACAGGGTGGGTGCCGGCACCAGAGCACGGCGCTGGGCCTCGCCTCCAGCCGCGTCCGATCGCGGACGTGGCCAAGCAGCTGGCGTCCGGCATGAGAAGCTGGCAACCGGGTCGCGAAAGCCGCACGACAGCGGACAGGGCAGGAAGCGACGGGCCGCTGTGACGCGGACGGCAGGGAAAGAGGAGGGGCTCGGTCCGCGATGAGCAGGCTCGAATCGTTGCGTCAGCTGCTGCGACAGTCGCACTACGCCCGGGCGGAGGATCTCCCGGAGATGGTGATACGGGTGGCGCCGCTGGTCGATGCCACCGCGCTGGTCATCTACCTGGTGGACCACCAACAGCGGGACCTGAAGCCCTTGCTCGGCGGGTCGGCGCCGCCTCGCCAGGCGTTCGGCGTCGACGGCACCCTCGCCGGCCGGGCGTTCACCATGCTCGCCCCCTGTGCCAGCGAGGCTGCGGCCGACGGGAGCCGGCTCTGGCTCCCGCTGCTCAACGGCAGCGAACGGCTGGGCGTTCTCGAGGTCGTATCCGACACACCGCTACCGGACGACGCCGTCGACGACTGCATCGCGGTGGCGTCGCTGCTGGCCGAGATGGTGGTCACCCGTAGTCTCTACAGCGACACCCTCGAACGCGCGCGGCGCCGCGAACCGATGCAGCTCGCGGCCGAGATGCTGCGCACCCAGCTGCCACCGCTGACGTTCTCCACCGGGCATTTGGTCATCAGCGGCATCCTCGAGCCCGCCTACGACGTCGGTGGCGACGCGTTCGACTATGCCGTCAACGGCGACATCGCCCACCTCGCCCTGTTCGACGCCGTCGGGCACGGCTCCGCCGGCGGTATGCACTCGGTCGTGCTCGCATCCATCGCGCTGGCCGGATACCGCAACGCCCGCCGAAGCGGTATGGACCTGGTAGCGACCTACCACCACATCGACAACGCGGTACGCGACTACGACCGGGCCGGGATGATCACCGCGGTGCTCGCCGAACTCCACCAGCGCACCGGAGTCCTGCGGGTCATCTCGGCCGGGCACCCAGGCGGCATCGTCATCCGGCAGGGCCAGGTGGTCAAGGTGCTACCCACCCCGACCGCGCTCCCCGTCGCCCTCGGCAACCGCCGGCCACCCGTGGTCGTGCAGGAGGTACTGGAACCCGGCGACCGGCTCCTGCTCTATACCGACGGAATCATCGAGGCTCGCTCCGTCGACGGCGAAGAGTTCGGCATCGAGCGGCTCATCGCGTTCGCGACCCGCGCCGCAGCCGACCAGCTGCCGCCGCCGGAGACCACCCGACGACTGGTGCACGCCATCCTCGAACACCAGCAAGACCAGCTACAGGACGACGCCACCCTGCTCATCGCAGAATGGGACGGTCCAGCGCCAGCACCAATCGGACACTGAATCACCGCCCGGCGGGCAACGGACCGTTCACGGCGGACGCGTAGGTATCGCGCCCAGCTGCCTGCGCCGTAGCCGCCAATCCTTCGCCAGTTGTTCAGTCCCGGCCGCGGTGGGCCGGTCGTGCCGTCCCACCCGGCGGCGCCCAGGTTCGGCGCCTCACCGGGATCTGCGCGATCACGGAGGTTCTGCTGCGCCTGCCGATGACGATGATCTTCGGCCGCTTCCCAACTGGACTTCCTGATGAAATCGACTATCGGGAGTCGGTGTCGGGAGGTCAGCTCGATGTAGTTCGGGTGCCGAGCTGGAACGGCGCTTGAGACCCCCGATGACTGAGTCTTTGTCTTACGGATCAGTAGGCAGTCGGCGCGGCGTGCCGGTGCCTACCGCGGTTGTGCCGTTTGACCTCGTACATCCTGGTGTCCGCGGCGGCCATCAGGTCGTCCGCGCCGGTGTCGTGGCCGCCGACGGCGACGCCGATGCTGGCGCCGATGTTCACGAGCTGTTCCGGCAGGTTGAAGGGCAGACTCATGTCCGCCATGAGCTGCCCGGCCCGGGTCCGGGCGTCCGCCACATCGACGACACCGGTCAGGATGGCGGCGAATTCGTCTCCGCCGAGCCGGCCCAGTAGGTCCTGATCCCGCAGGCCGGCCCGCAGCCGTTGGGCGGCGGCCACCAGGAGCGCGTCGCCGGCGGCGTGGCCGTAGTCGTCGTTGACGGCTTTGAAGCCGTCCAGGTCGATGAAGAACAGAGCCACGGAGTCCCCGGCCGGGGCGTCCCGGAGCGCCGATTCCAGCACCCGCAGCACCTCCGCGCGGTTCGGCAGGCTGGTCAGCGGATCGTGCGCCGCGGCGTGGGCGAGCCGGGTCTGCTGGGCGCGCCGGTCGCTGATGTCGCGCTGGTTCGCCACGATGCCACGTACGGCCGCGTGGTCGAGGGCGTTACGCAAGGTGACCTCGTGCCAGTGCCAGGTGCCGTCGCGGTGCGCGACTCGCAGTTCAAGGCGAGCCTGGCTGCCGGCGCCGGCGTCGGCGACTTCGGCCAAGGCGGCGCGGGCCTGCTCCTGGTCGTCCGGGTGGAACAGGCCGAGATAGGCGGTGTTCAGCAGGTCGTCGGCGTCCCAGCCGCTGACCTGTCGCACGGCGGCGCTGACGTGGGTGAGCCGGCCGCCGGCGTCGATGACGGCGAACACGTCCGAGGAGCCCTGCACCAATGCCCGGTAGCGTTCCTCGGCGCGTTCCAGGGTGCGCCCGGCCCGTTCGGCCCGGGCAGCGCTGAGTCCGAGGTTGCTCAGCCCGAAACCGCCCAGGAGCAGAAGAATGGCGGCGGCGACGTGCGAGTGGGCCGCGGCCACCACCGACGGTACGACGCCGAGTTGGACGGCGGCCTGGATCGCAACGGTCGCCAGCACGGTGATCATGGTTGCTGAGCGCCAGGCGTGGGAGCCGGACCAGCCGATGTGGAGGGTGCCGATCAGGATCACGGCGGCGGGCAGTAGGAAGCCCCAGCCGGCCAGGGCCAATACAACGCCGAGCAGGACGGTGCCGTACAGCAACCGAAGTTCGACCCGGTTGTGCAGATAGCCGCCGCCGAGCCGCCGCTGGAACCGTTCGCTGCCGGACGCGCCGAACAGGGTGGCCAGCGTCGCCAGCAGCAGCGGCGCTCCGCGGACGGCACCGTGCTGTTCGCCCCACACCGCTAGTGCCCAAACCGTGAGGAACAGGGTCGGCGCGCCCACCCAGAGCGGGACGACGTCGGTCGTCGGAATCGCGCCGAGTGTCCGCGGCCGCGCTTGCGTCACGTCGCTCCTTCGCCTTGAGGGCTACTCAAACGCCAGTCATCGGACGGCAGGAGCCCGACCTGAGGAATCGGATCGCTGTAGGTCAAGGCGAGGCGGATTGCCAGCGGCCCGCCGGCGTCGCTGTGGGCTCATTCGGCGTTGTAGGCGGTCATCCATGTCCAGTCGGCTCGGCACGGACCGGTACAGGTGGACAAGCACCCTGGTACGCCATGCGGTCCTGACCGGGATGCGCCGTTTTTGGCGCCGCGTCACCTATCAAGAGTTGCCAGACATGAGTGTCGATAGGGCGCCGAGTTGATCTTCGACTCAAGATCGTTCGATCGGACGATGATTTGGCTATGGCTCAATGTCCTGCGTCGTGCACGTGGCGGGCGACCTGGACCCGGTTGGTGACCTCCAGCTTGGCGAACACGCTGCCGATGTGGGTCTTCACCGTGGCGACGCCCATGTGTAGGGCGTGGGCGATCTCGGCGTTGGTGAGGCCCTCGCTGACCGCGACGGCGACCTCGTACTCGCGGCCGGTCAAGCGGGCGACGAGCGCCTTCGCGACGCGACGGCGAGTGTCGCCGCTGTCGCGGGTGACGGCGGCGATCAGCTTCGTCGTGATGCTCGGGGAGAGCATCGGTTCGCCTCGCGCGGCCCGGCGGACGGCGGTGACCAGATCCGCCGGCGTGGTGTCCTTGAGCAGGAAGCCCGCCGCGCCGGTACGCAGCGCGGCGACGACGAGCTCGTCGGTGTCGAACGTGGTGAGGACCATGATGCGCGCGGGGGATCCGCGTTCCCGCAGCCGCCGGGTCGCGGTCAGGCCGTCGGTGCGCGGCATCCGGATGTCCATCAGCACGACGTCGGGGACCTGCTGGGTCACCACGTCGACCGCCTCCCGTCCGTCGGCGGCCTCCCCGACGACGATGATGTCGGGCGCACCGCCGAGGATCATCCGTAGGCCGGACCGGACGAGGGCGTCGTCGTCGGCGACGACCACGCGCAGCGGGCTCACGCCGGCCACGGCAACCTCGCCTTGACCAGGAACATCCCGTCGGGGCGTTGACCCGCGGTCAGCGTGCCACCGGCCATCTCGGCGCGTTCCGCCAAGCCGGCGAGCCCGACTCCGGGCGGCGCCACCCGGGGCGCGGGTGTTGCCGGCGCCCGATTGCTGACCTCCAGCTCCAGGTGGCCGCGGCGGCCCGTGGCAGCGGGCGGTCCGGCGCCGGCGGCACGAGGATGGGCCAGGCGGACGGTCACGGGTGCGCCGGGTGCGTGCCGGCGGGCGTTCGTCAGGGCCTCCTGCACGATCCGGAAAGCGGTGCGGGACAACGTCTCCGGCAGGTCCTGCATCACGACGTCACTGTTCAGCCGGACCTCCGAGCCGGCTTCCCGGGCGTCGGCGAGTAGGGCCGGCAGCTCGGCGAGGGTCGGCTGGGGCGGCTCGACCAGGCTGTCGACGGCTGCGGCGTCACCCGCGCGGAGCACACCGAGGACCTCGCGCAGCTCGGCGAGGGCGAGCTGGGCGTTGCTCTGGATGATCTCGGCGGTGCCGACGGTCTCGGTGCGGGTGAGGTCGCCGCGGTAGGTCAGGGCGCCGGCATGCAGCGCGACAAGCGAGATCCGGTGAGCCAGAACGTCGTGCATCTCGCGGGCGATCCGGGTCCGTTCCGCGTCGCGGGCCGCGCCGGCCGCGAGCGCCTGCTCGCGCTCCGCCGTCATGGCCCGTTCGTGTAGCGAGACGACCAGGTCGCGGCGGACACCGAGGTAGGAGCCGGTGGCAAGGCACACCACGACGAATGCCAGCAGCAGGACGATCGTGCCGGGGGAGAAGCCCGGGCCGACCAGCTCGGCGGTGATTCCGGCGGCGACGGCGACGGCCGCCACCAAGGCGGCCCACTCGCGTCGGCGGCGGGTCGCCATCGCGCCCACCGCGATCGCCGTCGCGCCGACACTGGACGCGGAGAACACGGCCACCGCCGTCGACACGCACGCGACCGCCAGGGGATGGCGGAGGCGCAGCGGCAACAGGGCCAGCATCGCCGCACCGAGCAGCAGATCGACGACAAGCAGCGCGCCGACCAGGTCCTCGGTGGCCGGGGCCAGCGGACTGGAGAGCCGGTCGGCGGCGTGTGCGATCCAACCCGCGGCCCCGGCGGCGACCGCGAGCGCGTACTGCCCGATCCTGGTCCAGGTGGGTGGGGGCGGAAGCATAGGCCAGCGTAGAGAGCTGCCGGGCGCGGCGTCTCCACCCAGGGGTGGAGGCGGCGGAGACCTCGGGCGGAGGCGTCCTGCCGTGCCGGGCCGGAGAGTCAGCGGACATGACCCACACATCCATCACTGAGAACCCGCGGCTCCTCGCGCGGATCGCCGGCCTGCTCTACCTGGCCCTCGCAGCCCCTTGGCGGATGGGCACAGCTCCAGGCACGTGGCAGCGTGCTCGTCGAGGGCGACGCCGTACGTACGACGGCGAACATCGTCGGGCACGAGACGCTTTTTCGGCTCGGCATCGTCGCCGACATCCTGATGGCGACCGTTTTCGTGCTGCTCGGGCTGGTGCTGCACCGGCTGCTGCACCACGTACATGAACGGGCCGCGACGGCGCTGCTGGTGTTCGTCTCCGTCGGCGCCGGCTCGATCCTGGTGAACCTCACCTTCCACGTCGGCGCCCTGCTCGCCGCGACCCGGCCCGGGCATTCCCCCGAGCTGGTCCTGCTGCTGCTCGACCTGCACCAGCATGGGTACGTCCTGGGTGGCGTCTTCTTCGGGCTGTGGCTGCTGCCGATGGGCTTCCTCGCGTGCCGCTCACCGCTGCTGCCGACGTGGCTCGGGGTGCTGGCGATCGTCGCGAGTGTCGCGTGGGTGGCCGACCCGGTCCTCGCGTTCGGGCTGCCGGACGCGCCGGCTCTGATCCGTCATCTGGTGGAGCTGCCGACCTCGATCGGCGAGTTGAGTCTCTTGCTGTACCTGCTGATCTGCGGCATCCGAAGCGGACAGACGGTCAAGGTGCAGATGCCCGAGCCTGGCAGTTGCCGGTGATGCCCAGACGGGTCGACCGGCGGCCGGGACGCGGTTCTGGAACTGCTGCGCGACTGAGTGAACGACCACCCGAAGGGCAAGCGGGCCGTTGTTACCGTGGCCGACGTGAATCCCCGTCAGGCCTGGATGGCGCTGCCCCGCCGGACACGACTCGAAGCGGTCGATCGGGCGAAGCAGGGCCGGGCGCACTCCGCCGCAGGCGTGCGCCTGGCGGCGATGGCGTGGGGCCGGTACGCGCCGCGCCTGATCGTGATGCGCGTGAGCATCGGCCTCGTCGTGGCGTTCGCCGTGTTCCTGGTCCCCCTCGCCAACGACTGGCCATTCCCGGTCGCCGTCCTGGGCCTGCTCCCGATGGTGGCGGTCATGGTGGGCGAGGCGTACGCCCAGCGCCGTTGGGAGGGGTGGCATCGCATGCTCGGCCCGGTCAACGGGCGCAGGGTGCTGCTCGACCAGGCGGGGACGGCGCAGCCGCTCGAGGTGGGTCGGTCGTTCGCCGCCCGATACGCCGTCCCCGGCTACCTGCTGCTGGCCGTCGTGGGCCCTGCCGCGATCGAGCTGACCGGGGGGCACTTCGGTGCCGCGGTCCTCCTCGCGGCGGCAGCGGCCGGGCTGGCGTGGCGGGCGTACCGGCGGTACCGGCGCCTGGCCCAGCCCCCGCTGCGCATCGACGGCAGCGGGGTGACGTTCCACAGACTGGGGTGGACGATCCCGTGGTCGGCCATCGCGTCCTGCGACCTGACGGACGAGGGCGACCGGACGGTGTCCCGTCAGTACGGCGAGAAGAGCACGGGGGTCGCGTGGAAGCTACGCCGAAAGCGCCTCGAAGCGACCCTGGCGACGATCCCCGAGCCGGTGCGCAAGACCGTGACCGTCTGGCTGGAGAACAACGACTACGCCGTCGTCCTCGACAGCGGGCAACTGGCGAAGCCGCCGGAACGCGTGGCGGCCGCGTCGCGGCTGTACCTGGAACGCTCCGGTGGCGGCGCCGAACGCATCGGCCGGTCACGCAGCCGCCGGTGACGAACGGTGACACCTGCACCCGTCTCGCCGCCGGGTTCGGCGTCGGCACCGGCACCGGCAGGTGGTAAGTACGCGAGACGGTCGACGGGACCGGTCACACTCGGTGCGACAGAACGAACTCACGAACACATCCACCCAGCAACCACGGCAGGGCGGCGCCGAGAGCGACCGTTGCCCATCCGTGCGTGCCGAGCAGGAGGCCACACAGGGCTGCCAGGCGAACATCGCCCATCCCGAGTTGTCTGGGTGCGAGCAGCGCCAGGGCCAGCTGGGCCAGCCCCAGTACCACCGCCGAGACTCCGGCGGTTGCCGCGAGCCCCGGCTGGCCGCTCGCCACCGCTGCGGCGGCGATCAGCGACCCCCAGCCGGCGGCAGCAGCTGCGATGGCCTTGCTTGGCAGGCGTTGTACATGGAGATCGATGGCCGCGAGCCAGATGCCGGCGGCGGCGTAGGTCGCCAGCGGCAGGAGCATGCCGACACCGGCGTCGAGCGTGGCGGCCGAAACGGTCGCGACGACGTGCTAGCCCTGCCGATCAATCCGTGGTCCCGAGGCCGGCCGCCAGGCTAATCGCCCTGGGCACGAGCTGAGCCGCCTGTCGGGGTTCAGTCGGTGCAGGTCGAGACCACAGGTGTTGGCACCGCCAAGGCGCACGCCGCTGCCCGGCCCTAGCCGATCTCGTCAGGTAATCTGATGCGCGCGGGCTGCTAGCTCAATGGCAGAGCTGAGGACTTTTAATCCTTAGGTTCGGGGTTCGAATCCCCGGCGGCCCACAATAATATGCTCTTGACCTGCAAAAATAGAGCAGCGTCTAATCGACGTACATCGGTGGGGCGTAGGTCCTTACGCCACCTTGATGGCGAAGTATTTCGCAGCCGGCCGAGGCGTCGCCGCGGCGGGCCCGCGCGGGACGGCTTGCGAGTGGGTCGTGGCGGGATCCGGCAAGCCGTGGCTACCGGGAGGCGGGGACTGCACCGAGCAGAGCGGCCACCAGATACGAGGACACCCCGAGTGTGGCCGGCCCTCAATTTGGATCATCGAATCCTGTCGAGGGATCCGGCACGGTGCCGTCGCGACGGGATGGTCCGATGGCGTGATCCTCGGCCTTGATCAACCGCTTAAGTTCAGGATTTTCTGTGGCGTGACAGGTCTGGTGCCGTAGTTCTTCCCGTCGATATCTATCATTCATGCGTATCATTGAATGTCACGTGCTCGTCACGAACCGTCTCAGCGTAGTGACATCGAGGGGCGTGAAACCCCATGATCCGCGGAGATGTGCCCGTACCCCCGGGCGCCCATCTCCTCGGAGGACCCGTACGTGAGACAACAATCTTCTCGGCGCCGGCGGACCCTCGCGGCCTTGCTCGCCTCGGGCGTGGCCGTCGGCGCAGCGACGCTGAGCGGCCCCACCCCCGCGAACGCCGCACCCGCCCCGGCCCCCGTCGCCGAGGCGGCCACTCCCAAGGACGCGCCGGCAGACGGCCTCGACTCGCACGACGCCGAGCTGCTCGCTGAGGCGCAGAGCAGCGGCGCACGCAGCGTCACCCTGATCATCTCGACCGAGCAGGGCGAGGCGTCTGACGTCGCCGCCGCGGTCGACAAGCTCGGCGGAACGGTCGCCCAGCGCTACGACAAGGTCGGCTACGTGCTGGCCACGGTGCCGACCGCCAAGGTCGTCAAGACGGCGAAGCTTCCGGGCGTGTCCGCGGTGGACCTCGACGAGACGATTCAGCTGCCGGACCCCGAGCTCACCGGAGGTGGCGCCAAGGGCGTGGCCCAGGGCGGCACGCTGTCCGGCCCAGGCGCGAGTACCCCGGCCGCGAACCCGTACATGCCGACGGACGAGATCGGCTCCGTGCAGTTCAAGCGGAAGCACCCGACCTGGGACGGGCGGGGCGTCACGATCGGCATCATGGACTCCGGCGTCGACCTGGACCACCCGGCGCTGCAGCGGACCACGACGGGCGAGCGCAAGATCGTCGACTGGGTCACCGCGACCGACCCGGTGACCGAGGGCGACGGCTCCTGGCGGGCGATGGTCACCGAGGTGACCGGCCCCGCGTTCAGCTACCTCAACCAGAGCTGGACGGCTCCGGCCGGCACCTGGAAGGTCAACCGTTTCACCGAGGCCATCACCGCCGGCGATGAGGCCAAGGGCGACGTCAACCGCGACGGGGACACCACCGACGTGTGGGGCGTCCTCTACGACCCGACCAGCCACGACATCCGCGTGGACGCCAACCAGAACCGCGACTTCACCGACGACGCTGTGATGCGGCCGTACCGGGAGAAGTACGACGTCGGCCACTTCGGCACCGACAATCAGGCCACCCCGGTCGTCGAGAGCATGCCGTTCGTCGTCGAGTACCGCGAGGACGTCGACGCGTCGCCGCTGGGTATCGGCACGGTCGACTACATCAACATCGGCATCCCCGAGGGTCTGCACGGTTCGCACGTCGCCGGCATCACCGCCGCCAACGACATGCTCGGCAACCGCGACTTCGACGGACAGGCGCCCGGCGCGAAGATCGTTTCTGCCCGGGCCTGTTCCTGGGGCGGCGGCTGCACCGCGGCCGCACTGACCACCGGCATGGTCGACCTGGTCGTCAACCGGCACGTCGACGTCGTGAACGTCTCGATCGGCGGCCTGCCCGCGCAGAACGACGGCAACAACGCCCGCGCCCAGCTCTACGACAAGCTGATCAAGGACTACGGCGTGCAGCTGTTCATCTCGGCCGGCAACTCCGGCCCGGGTGTCAACACGGTCGGCGACCCGTCGGTCGCCACCGACGTCGTCAGCGTGGCGGCCAGCGTCAGCAAGGACACCTGGCTCGCCAACTACGGCTCGGTCGTGAAGAAGGAGAACGCACTCTTCAACTTCTCCTCCCGGGGTCCGCGCGAGGACGGCGGCTTCAAGCCCAACCTCACCGCACCGGGTTCGGCGATCTCCACGGTCAACACCTGGCTGAACGAGTCGAGTGTCCCGGAGGCCGGCTACACGCTGCCGATCGGCTACCAGATGGCGAACGGCACGTCGATGGCCTCCCCCCAGGCCACCGGCGGTGCGGCCCTGCTGCTGTCGGCGGCCAAGGCGACCGACCGCGGCATCACCCCGGCCCAGCTGCGGCGAGCGCTCTACACCTCCGCGAACAAGATCAAAGATGTTTCGGTCGCCGCGCAGGGCAACGGACTGATGGACGTCAACGGCGCCTGGTCGCTGCTGGCCCGCAAGGTCGAGGCGCGCACCTACACCTCGTCCGCGCCGGTCTGCACCCCGTTCTCCGACGGCTTCGCGACTCCGGGGCAGGGCGTCGGCATCCACAACCGGTGCGCGGCCGGCAAGGGCGGCCTCAAGGCCGGTCAGTTCAAGACCTACAACCTCAAGCTCACCCGTACGTCGGGAGCCAAGGCCGCCGTGCTGCACCGGCTCTCCGTGGTCGGCGACAAGCGGGCATTCCACGTCCAGCCGCTGGTCCTGCTGCCGCTGGACAAGACGGTGACCGTGCCCGTGCTGGTCACGCCGGGCCCGGGCCTGAACAGCGCGATCATCGAGGTCGATGACCCGCTGACCTCGGTCACCGACTTCGAGGTGCTCAACACGGTCGTCACCGGCGCCGAGCCGGCGAAGCCCGCGTACGAGATCGACGCCGAGGCCACCGTCGACCGCAACTCGTCGACGTCGTACTTCATCACCGTGCCGGAGGGCGCGACCGCGCTGCAGGTGGACCTGTCGGGGATCGCGACCGGCTCGCAGACCCGCTGGATCGCGATCAACCCGTGGGGTGTCCCGGTCGAGAGCACCTCCAGCCTGGCCTGCTACAGCAACTTCTCCGACGCGGCCGCCTGCAAGCCGCAGGAGCGGGCGTACGAGAACCCCATGCCGGGTGTCTGGGAGCTCGAGGTCGAGTCGCGGCGGACCTCGCCGATGCTGCACAACCCGTACGAGCTCATCGCCAAGGTGCAGGGCGTGACGGTGAACCCGGCGACGGTCGAACTGCCCAGCGTCACGGCCGGTACGGCGACGCCGGTCACCTGGTCGGTCAAGAACAACTTCGGCCCGCTCAACCTCACCGCAACCGGAGGCGCGCTGGGTAGTGCCCTTACCGAGCGGCCGACCATCGCGGACGGTACCGGCCAGGAATACACCGTGGAGGTGCCGGCCGGCGCGCAGCGACTCGACGTGGCCATCGGCAACGTCAGCGACGCGGCAGCCGACCTCGACCTCTCGGTCTACCTCGGCACCACGCGGGTCGGACAGTCGGCGGACGGCGACTCCGAGGAATCTGTGTCGATCCCGAACCCGGCGGCCGGCACCTACACCGTCAAGATCGATGGCTACGCGGTGCCTTCGGGCAGCACCCAGTACGACTACCGGGACGTGTTCCTGAGCCCCGCGCTGGGCGCGATGACCGTGCCGACCACGGTGCTCACCCTCGCGAACGGTGCCACCGGACCGGTCACCGGCACGGTGACCGCGGCGACGGTACCGGTGGCGGGGCGCAGCCTGTTCGGCGAGATGACGCTGCTCACGGACGAAGGCGCAATCGTCGGCCGCGGCACCGTATCGATCGGCAAGGTCGGCTGACAAGCAAGGCAGCGAAGCGCGGCGAGCCCACTCCCGGACATCGGGAGTGGGCTCGCCCTCGTACGGCCCACGAACACTGCAGCAGCAACCTGATCGGGGATGAGGCGACTGTGCGGAGCATCGCCCGGCTGCTGCGCTGCTCGTGGGAAGCGGTCGACGCGATCATCACGCGGGTCGTGTCAGAAGCTGTCCACAAGGGTCGGTCGGTGGCGTGCGGGCCCTAGGCTTGCTGTGCTGCGCCGGGCTTCCGGCCCGCTGCCGCCCGCGAATGGAGCACCCGTGCGCGTCGACTCAGCTCCGTCGTCCCGGCGATCCGGGCGTCGCCGCCTCGGGCTGCTGCTGACCGCGATCCTGGCCGGGGCGCTCGGCGCCGTCGGCCTGTCGCCAGGGGCTGCGCACGCGGTCAGCGGCTGGCGCTCGGTCGCCGCCAGCGAGAGCGTCTCCTGCGGTGTGAAGAATGCCGGGACGCTGTGGTGCTGGGGTTACAACGGCTTCGGCACGCTCGGGCAGGGCGATTCGCTGGACCGGTCGACCCCGACACAGGTCGGCCTCGACCGCGACTGGGCATCGATCACCATCGGCTACTACTTCGCTTGCGGGGTAAAGACCACCGGCATTGCGCTGTGCTGGGGCCTACCTGACTACGGTCAGCTCGGGGTCGGGCACCGGAGCGAGTCCACGCACGAGTCGCCGGAGCGGGTCGCCGGCGATCACCTCTGGACGCAGCTCTCCGCCGGATTGACGCACACCTGCGGGATCGACGTCACCCGTGCCCTCTGGTGCTGGGGCGACAACGGCCGGGGCGAGCTCGGAGTCTCGGGCACGTGGCTGACGCTGGAGCCGGTACGGGTCGGCATGGCGAACATCTGGACGTCGGTCGTCGCCGCCAACCAGTCCACCTGCGCGACACAACGCGGCGGGCGCCGGTACTGCTGGGGTGCGAACAGCGTCGGTCAGCTCGGCCTCGACGACGAGGTCGACCGGGCGGTCCCGACCCTGCGGGTGGGTACCGCCGACCCGGCCGTGGGCCTGCTTGCCGGCCGCGAGGACCACTTCTGTGAAGTCGCCGACGGGGACCGCCTGTTCTGCTGGGGCGGGAACACGTATGGCCAGCTCGGCGTGGGGGACGGACGACGCCGTCGGCTTCCGACCCCGGTCCTGGACACGGGCTGGGACACGGTGACGACGGGGACATCGCACACCTGCGGCATGATCGACGATCTACGGCTGTGTTGGGGCCGCAACCAGTACGGCCAGCTCGGTCTGGGGGACACGGTCAATCGGACCCGTCCGGCCAGCGTGTTTGACGGGCAGTGGACCGCCCTGGCCGCCGGCGACGCCCACACCTGCGGCATCCGCGGCGGCGACCTGTACTGCTGGGGCGCCAACTACTCCGGGCAGTTGGGCATCGGCTCGACCACCGACCAGAGCAGCCCGGTGCAGGTCGGCTAGCAGGAATCAGCTGCCGGCGTCGGCAGCCCAGCCGGGCATGACCCGCGAGACAGAACCGAGGCCGTAGACGGTGACCGCGCGCCAGATGCCGCTGCGGCCGGTGTCTTACTTTCGGTACCAGGTGCGGGTTCCCGTGTACTTGAGGTTTCCGAGCTTGTCGTACGCCCGGACCGTCACCTTCATCGTCTTCGGCTGCTTCTTCGAGTTGACGCTCAGCACGTACGCGGACTTGGTGTCCTTGGCCACGACCTTGCCGTTGACGATCAGCTCGACCCGGGCGATGCCGCTGGCGTCGGAGGCCTTGACGTAGACCTTGACCGTGCCGGTGACCTTGGCCTTGTTCTTCGGCGCCTTTGTGATCGACACCGTCGGGGCCTTGTTGTCCGCGATGACGGTACGGGTGTGGTAGCGGGTGTTGCCGAGCTTGTCCGTCAGCCTCCAGATCAGCTTGACGTTCCCGGAGAAGGTCCCGGTGCTGACCTTCAGGGAGTACGGCGCGGCGGTGTCCTGCCCGACGAACTTGTCGTTCGCCCAGAGCTCGGCCTTTGCGATGCTGGCGGGATCCGCGGCGCCGCTCAGGGTGCTGGTGAAGGTGCCGCGCACTCGCGTGTTCGCCGCCGGGTTGACCGCGGTCGTCGTCGGGCCGGCGGTGTCCACCACGACCGATACCCGCCACTCGGAGTTGTTCCAGGCCTCGTCCGCGGCGAAGACGATGATGTCCGAGGACTGCGTCAGGGTCACCTGTGCCTTCCACAGGTCCGTGCCGGGCACCGGGGTCATGGGCGCGCCGTTGAGGTGGACGTAGTCCAGGTCCTTGTCCGGCGAGGAGAAGACCACCTCCACCGGGCCACGGGTCCGGGTTCCCGGCGCCGGCGAGACGATGGAGCCGCGCGGCGCGCGACCGTCGAACCGCAGCGTCGCCTGCTTGGTGGCCACGTTGCCGCTGTGGTCGTATGCCCGGACGGCGAACTCGACCTCACCGACGAAGTTGAGTGCCGGGGACACCCGGGTGTTGAAGATCGGCCCGAGGATGTCGGCGCGCTCCGTTGTCTGGACGACCTTGCCGTCGAGGAGGAATTCGACCCGGGCGACGGCGACATTGTCGGTGATGGCGGGTTCGATCAGGAAACCGTTCGAGCCGACCAGTTGGCCGTCTGCCACACCGAACGAGCCGAACCTGGGTGGCTCATGGTCGGACCGATCCACACCGGTCACGGCGCCGAGGGCGTCCACGACGCGAGGCTCGTAGGAGTACTGCGTCTTCGAGAGGAGCTTCGCCGAGTCGGCGATGGCTTGCCTGATCTCGGCGGGAGAGAAGGTCGGGTTCGCCGCCAGCACCAGCGCCGCGATGCCGGAAGTCGCGGCTGCCGCCGCGGAGGAGTGACCGTATACGAGCGGCCTGCCCTGCGGGTCCATCGCGCGGATGCCGTTGTACGCCCGAACGTCGATCCAGCGGTCGGTCGGGCCGTTCCGGGTGGTTCCGCCGACCTCGCTCACGGCCAGGACGTCGTCGATGGCCGCAGGGTAGTGCCGGGCGGAGCCGAAGTCGTTGCCCGCGGCGCCGACCACGAGCGCGTTCTTCCGGAACGCGTGTTGGACCGCGTCCCGCAGCAATTGGCTGTCGGCCATGGTGCCCAGCGACAGGTTGATGATCTGCGCGCCGTGGTCGGCCGCCCAGACGATGCCGGCCGCGAGGTTCGCGGTCGAACCCGTGGCGGTGCCGCTCTCCGGAGTCCGCAGCACCCGGACCGGCATGATCCGGCAGCGCGGGCAGATGCCGGTCGACCCGACACCGTTCGCTGGCGCCGCGATGACGTTCGCCAGGAGCGTGCCGTGGATGCCGCCGTCCGCCGGATCGGCGTCGCCGTCGACGAAGTCGTAGCCGGCGGTGAGCCGGTCGGCGCCGAGGTCCGCGTTCGGAGTCACCCCGCTGTCGACCATCGCGACGACGATGTCCTCGCTGCCGGTCGTCACCTCCCAGGCGTCCGGGATCGACATCGTGTTCAGCCGGGCCAGGTTCGCCTGGTCGTACGGGTCGGAATAGGGCAGGACCAGGCCGCCGATCTCCGCGTACCGAACATCGGTCCGTGCCGTGAGCGCGGCGCGGACCGCGGCGCTGCGGTCGGCCGGCACGTCGACGGTGATGGCGTCCAGGCCCGGCACCGGGTCGCTGTCCAGCACGTCGTCGCCGAGTGCGGCGACCACCGCGGCAGGGTCGGCGAGGCCGGTGAGGCCGACGTCGAGGCGGACCGGGTCGGCGTCCGCCGCGGCGGCGGGAGTGGATATCCCCGCTATCGCCAGCGTCGCGATCAGGCAGGAAGAGATGACACGCACAGCAGCCCCCGTACAGAAGATCATGAATCTTGGTACGGAGGGTACGGCACCGATACGACGTAGTACTCATCCGAAGAGGCAAGGGTCATCAGCAGCGGTAGTCGCCTCTCCTGGTCTGGGGTGCTCGGGCCGCCCGGGTCGTCGGTGTCGGTCCACTTGTACGTGTGGTCGTAGCGGCACCTGGGCTCGTACGTGACTCTCGGGTGTCGCGGTGTCCTGCGGCTCGCTGCTCTCGGAGGGGACCGGCTCCGTGGTGGGCTCGGACGCGACCGGTACGGCGATGTCGGTCGTCAGGACCCGCGACCGGTACGGGGTCCCGCTCGCATCGTCCTCGTCTTCGTCGTCGAGTGAGAGCAGCCCCCGCCGCAGCACAACAGCACGATCGCAAGCGTCGCGCCGACACCCCGCTTGGTCATTGGTGGCTGCTCATTCCAGGCCGTCCCCGTCACTCGTCAACGCCATCGCGATCTCATTCGGCACCGCGCGCAGGGGGTGGGGCCACGGATGTTGACCTCGTCCGAACCAACGATCCTGGCCACGACACGAGGTCGCCCTAGCGGCTGATGATCTAGTGCGACGGATGGCGGACAGGCAGAGGCTGCGGCCATGTCGGGTCGGTTAGCCTGCCGTCATGGCGAGCGTGGAGCTGGATGAGTTGATCGTCGCGGGCGCCGAGGCGCTGCGCGCGTGGTTGTCGGCCAACCACGCCACGTCGCCCGGCGTCTGGCTGGCCCTGACCAAGAAGGGTGGCACGGTCACCACGCTGACCTGGCAGCAGGCGGTCGACGAGGCCCTGTGCTTCGGCTGGATCGACGGGCAGGCCCGGAAACGGGATCAGGAGTCCTCTTGGATCCGGTACACCCCTCGTAGACCCCGCAGCATCTGGTCACAACGCAACGTCGCCCACGTGGCCCGGCTGGAAGTACAGGGTCTGATGCTGCCCGCGGGCCGCGCCGCGGTGGACGCCGCGAAGGCGGACGGGCGGTGGGCCAAGGCCTACGCCCCGTCGTCGGAAGCCGAGGTGCCGGCCGACCTCCTCGCCGCCATCGCCGTCGTCCCGGCCGCCCAAGCCATGTTCGACGTACTCACCAAGGCCAACCGGTTCGCTCTTATCTACCGCCTCAATGCCGCCAAACGGCCGCAGACCCGCGAGCGAAAGATCGACGAGTTCGTCGCCATGCTGGCCCGCCACGAGACGTTCCACCCGCAGAAGGCGCAGCCTCCGATCTGCCCCGACTAAGTGGCCATCGTCAGAGCAGCTCACGCAGCTGCGCGGCGAAGGCGTCCGGGTCGGTGAGGTGGGCGAACGGCCCGGCCGGCGGCCGGCCTCCGGCCCGGCCGGCCAGGGCGGGTTGGTTGCGGCGGGCGGGTGGCTGGTGCAGCCAGCTTCCGTACGCGCACAGCAAAGCCGGATCGGTGCGCGGCCGGGCGTACGGCTGGTAGTGCTCGGGGACGTCGCCGGGCCGGGCCGCCGCGATCAGGTCCTCGACGTCCGTGGCGTCGACGGGCGGCTCGTCGACGGTGACCAGGTCGTGGGTGGCGTGGCCGGCGGCGAACGCGGCGGCCAGCCGGGACGCGCTGGCGTGCCCGACGACGATCGGGGCCCGGTGCAGCCCGAGCTGGTGCACGAGCACGGCGAGCTGGGCGGCGAGGTCCTCGACGCGGCAGTCGTCGCGGGGCGGTGACTGGCCGTGGCCGGGCAGGTCGGGGGCGACGACGGTGCACCGGGGGCCGGCGAGCGCTGCCGCGGCCGGCCACCACATGGTGCGGTCGAACAGCAGCCCGTGCAGCAGCAGGACGGGGCGGCCGAACTGGCCCCACCGGTCGAACATGAGCATCGCCGTGGGGTTTCCGGCGACGTGGGTGGTGCGAAGCGGGGGTTGCGGGTGCATGGTTGGCGCTATACCCGCGGGACTGGGCGCTGTACCGCAGGTTCAGGCTCCGGAGTGAGCGAGGCGGTCGCGGCGGGCGTGGGACAGGCCCGAGTGGTGCTGGCCGCCGGGGTGGCTGTCCGGGTCGACGTGGACGGTGGCGCCCGTCAGGCGGGGGACCTGGTGGGTGAGTTGGTGTTCGGCGTCGGCGGCGATCTCGTGCGCGGCGAGCAGGCTGAGCTGGGCGTCGACGACGACGGTTGCTTCGGCGTGCAGGCGGTGGCCGATCCAGCGCAGCCGTAGCGCGCCGACGTCGCGAACGCCGGGTATCGCGCGCAGGGCCGCCTCGGCCCCGTCGACGATCTGCGGGTCGACGCGGTCCATGAGCCGGCGGTAGACCTCGCGGGCGGCGTCCTTGAGCACGAACGCGATGGCGACGGTGATGGCGAGGCCGACGACCGGGTCGGCCCAGCTCCAGCCGAGCCAGGTGCCGGCCGCGGCGAGCACGACGGCCAGGGAGGTGTAGCCGTCGGTGCGGGCGTGAAGGCCGTCGGCGACCAGCGCGGCGGAGCCGATGCGGCGGCCGACGGTGATCCGGTAGCGGGCGACGAGCTCGTTGCCGCAGAAGCCGATGAGCCCGGCCGCGAGCACCCAGGGCAGGTGGGTCATCGGCCGCGGCTCCAGCAGCCGGCCAACGGCGAACCAGCCGGCGGCGATCGCCGAGCCGGCGATGACCAGCACGATCACGATGCCGGCGAGATCCTCGGCCCGGCCGAAGCCGTAGGTGTACGCGCGGGTGGCGGCGCGCCGGCCGAGCCAGAACGCGATGCCGAGCGGGACGGCGGTCAACGCGTCGGCGACGTTGTGCAGGGTGTCGCCGAGCAGGGCGACCGACCCGGAGGACGCGACGATCAGCGCCTGGAGCGCGGCGGTCACCCCGAGCACGGCGAGGGAGATCCACAGGGCGCGCATGCCGTCGCGGGAGGCCTCCAGCGCCGAGTCGACCTTGTCCGCGCTGTCGTGCGAGTGCGGTGTGATCACATGGCGGACGCGGTGCCACACGCCGCCGTGGTGGTGGTGCGGGTGCTCGGCCATGACGTGATTCTACGTGCGCCCCTTGTCGTGCGACAATGCTGCTATTGCCAATGACCTGCACAAACACGTCTTGGGCAATGGGTTCGCTAGATTGCTCGGATGGAGATCGTTGGCTTGGTCGGTGCCGGCCACATGGGTTCGGGGCTGGGTTGGGCGTTGCGCGAGGGCGGGCATGACGTCATCACCTCGCTGGCGGGCCGGTCGGCCCGGACGGCGCGCCTGGCGCAGGCCGCCGGGCTGCGCGTCGTCGCCCGGCCGGCGGACGTGGTGGCGCAGGCGGACGTGATCCTCGTCGTCACGCCGCCGGGTGCCGCGGTCGACGCCGCCACCGAGATCGCCGCGATGGCCGGGGCGCGCCGAGACCGGCCGCTCGTGGTGGACCTCAACGCCATTTCGCCGGCGACCGCGGCCGAGGCCGCCGAGGTGATCACCGCCGCGGGCTTCGACTTCGTGGACGGCTCCATCTCGGGACCGCCGCCGACGGTACGGCCCGGAGCGGCGCTCTATCTCTCCGGACCCCGTGCCGCCGAGGTCGCGGATCTGCGCTGGACGCACGCCAGGCCGGTGGTGGTCGGCGACCGCATCGGCGCCGCCAGCGCGGTGAAGATGTCCACCGCGTCGGTCTACAAGGGACTGATGGGCCTGATGACGCAGGCGATCCGCTCCGCGTCGGAGCACGGCGTCCTTGAGCCGGTGATGGCCGACCTCGGCGAGAGCTTCGGAACCCCGTACGAGATGGCCCTCGCCGCGACCAAGGCGCACCGCTATGTCGCCGAGATGCGGGAGATCGCGCGGTCGCAGGCCGCGGCGGGCCTCACGCCGTCGCTGTTCGAGGCCTTCGCCGAGGTCTGGGCCGACATCGCGGACCGGCCGCTGGCCGACGGCCAACCCGAGACCCTGCCGCGCGCGATCACCGCCCGCCAGGTGGCAGACGGGCTCCGTCAATAGGCGCCTATCTCATGTGCAGTGCCAGACGGTTGCCTGGTTCGGCTGGCCGCCTGTTGCCCCGGCGACGACCCGCCCGTCCTCGCTGACCACGTTCAGGAGGACGTCCGCCTTCTTGGTGGACCCCGGCGGCAGCGCGTATGCCGTCCTGCCGATGACGACGGACGCCTCGCTGCGTGCGAGATCGAGAACATCGGTTGGCGTGGGAACCTGCCCGGTTCCCGCCGGGTCGTACACCGCCTGCCAGGTGCCGCTCGCGGGTTCATACCGATAGGTCTGCCGGCCGATGGTCAGGCCCGTGGCGCTGTCGGAGAACGCCATCTCGCCGTAGACCCAGCCGAAGTGGAAGGCGCCCGCCTTGAACGTCTGGCGCTTCGCCGGGTCAAGGGACGGCGGCGTAGTGATCTTCTGGATCGATCCGTCGGCGAACCACAGGTAGGTCTGTTCGTGCGCGGGGCCGCCGTCGAGCGTGACGAGGGTCGTCCCTGCCTCGTCGATGTCCCAGGCCCGGCCGCCGGTGTGCCCGTTGATCAGGGGCATCACCTCTGGGCGGTAGGCAGTCGGGGATGACCAGCGTTGCGGGCGCGTCTGGCCGTTGAACTCGTAGGTACCCGCGATCATCCCGGCATCGTTGATGGCGATCGCGGTTCCGTAGTCGTAGCCGCCCAGCCGCCGCACCATTCCCTCCTGATACCAGAGCGCGCTGGGAAACTCTCCGGACCTGCCGCCGACGGCGATGCCTGACCTGTTGACGTCCGTCATCGTGCCCGGATCGCCGCGCTGCTTGACCCGATCGATCAGTTTGCCGTCGCGCCAGACCAGGACGTCCAGCTCGCCGCGCGCGACCGGCTCCGTCCGGCCGACCAGGATCCGGCCGGTGGGGTCGCCGGCGGTGACGTCGGCCGACTTGGCCGTCCCGATCGGCAGGCCCTCGACCTTGCAGGAGGACGGCAGGGGCGGGTCGGGCGGCAGTGCGCGGCCGGGCGAGCCGGTCGGCTCCGGCCGTATCACCGGGTTGGGCGGGGGCTTCGTGTTGTGGTACGGCTCCGGGGGCACGGACGGCGTGACCGGCGGGTCGACCTGGAACGACGAGTGCAGCGGCGCCGGCATCGGTATCGGCTTCCCGCCGGGTGATCCGGCCACCAGCGCTCCGCTCGCCGCCGCGGTCGCGATCACCGCGGTGATCCCGGCCCCCATCGACCAGCCTCGCCACCGGCGGCCCCGCCGGCCGTTCCGCATGGCCTTGACGAAATCCACCCGCATCGGTGTCGGCGGCGCGGTGTCCAGCGACCGCAGCAGCAGCCGGCCGTACTCTTCCTCGTTCATCGCCAACCTCCTTCGCCGTTGGTGGCGGGAATCCGGTCTCCGAGGATCCGGCGCAACTTGTTAAGGCCGTGCGAGGTCTGGCTCTTCACCGTGCCCGGCGAGCAGCCGAGAATTTGGGCCACCTCGTCGACCGGCTTGTCGCAAAGGAAACGCAGCACGAGAACGGCCTGCTGGCGCGGTGGAACCTGGGAGAGCGCGGCCCGGACCACGGTCTGCTCCTCGAACCCGGCAGGCTCCGGAGTCGGCCGGTCGGGTGCCGAGTCGAACAGCCCTACCCGCCACCACCCGCGCCGCTTCTCGTCCAGGAACGACCGCACGATCATCGTGTGCACATAGGCGTCCACGTTCTCGACGCGGCAGATCCGGGGCCAGCGCGCGTACAGCTTGGTGAAGGTCTCCTGTAGCAGGTCGTCCGTCTGGTGGCCGTCCCCGCACAGCAGGAAGGCGAATCTTCGGAGGGCGGTCACCCGCCCATTGACGTACGCCAGATACTCCGCGTCGGTTCCGTCGTCCATCCCGCCCCCGATCCGTGTCAGAAGGTAGACGGGGATTCGTCCGGTCCGGTTGTACCGCCCGGGAATTCAGGGCGTTGAGAGCGCCGCGGTGAAGCGGGCCGCGAGCGCGGCGACGGCGCCGCGTAGTTCGGGGCCACCTTCCACGGTGAAGTCGAACGGGATGACGCTCAGCCATTCCTGTGCGTACATCGCGGGGTTCTGGGTGCTGCCGACGAGTACGCAGCGGTCGCCGTCCGGGTCGAGGCGGCCCATGGGCGGGCGGATCCAGGGTGCGACCTTGTCCCGCGGCGCGTGGAACAGCACGCGGGTGGGGTACCGCCAGCCCTTGCCCAGGTTCTCCTCGAGCGCGGCGACCGGATCCAGGTCGGCGGGCGGAGCGGCGGCGTGCGGCAGCCGCCGCACGGCACGGATCCGGTCGATGCGGTACGTGCGGATCGCGTCCGCGCGGTGCGAGTGGCACAGCAGGTACCAGCGGCCGTACCGCACCACGACCGCCCACGGGTCGACCTCGGCGTCCCACTGATCGCCGCTCTCGCCCCGGTAGGTGAGCAGGACGCGACGCCGGTCGGCGACGGCGGCGACCAGGGTGCTCGTGGTGGCGGGGTCGGCGCGGGCCGAGTGCCGGTCGGGGGTGGCCGCGGCGTGGTCCCGCAGCGCGGCCGCCTGCCGCCCGACGCCGTCGGGGAGTGCCCGGATGACCTTGCTGAGCGCCGCGCCGACCGGGTCCTCGGCGTCGATGGCGGCCGGCTGCCCGTCGAGCACGGCCATGACCAGGCCGAGGGCCTGCTCCTGGGTGAAGACGACCGGCGGTAGCCGGGTGCCGCGGCCCAGCCGGTAGCCGCCGTAGGGGCCGCGGCTCGACTCGACCGGGATGCCGGCCTCGCGGAGGATCCCGACGTAGCGTCGCGCGGCCCGCTCGGTCACGCCCAGCAGCGCGGCGAGCTGATCGGCGGTGGTGCCGGGGCCGGCTTGCAGGATTTCGAGCGTGCGCAGTGCACGGGCGGTCGGGCTCGGACCGGTTCGCACATCGAAAACTGTACCGGAAGCAGATCGTCCGGAATCGGCTCTAGGTTGACGTCATGACAGAACAACAGCTGGTGCTCCTGGGTGGCCTCTGGCTCGACGGGTCGGCGTGGGCCGGCGTCGTGTCCGAGCTGGCACCCGGCCGCCACGCGGTGGCGGTGACGCTGCCGGGCCAGGGCGACGGGAACACGTCGGCGACGCTGGCCGACCAGATGACCGCGGTGCTCGCCGCCGTTGACGCGGGCGCCGGCGAGTCGGTGGTCGTCGGGCACTCCGCCGCCTGCAGCCTGGCCTGGATGGCGGCCGACGCGCGACCCGGGCGGGTGTCCAAGGTGGTGCTGATCGGGGGGTTCCCGTCGGCCGACGGGGAGCGGTACGCGGACTTCTTCGAGGTCATCGACGGCGCCATGCCGTTCCCCGGCTGGGCGCCGTTCGAGGGTGCCGACGCCGCCGACCTCGACGAGCCGGCCCGGCGGGCGTTCGCGGCGGCGGCGATCCCGGTTCCCGAGGGCGTGGCCAGGGGTGTGGTGGCACTGAGCGACGAGCGGCGGTTCGACGTCCCGGTCGTCCTGGTCTGCCCGGAGTTCACGCCGGCGCAGGCGCGGGAGTGGATCGCCGCGGGCGACGTTCCCGAGCTGGCCCGGGCCAAGCACGTCGACCTGGTCGACATCGACTCCGGGCACTGGCCGATGGTGACGCGGCCGGCCGAGCTGGCCCGGATCCTCGCCGCGGTCTGACGGGTACGGCGAGGCCGCCGGCCGACCTGCCGTCTGTCAGCAGGTCGGCCTGGACGGCCGCGCGAGCGATGCGGCGGGAGATCAGCCGACGGTGTACGCCCGGTAGATCGTCACCTGGGCGTACTCGCCCTTCGTGGTGGTGATCCGGCTGCGCAGCGCGACCGCGCCGCTCGCCGGGTTCTGGATCGTGGCCTGCCAGCGACCGCCGACCTTCTTGACCGGTAGGGATCGCCAGGTCCTGCCGTTGTCGAAGGACACCTGTGCGGTGACCTTCTTGGCGGTGACCTTCGCGAGTTTCAGGTCGGGGGTGTTCCGGCGGCGGTCCGGGCGGATCTCGAGGACCGTGCTGGAGCCCGCCCTCGCCCGGTTGTTCATGTCCAGGCCGGCGGGCACCATCCGCGGCAGGATCACGTCGGCGTGGCGGGACTTCGCCTTGGGGTTCAGCTTCATCCCGAAGATCGCCTGGGCGCGCGGCGAGAGCATGTCAGCCGGGTGCGTGATGCCGGGCCGGTACCGCCGAGCGTCGACCTCCAGCCGGTACCAGCCCTTTTTCTTGATCTTCGCGCTGAACTCGGGGCCCTTACCCTCCCAATCCGTGCGCCACTGCGCCTTGAGCACCTTGTTCGCGCTGTTGTACAGCGTCACCCGTGATCGCTCGCTGGCCTCGGAGTACTCGTCGTACGAGGGGTCGGTGAACATCAGCGACGTGTCGAACCTCAGCGTGCTGGAGAACATGAGGGGCAGGCTCCGGCCGGGTCCCCAGGCGGCGCTGAAGAAGCTGCGGGAGTACGACTTGCCCGCGGCCAGGGTGAGATTGCGGACGTCGAAGCCCATGTGGGCGCTGCTGCCGCCGCTCTCCGCACCCCACCAGTCGGCCTCCAGGCGCCATCTGCCCGGACTGGCATGGATCTTGGCGACGACCGGGCTGATCCCGGAGAAGGCGGAGGCGCCGTACCCGGCGTGGCACGGGGTGTTCTCCTCCAGGCTCAGGCTGACGTTGTCGCTGCCGGCCGGGCCGCGCTTGACCCATCCGGTGACGGTGGCGAGCGAGGCGGCGCGGTAGGTGCGGCTGACGCCCGCGGGCACGGCGGACTTGGTGGCACCGGCGACCATCCACAGGTTGCCCATCGCCCCGTCCGACCAGTTGGAGCTGTAGGCGAACTGCAGGCGCTTCGACGAGTTGGGGATGACGAACAGCTTGCCGGGCACGTTCCAAGCACCGATCTCGGTGCCCGAGCTGTCCGAATCGGCGCAGATCTGTGCGCGCAGCTCCTGCCGGAACGCGTCGCCCGGGTTCTTGTCCAGGGCCAGCTTGACCGGCTTGCCGCGGCGGGCGTCGATCGTCGTGGTGGTCCTGCCCGAGACCTTGAGCACCCGCGCGCCGAGCGTGTCGGTGCCGTCCTTTGTCGAGTAGACGTCGGTGAGGACCGCGTATTTGCCCTTTTTCAGTTTCTTGGCCTTGAGGCTGGTGCCCTGGTACTCCTGGCCGTTGTCCAGGTTGATCAGGTGCAAGGGCGCCTTGAGCTTCGCGCCGCTGCGGTCGTACGTGATGACGGTGAGGTACGCGGTCGCGGCCGCGGCCGAAGCGGGCGCGCTCACCAGGGTGACCGGTAGCAGCACCGTGGCCGCGGCCAGTAGCGCGGTAAGTCTTCGCATGATCGCCCCCGTTGAAGTAGATCAATGGGCGGCGATACTAACCGACGCGCCGCCCACCGCGGGTCCGCGGTGGGCGGCGCGGGGCTTCAGGAGATGGCTACGTCGCTGTAGTAGTGGCGCAGGATCGCCTGGTAGTTCTTGCCCGCGTTCGCGAGATCACGCGAGCCGTACTGCGAGAGCCAGTCCCCGTCGACCCAGCCGCCGCAGGCGGTCGTGGTCGCGCAGTAGTGCGCCCGCAGGATGTTGCCGTTCCGGGTCATCCGGGCCGACCAGGTGCGGTCCACCGCGGAGGACGTCGACGCCAGCGCCGACGACGGCCGGTAAACCTGGTCGCCGGTGTCGTCGCGGACGTCGTAGCACTGGCCGCCGGACGTCTTCCGGGTCGAGTGCAGCGCCCAGTACCAGCCGTAGCTCTTGACGGCCATGGCGCCGGCCTCCAGCGAGGCGTCCGGCCAGCTCGTGATCCATTCGTTCGGGAGGACGTTCTTGACGTACGTCTTGAAGTCGACCCGGTCGACGCGGCCGAGACCGACCCGGTAGACCAGGATGGTGCTCGGCAGCTTGCTGTTGGTGCCGTCGGTGGTGCAGCCCGCCGGACCACCCGTGCTCAGCAGCTCGTGCGAGGCGTTGTTGTTCTTCAGCGTGGCGTTGAGGTTGCCCTTCGCCCCGGACGCGAAGTCCTGGCCCGCGCCGGCGAAGTTGCTGTTGAAGTAGACCCGCACGGTCCGGCCGGTGCGGTTCCAGACCGACGCGGCGTTGTTCTTCACGCACACGCCCTGGCCCTCACCCGCGCCCTTGAACTCGTAGCACGACGGCTGGGTCGTGCCGTAGTCGTCCTGCGACTCGGTGAAGTCGGAGACCGAGCCGGCCTGGTTGCTGTTGAAGTAGTAGCAGAACTCGCCGCTGTCGCAGGCACCGTCCCGGGCCGCGGCCGATGCCGGCGAGGAGACGCTCAGGATGGAGGTGGCGACGGCGAGCGCGGCGCCGGCGACGGCCAGGCTCTTGCGGATGTTCATGATGCCCTCTCATCAGGGAATGGCTGGTAGCTCCCGCCGCGCTCTACCTCTCGTTGTATCCCTGCGAGTTCCAGAACGAGGTCGGATCCGAGTTGTCCAGGGTGGAGTCGCCGACGCTGACGGCCGCATGGGTCTGGCGCCCGGCCCGGACCTCGACGTGGGTGTGTGCGCCCGAGCTGGAGGACACGCCGTGCCACGACTCGTCGGCGATGACCTCGCCGCGGCTGATGGCGTCGCCAACGCTCACCGCGGACTTCGGCGCCGTGTGCAGGTAGATGACCGTCTTGTTCGCCGCGGAGTTGTAGACGGCGATCGTGGAAAGGCCGCCGCTGCCGGTGCGGCCGGACGCGACGTAGGTGACCGTTCCGGCCACCAGGGCGTGCACGTCCGAGCCGACGTTGCGGGCGATGTCGATGCCCTCGTGCCGGCCGGGGGTGCTCTCGTACCCGTCGAAGCCGCACGTGATCGCGCCGCCACCGGCCTGGTACAACGCGTACGACAGGTTCGTGCGCGCCGACGGCGAGAACTGGTGCGAGGCGTTGTTGTTCTTCAGCGTGGCGTTCAGGTTGCCCTTGGCGCCGGCGGCGAAGTCCTGGTGCGCGCCGCCGAAGTTGCTGTTGAAGTGGACTCGGACGGTCGTGGTGCTCCGGTTCCAGACCGAGGCTGCCTCGTTCTTGATGCACATGCCCTTGCCGGCGCCGGCGCCCTTGAAGTCGTAGCACGAGGGCTGCTCGGTGCCGTAGTCCTCGGCCGAACCGGTGAAGTCCGAGATCGATCCCTCGTTGTCGCTGTTGTAGTAGTAACAGAATTCGCCGCTGTCGCAGACCCCGTCCCTGGCCGCCGCCGACGCCGGCGAGGCGAGGCTCAGCAGGGACGTGATCATGGCGAGTGCGCCCCCGGCGACGGCGAGTTTCCTGCGGATGTTCATGGTGTCCTCTCGTGGACGGTGAGTGGTGGTTGCTGGATCGGGGTGGGGTGTGGGTCACTGCCCCCGCTGGTACTGCTCCCAGGTGTTGATCGGGATCCGGGGACCGTCGTCCGGTCCGCGGTTGGCCAGGCCGTTCATGCCGAGGTAGTAGTCGCCGACCTGGTGCTGAGCCTGGCCGGACAGGTCCGTGTCGTTGATCGCCGTGGCGTGGATGTGCCACGGCCAGTCGCCCTGGCTCGGGTCGCGGACCCAGGCGGCGAAGCCGACCTGGCGCAGGGCCCGGGCGGTGGCGGTGCGCCTGGCGGCGGTCATGCCGGTGACCGCGATGTCCACCACGCCGCCGCCGTCGTGCGTACCGGCCGAGGTCGGGTCGCCGCCCGGGTTGTACGAGCCCTGCTCGAGCACCAGGGTCTGGCCGAGCAGGCGCTGGGCCTCGGCCAGCATCGCCTGCGTACGGGCGTCGACGACGAACCCGTCCCGCTGGACCTTCGCGCCCGGGCCGATCGTGTTGCCGACGGTGTACCGGTTCTGCCCGAGCTTGGTCAGCGACGTCGCGCCGGGCAGCCCGTTCGCGGCCAGCCCGGTGTAGCCCAGCGAGCGCTGGTAGGCCGCGTACGCCGAGACGGTCTCGGTGCCGAAGTAGCCGTCGACCCACTGAGCGTTCAGCAGGTTCCGGGCCTGGAGCGCCTGCTCGACCGCGAGCACGGAACTCTTCGCGCCCGGGGTCAGGGTGTGGTCGGCGCGGCGTGGGTCGATCTGTGCGGCCAGGACCGTGGCACCCATGTCAACGACAGGCTGCGCGGCCGTGGCCCACGCATGGGCCGGGCCGCCTACGGCCACGCAGAGCCCGGTGAGCCCGGTGAGCCCGGCGGCCAACCAGGTACGGCGCATGGTCGATCCTCCTCATGGGTATGGAGTCGCGAATGGGAACGGACACCACCCTGCGAGAAGGGGTCTGCTGTTCGGTACCCCCGCCGTTCTGTCAGATCCGTCAGACCGCCCTGACCTCGGCGGATGCGGTGTTGTCAGATTGGTCGAGCGGAACGGTATTGATTGCTCAGGCGGTGACGGTGACCAGGAAGTACACCGGCCGGCGGCTGGGGAAGTAGGGCCGCCCCTGCTCGTCGACCATCTTCCAGGCGACCCAGCACTCGCCGGGCCGGCTCGACGCGGTGACCGGGACGCTGATCATCACCTGCTCGCCGGGCGCCGTGTCGCCGATCGTCACCCGATCCGGCACCAGGCAACCCTCGTCGTCACCGCCGGGGTTCGCCGGTGCCAGGTACCGGCCGTGCCAGGCGACCGATCCCACGTTGGCGATCGCCCACACCTTGACGAAGCGCGCGTTGACCTTCACCCGCGTGCCGTCGGGGATCGTGACGTCGGCGACGAATCTGCTCGCGTCCCCGGGAATCAACGCCTCCGACGGCCCGGAGGACGGCGGCGGCAGGGCGCCGGCGCCGGTACCGTCCTGGGATGCGTTGCCGCGGACGGTGATGCCCAGGACGACGACCATCGCCGCCACCGCGGCCGCGGCGACGAGCCACGGCAGCCGCTGCCGTCGCGCACCGGTGACCTCGTCCCGGTCCGCCGTCTGTAGCGTGCCCCGGTTCACCGGCACCACCACGCCGGACAGGACGGGCCCGTCCGTCACCGGAGGGGTCACCTCGGGCGCCGCACCCAGGGGCTGCGCGTCCTCCCATCGGCGCCGCCACTGGACCTCGTCCGCCTCACAGGCCCGGACGAACTCGCGCGTGGTCTCCCAGGAGGGGAACCGGGTCCCGGCGGCGGCCTCGTGCAGCGTCGTGTGGGAGATCCGGCCCGATCGCCCGGCCATCTTGCGGAACGACGGGTTGCCCACGGCGGTCCGCAGCGTTCGCAGCTGAGCGGCGAACCTCTCGGCGGCGGTGCCATCCTGGTCTTCCATCGGTCTCCCATGTCAGACGTCGTCGTCAGAGCGGGTAAGAGGGTACCGAAAGGGCCTCGGAGATCATCAATGTGATGCACCCTGCGTGACATGTGAAAGGGTCGTACATCACACTGCTGCGCATGGAAAACGTGACTGTGCTCGGTGCCGGCGCCGCCGGCCTCGCCGTGGCCGCTCAGCTCAAGGCCCGCGGCGTGGACTGCGTGGTCCTCGAGCGCGGCCCGGGGGTTGCCACCAGCTGGCGCGGCCGGTACGACCGGCTGCGCCTGCACACCATCCGCAGCCTGTCCGGCCTGCCCGGCCTCCCCATCCCCCGGGAGTACGGCCGCTGGGTCAGGCGGGACGACCTGGTGCGCTACCTGGAGGCGTACGCGGAGCACTTCGGTATCGACGTGCGCACCGGGACGACGGTCGAGAGCGTCAAGCCCGGCGCCGACCGCTGGTCGCTGCGGCTGCACGACGGCTCCGAGCACTCGTCGCGGACCCTGGTCGTCGCGACCGGCTACCTGCACACCCCGGTGGTGCCGGCGTGGCCCGGGCAGGAGGCGTGGACGGGCACGCTGGTGCACTCGGCGCAGTACCGCAACGCCGAGCCCTTCCGGGGCAAGAACGTCCTGGTGGTCGGCCCGGGCAACAGCGGAGCGGAGATCGCAACAGACCTGGCCGAGGGCGGCGCCGCCTCGGTGAGCCTCGCGATCCGTACCCCGCCGCACATCGTGCGCCGCGAGACGGCGGGCTGGCCGGCGCAGCTGAACGGCCTCCTGCTGGGTCGCCTGCCGGAGCGGATCTTCAACCCGATGGCCGCCACGATGGCCCGGATGGAGATGCCGGACCTGCGGCCGTACGGGATCGACCGCCCGGCCGAGGGGCTGAAGACCCGGCTGCGCACCCAGCGCTACGTGCCGTTGCAGGACGTCGGCATCGTCCGGGACGTCGTGGCGGGGCGGGTGCGCCCGGTCGGCGCCGTGCAGAGCTTCACCGAGACGTCGGTACTGCTGGCGGACGGCACGAGCGTCGAGCCGGACGTGGTCATCGCGGCCACCGGATACGGAACCGGCCTGAACGAGCTGTTCGACGACCCGTCGCTGTTCGACGAGACCGGGGTGCCGCTGGTGCACGGTGGTGCGGCCGCGCGCCCGGGCCTGTTCTTCCTGGGGTACGACGTCACGCTGGGCGGGATGCTCCGCCAGGCGGCGATCGAGTCGCGCCGCGTGGCCCGAGCCGTCCCCGCGTGACGGCAGTCGGGCCAAACGGCATCTGGTTCTAATGTGGACACATCGCATCGGCGGGCCCTCGCGGGGCCCGCCCCCGTCATATATTGACCCCGGCCGTTCGGGGCATCGGCGTCGGGCGGGGCCACGGGGGAAACCATGTTCCGTTCACGCGTCCTCACCATGATCTGTGCTCTGGCGGTCGCCGTCGCGACGCTCGCGAGCACGTCGCCCGCGGCGTCCGCGGACGAGGTCTGTGGAGGCACGCTCGCCTTCGGGAAGGTCTTCAGCTGTCCCTCGATCACCGGTGATCGGGAGGACGTCTACTTCTTCAGCACCACCCGGGCCAACGACGTGGCCTACACGATGCTCACCCGGGGCAGCGGCGGCAGCCTCCAGGCGCACATCTTCGGTCCGACCGGCGCGCAGGTCTGCTTCGTCGGCACCGACGCCGGCCAATGCCGGCTCGCCGGCGCGGGCACCTACAAGGTGGTCGTCTTCCTCTACTTCCAGGACAGCGGCGACTACACGTTCTCCGTTGAGTCGCGGCGTACGCCGTCGAGCTGCACCGCGCTGACGAACGCCGACTTCTCGTTCGCCTCGGCGGGGGTCACGCGGGACCTCCAGTTCGGGTCGGCCGGCGACTGCTACCGGTTCAACCAGCCGGTCGGCAGCCTGCTGCACCTCTGGTCGCCGCGCGCGGCCGGCGACGTGCAGGGCTCGATCATCGACGCCGCGGGCGAGCACGTCTGCCAGGTGCGCTATGCCGTTGACTGCACGCTGAACACCGCCGGGCCGTACCGGCTCAATCTGTACGAGAGCTACGGCGCCGCCACCCCGTACACGTTGCGGATGACCCGCCTGTCGAACCCGGCCGGCTGCGAGACCCTGCGCCCGGCACCGTTCGGTGACCCGGGCGCGAACGCCGGAAAAGGCACGATCCCCACCCAGGAGGGCATCGCCTGCCACAAGGTGCGACTGGCGGAGGCCGGCAGCCTCGCCATCCGGATCTACCAGGGGCAGTCGATCAACTGGCGTCTCCTCGACGCCGCCGGGCAGCAGGTCTGCCAGGAGTACAACACGCAGGTGTGCGTGCTGGCGGCCGGGGACTACTCGGTCATCACGAGCAACGACGGCTGGGAAGAGGTCAACTACCAGATCGCCGCCGCGCGGGTGAGCGCCAACGCCGGCTGCGCCCGGGCGACCTCACTGTCCTGGGCGCCGGACCCGCTGGTCGTGCACCAGACCTCGGCAGTGCAGACCAACTGCCAGCCGTTCGCGGCCACCGCGGGTGACCGGGTCATCGTGTACCGGGCGCCCGACCAGTACAACGAGGTGCGCAGCTTCCTGGTGAACGCCGCGGGTGAGCAGGTCTGCACCGAACGCAGCGAGGACGAGGACGGCTGCGTGCTGTCGGCCACCGGCACGTACCGGGTGGTCTCGTACCTCGACACCTTCGACGCCGAGGACACCGACCTCACCTACCGTCTCCAGGTGCGGCGGCTGTCGCAGCCGGCGGGCTGCCCGATGATCCGGCCGGGCGCGTGGAACGGTGCGCCGGCCGGGGCGATCGGCCCGATCCGCTGCCGCATCCTCGCGGTCACCCAGCCCGGCGTCTACCTCGCGCGGGCGTACGACGACGAGAACTACGAGACGGGCGCGTCGGTCTACGACGGCACCGGGCACCGGGTCTGCGTCAGCGGCGGCCACTGTGAGCTCCCGGCGGCGGGGCGGTACACGATGGTGCTCAACGGCGGGGCGGTGAACTCGGTGCTGGGCAACGACTTCGCCTACGCGACGGCGTTCCTGCCGTACACGCCGAGCGGCTGCCCGCAGGACGCCGGCACGTCGTTCACGGCGACCTTCACCGCGCCGGGACAATACCTGTGCCGGCAGCTGACCCTGCCGGTCGGCGCCAAGATGGTCCAGCTCCAGCCCACCGACGCCCGGGACTCGTCCCGGCCGTTCGGGTACGTCGTGGACGCCGCCGGCACCTACCTCTGCGACACGTCGTGGGCGCTGAGCCAGTACAGCTGCCCGTTGACCGGCACTGCGCCGTTCACGGTCGTGCACCGGGAGAACGAGGGCGACGTGCCCGGCACTTTCGCGGCCGCGTACGCCCGGGTCGACGGCCCGCCGTCCTGCCCGGCACTGCCCGGCGGGGACGGCGCGACGTTCGCCACCGGCGGTGGCGACTTCGCGAAGTGCCTCACCATCGCGGCCGACCAGCACGGCGCCCGCGAATCGTTCACCTGGCAGCGCACCTCGGGCGAGGGGACCGGCCGGCTCTCGGTGTACAGCGCCGACGGGATCCGCTACTGCGGCCCCGGCCCCACCGCCGCGGAGCGCACGGTGACCTGCACGCTGCCGGACGGCCCGGTCAGCCTGATCTTCGAGGCCGGCAGCACCGCCGCGGAGTACCAGCTCCGGCACCAGGCGGCGTAGACCGCCCGGTCAGTCGACCAGGACGTACTGGTCGTGTTCCAGGCTCAGGTCGAGGGCGGCGAGCCGGTGCAGGGTGGCGGCGCTGTAGGCGATCGACGCGGTGGAGACCGAGACGTCGCCGTCCTCGTCGCGGTCGCCCTGCATCTCGATGAGGATCATGATGCCCGCGCGCAGGCCCAGGCCGTCGCGGGCCGCGGCGAGGCCTTCGGCGTACGGCTCGACGGCGTCGAGCAGGTCCGAGAGGACGTGCTCGGTGACGTGGGTTTCGCGGGCCGGAAGCTCGTAGTGCCAGCCGCTGAAACGCCGCGGCGTACGGAAGCGGGGATGTGGGTCACCGCGCCGCCACGTGGCGGTCGGCCGCAGACCGGCGAGCCGGGTCACCTCGTCCGGCTCGAAGGCCATCAGCTCCAGCTCGTCGGCGGTGTACGGCGGATCTCCGGTGGCGACGTCACGCTCCAGGTACAGGTACGCGCGCTGGGTGCAGCGGACCGCGGCAGCATCGGTGTCAATCATTGCGGCGAGGGTAACGCCCAGCACCCCGCGTCGGCGATCCCGTCCGAAAAGGCCGTTGTCGTGGCGGCCATCAAAATAGTTAAATTCGTCAGCCGGTGTGCGCGGGTACGGCCGGTCAACGGGGAGGAAGACAATCATGAAACGAGCCTGGCCACGTCGTGGCCTGATCGCGGGGCTTGCGCTGACGCTCGGCGTCACCGGCCTGACCGTCGTCACCGCCGGGGCCGCCGCCGTCGCGGCGCCGCACTACGACAGACCGCCCTCCGTCCAGATCGGATGGAACGACTCCGCCACGCCGGGAAAGGCCTATGAGGCCGCCGAGGAGCATTTCCCGCTGGGCACCTGGGTGGACGACGCCGGCAAGAGCCACACCTCGCGGGTCTACGCCACCTTCGACCTCTCCGGGTTCGAGGGCAAGACGGTCTACGGCGGCTCGGTCTTCATCCGCGAACAGTCCGCCGCCGACTGCACCAAGCGGGCCATCGAGATCTGGCGGACGAAGCCCGTCGGGGCGACGCCCACCTGGCGCAAGACGCCTGACCCGATCGCCAAGCTGGACGAGATCCTGACGCCGGAGTACTGCCCCGGTGCGTCCATCTCCTTCGAGGTCGGCGCGGCCGTCAAGGACGCCGTTGCGCACAAGCAGCGGCGGATCACGTTCGAGCTGCGGGTTCCCGCGCAGTTCGAGAGCGATGCCGCCTACGGTCGCCGCCTGAACTGGTACAACACCGTCCAGCTCTCCATGCAGTACAACTCGGCGCCGAAGATCGATAGCGACCACCTCTACAACGGCGGTTTCGCCTGTACCCAATTGAAGCCCCCGCCGCGGTTGGGCGGTTTCGCCAACGTTCTACAGGCGCTGGCCACCGACGCCGACGAGAACGACGCGCACAGCCTCACGACGGAGTTCGCCGTGTGGCCGCGGGAGGATCCCGAGGCGAGAAGCGTCCACACCCAGGAGCACGGTACATCCGGCCGGGTGAACACGGTCAATCTGCCGGAGGGTGTGCTTGTCGACGGCAAGACCTACGGGTGGCAGGCCCGCGTCGGTGACGGCGCCGAGCTCTCGGCCTGGTCGAAGAAGTGCTTCTTCACCTATGACAGGACGAGGCCGTCGACGCCGGTGGTCACGTCCGCGAACTACCCGGTCGACGGGGCCGCACCGCCCGGTGTGCCGGCCGTCTTCACCTTCTCCGGTCACGGCGACAAGGACGTCGCCGGGTTCCAGTACAGCTGGAACGGCCTCGGCGTCAACAGCTGTGGCGGGGGCGGCGACCTCGGAGAGTTGGTGTGCAGGGATCCGCTGACCCTCCCGGGGACGATCAGGGCCAACGCCCCCGGCGGTACGGCCACGGTCACCATCAACCCCACGGGGTCCGGGCCGCAGCGGCTGACTGTCCGCTCGATCGACCAGGCCGGCAACGTCTCGCCCGAGACGCAGTACGAGACCTTCGTTCCGTGGTCGGCGCCGGAGGTGCGGGTCGAGGGCGGAAAGCCGGAGTGGAACCAGGACGTGCTCCTCAAAATCACTCCCGCAAGCGGGGTGACCGGCGTCCGGGAGTACGAGATCACGCTGGACGGCGGCGAGCCCGAGACGCGGGACGCCGACGAGGACGGGGTGGCCTACTACTCGTTCCGGGCGAGCGACGTGAACGGGCACCGGGTGACCGTGCGGAGCCACAGCGAGAACGGCTTCGTCTCGACCGCGGCGAACTGGTCCGCCTACTTCGATCCGTGGCCGGGCGTGCGGTCCGACGTCTACTTCTACCCGGAGGACGGATCGGCCGTCGGGGGTGTCGGCGTCGAGGGGACCTTCACGTTCTCGCCGCCGCCGGGCCGGACCGACACGGCGTCCTACCGGTACAGCTTCGTCGACGGTGACGAGCTGACCGAGGTGGCCGCCGACGAGGACGGCCGCGCGACGATCAGGTGGACGCCGACCCAGAGCGGCCCGGTCACCCTGACCGTCTACGCCGTCAAGGCCGACGGCACCTGGGGCGACTATCCGAACTGGTACGGATTCCAGGTCGCGGGCGACGCCTGATCCAACGACGAACCGGCCCGCATCGCGTACGCGGTGCGGGCCGGCGTCGATTCAGGCGAAGTAGCTGTTCAGGTAGGTCCAAGACGCGGTGACGTCCTCGGTCGCCTCGTGCGGTCGCCGCAGCTCGGCGGCGTACCCGGCGATGTCGGCGAGCGTCCACCGCAGCCGGAAGAGCGCCGCCGCGGCCGGGTCGCCCTGGTCGTCGTCGACCAGCCAGAGGTCCCGTTCCGGCGGGGCGATCCGCACGGTCTCCCAGTCGACGAGGACCAGGCCGGACCCGGTCCGCATCAGGTTGCCGGGATGCGGTTCGCCGTGGGTCACCACCCATCTCTCCGGCGTGGCCTCCGCCTTGGCGGCGAGCCCATCGTACTCGGCGAGCATGTCGCTCAGGCGTACGGAATTGTCGCTCAGCAGCCGCCACGCCCGCTCGGCGAACGGGCCGCCCGTCCACGGCCGGCCGAGATCGAGGAGCCCGGCCCGGCCCGGCAGGGCCAGGTCGAGGCGCTCGGCGCCGGCCGGCGCCGCGGTGCGGTGCAGCCGCGCCAACAGCCCGAGCACCTCGGGTACGTCCTCGGGCCGGTGCGGTCCGAAGTGGCCGGCCTCGCCGTCGACCAGCGGGTACACCGAGAGGGCGTAGCGGTGGCCGAGCCGCAGCGCCGCCGGCCCGGTCCGCGCCGGCAGCGGCGCGACCACGAACTCCAGCCCGGCCCGGCGCAGGGCCAGCGTGGCGTCGAGCGCCCGCCGCAGCGACGCGAACGCCCGGTCGTCGCCGACCCGGTCGACGGTCAGGAAGTTGTCGTCCGTCGTCCAGTGGTAGCTGCCGAACCCGACCGGCAGGTACCGCGCGGACCGGGCCCGGATTCCCCAGCCCTGCTCCAGCCCGGCCAGCAGTTCGGCGGTATCCAGGCCGTCCGGCTCATCCAGCATGGGCGCGAGTATGTCCCCGGCCCGCGCGGTGGTTCAACGCGATTTGCTGGACACGAGGGCGTTTACGGGACGCCGGACGCATTCGGGGAGTAACGGGATCGCCGCTCGGCGGCTTGTGGCGTTCGCTCCGGCGCGCTACTTTTAACCAGTCGGGACCTGGGCGTAGGCGGCACAGCCGCCCCCGGGAGTCCCAATCAGCCGAGTTATCCGAGACCGGCCCCGGTGTTTTCTTTCTTCTCGAGGCGCAGGGCGTCAGCCCGTTGTTTTCGCAGCCTCGCTCGCGCGTTTCCGCGCACCCCGAAATGAGGAGTACCCCCATGACTGACACCGACGTTCGCTCCGGCGGACGCCGTACCGCACAGACCCGTCGCCGGCCCGCCGGCATCGGGCCCCGCAACCGGCCGGTCGACACCGGTCCCGGTGCGCCGGGCGCCGAGGTCGCGGTCGACGCCCTGCTCGACATCGTCGACGACAAGGCCTGGCTGCGCGCCGAGGGCTATCTGCCCGGCCCCGACGACATCGCGGTGGCGCCCGGCCAGCTCCGGGAGCACGGCCTTCGCCGCGGTGATCACATCACCGGCGTCGCCCGCGTGCCGGGCGGCCGCAGGCCGGCCACGCTCGAGGTGGCGACCATCAACGGCGAGGACCCCAAGCAGGCCGTCCGCCGCCCCGACTTCTACAAGCTGACCGCCCTGTACCCGCAGGAGCGGCTGCGGCTCGAGACCGAGCCGCACATCCTCACCACCCGGGTCATCGACCTGGTCATGCCGATCGGCAAGGGCCAGCGGGCGCTCATCGTGTCGCCGCCGAAGGCCGGCAAGACGATGGTGCTCCAGGCGATGGCGAACGCGATCACCCACAACAACCCCGAGTGCCACCTGATGGTCGTGCTCGTGGACGAGCGGCCCGAAGAGGTCACCGACATGCAGCGCTCGGTCAAGGGCGAGGTCATCGCGGCCACGTTCGACCGGCCGCCGACCGACCACACCGCGCTGGCCGAGCTCGCGATCGAGCGCGCCAAGCGGCTGGTGGAGGCCGGGCGGGACGTGGTCGTGCTGCTCGACTCGATCACCCGGCTCGGCCGGTCCTACAACCTGGCGGCGCCGGGCCGCGGGCGCACCCTGTCCGGCGGCCTCGACTCGACCGCGCTCTACCCGCCGAAGCGGTTCCTCGGCGCGGCGCGCAACATCGAGAACGGCGGCTCGCTGACCATCCTCGCGACCGCGCTCGTCGACACCGGGTCGGCGATGGACACCGTCATCTTCGAGGAGTTCAAGAGCACCGGCAACGCCGAGCTCAAGCTCGACCGGGCGCTGGCCGAGGGCCGGCTGTTCCCGGCGATCGACGTCACCGGCTCCGGCACCCGGCACGACGAGGCGCTCGTCGGGCCGACCGAGCTGGCCCTGATGCACCAGCTCCGCAGGGCGCTGGGCGCTCAGGACCGCAAGCAGAGCCTGCAACAGCTCCTCGACCACCTGCGGACGACCGGCTCCAACGCCGAGTTCCTGCGCCGGGCCGCCCGCACGTAGGGCCATTCACGCGCCGGCCGGATGATCAAATCTGACACGCCGGATGTCCCCCATCGGCGGTCCCGTCCATCGTTGGCACACACCGGACGTTCGGCCAGCTAACCTCCACGCTACGGACATTTCAGCTCACCGCCGGGCGAAGTAACTGGTCATCGCCTATTTCGGCATGCCAGGGTGTTCCTTGTGAAATCCAAGGTGTCCACCCGGGTGTACAACGCCGAGCAGACCGGCGCGGGCTGGCGTTCCATGTCCATGCTGGTCCGGCTCGTGCAGCGCGGCGGCCACCCCGCCGCCGTGGCGCCGACGATCGAGCTGGGCGCCGGGGAGAAGCAGTACGGCTCGTTCCTCGTCGACGTGTCCGCCTACCTCTCCACCAAGGTGGACTACTCCAGCAGCATCTTCGCCAGCGGCGGCCTCTTCTTCACCGAGCACAGCACCGAGAAGCGGGACGGCTGGCGCGGCGACGGGCGGCAGGCCGCGATCGTCACCAGTCAGCGGCTGGTGCTCGCCGGCGCGTCGTACGACTTCCGCTCCCTCATCCTCGTGCAGCCCAACCCGCTCGACTGGTCCGTGAACCTCTACTTCCAGGGCGCCCAGCCGATCATGCTGCGCGGCCCGTGGGTGCCGTGGATGACCGTGGTGATGTGCGCGGAGCTCTACGGCTCGCCCTGGCCGCCCGGGCACGCGCCGGACGTCGATGTTCCGATCAAGGTGATGTGCGAAAACGCGCAATAGCGCTGGCAGTGAGAGCCTGACAGGCTGGTCACTGTGTACGACTACGACCTGTTAGTACTGGGCTCCGGGCCCAGCGGACAAAAGGCCGCGATCGCCGCCGCCAAGCTCGGTAAGCGGGTCGGCATCATCGACCGCCGCGACATGATCGGCGGGGTGTGCATCAACACCGGCACCGTCCCGTCCAAGACCCTGCGTGAGGCCGTGCTCTACCTGACCGGCCTGAGCCAGCGCGATCTCTACGGCAGCAGCTACCGGGTCAAGGAGGAGATCACGGTCAGCGACCTGGCCGCCCGGACCCAGCACGTGATCACACGCCAGACCGACGTCATCCGCAACCAGCTCGCCCGCAACCACGTCGCGATGCTGACCGGCACCGGCCGCTTCGCCGACGCGCACGCGATCTGGATCGACGGCGGCGGTGGCCGCGACACCAAGGTCAGCGCCGACAAGATCATTATTGCCGCGGGCACCCGGCCGGCCCGGCCGGACAGCGTCGACTTCGACGACCGGACCATCGTCGACTCCGACGGCGTCATCAACCTGCAGGCCGTGCCGCGCAGCATGGTCGTGGTCGGCGCCGGGGTGATCGGCATGGAGTACGCCTCCATGTTCGCCGCGCTCGGCACCAAGGTCACCGTCGTCGAGCGGCGCGACAAGATGCTCGAGTTCTGCGACGACGAGATCGTCGAGTCGCTGAAATACCACCTGCGCGACCTGTCGGTGACGTTCCGCTTCGGCGAGGAGGTCGCGGCCGTCGAGCGGCACCAGACCGCCGCGCTCTGCATCCTCAAGAGCGGCAAGAAGATCGTCGCCGACACCGTCATGTACTCGGCCGGCCGGCAGGGGCAGACCGACGACCTGGCCCTGGAGGCCGCCGGGCTGAGCGCGGACAAGCGTGGCCGGATCGAGGTCGACACCAGCTACCGCACCGCGGTCGACAACATCTACGCCGTCGGCGACGTGATCGGCTTCCCGGCGCTCGCCTCGACCTCGATGGAGCAGGGCCGGCTCGCGGCACAGCACGCGTGCGGCGAGCCGGTCCGCGAGATGCACGAGCTCCAGCCGATCGGCATCTACACGATTCCGGAGATCAGCTTCGTCGGGAAGACCGAGGACCAGCTCACCGACAGCGCGACCCCGTTCGAGGTCGGCATCGCCCGCTATCGCGAGCTGGCGCGCGGGCAGATCGTCGGCGACTCGTACGGGATGCTCAAGCTGCTCGTCTCGCCCGAGAACGGCAGGCTGCTCGGCGTGCACGTCTTCGGCACCGCGGCGACCGACATCGTGCACATCGGGCAGGCGGTGATGGGCTGCGGCGGCACGGTCGACTACCTGGTCGACGCGGTGTTCAACTACCCGACCCTGTCGGAGGCCTACAAGGTCGCGGCGCTGGACGCGAGCAACAAGATCCGCAACATCACCCGGATCGACGGCTGACTGAGCCTTTTTCAACGTGGCCAGGGCGGCAACTCCCGGCTGCGGTCAACGGCTCGGATACCTCTGGCCCGAGGCCAGGTTGAAAATTGCTCACTGCTCAGTAGACCCAGACCCGGGTCTTGAGCGGCAGCTCGTCGTTCTTCCAGAGCCAGTTCATGGCCGAGATCGACACCCGCGCGCAGCCGTGCGACGCGGGGTACGGCGGCACGCTGTTCGCGCCGTGCACGGCGATGCCGCCGTTGAAGTACTTCGGGCGCCAGAGCAGGCCGAGCGGCGCGTGCCGCCAGCCGTCGATCTGCCGGGACACCTTGAACTTGCCGCTCGGGGTGTCGGCCAGGAACGTGTTGCCGTTCTGCTCGTAGTGCTCCATCGAGCCCGTGGAGGTGTTGAAGACCTGGCTGACCTCGCCGTCGTCGACGAGCATCAGCAGCTGGCGCTTCAGGTTGATCTCGACGACGCGGCCGCTGGTGCTCTTCGCCTTGGGGCGTACGCCCTCGTCCAGGGCCTTCTTGGTCTTGGGGCCGACCACGCCGTCGCGGCCCAGGCCCGCCGCCTTCTGGAGCGCGAAGACCGCCTGCTGGGTCTGCCCGCCGAACGTGCCGTCGGCCTTGCCGTTCCAGTAGCCGAGCTCGTTCAGCCGCTTCTGGAGCGCCAGGACCTCGGCGCCTTTCGCGCCGCTCTTGAGCTTCTGCGGCTTCGCCGGTGCCGACGGCGTCGGCGAGGCCGTCGGTGCCGCCGGCTCGGCGGACGGCGGCTCGGTGGACGGCGGGGCCGTCGTGGGGGTCGAGGCGGGCGCCGTCGACGGTACGGGTGCGGGCGCGGCTGCCGGCTCGGAGTCGCCGCCGTCACAGCCGGCGGCGAGCGTGGCGATCGTGATCACCGTGGCCGCATACGTCAGAGCTCTCCGCACCAGGTTCCCTTCGACGACGCCATGGTCACACGCGAGAACTTTTCAGTGTGACCATGGCCCCGTCAAGCCCGTCTGCGCGGCGACGACCTAACGCACAGTGAGCCGGAAGCTTTGCGCCGCGGTGCCGTTGCAGGTGTACTGCACGAGTTGCACGCCGTCCGCGGTCGAGGCCGCGGGCACGTCCAGGCACTTGCCGCTGTTGCGGTTCACGAAGTGGTACGCGCCGCCGGCCTCGGCGACCGGCTGCCACTGCTGGTTGAGGCCGCCCGAGTAGGACCAGGTCTGAATCGGCGCGTTGTCGGCGGTCGACACGTTCGTCACGTCCAGCGCCTGCGCGCTGTTGCCCCGGTTGTTGATCCGCACGTAGTTACCGCCCGTCGTGGCGAACTGGTACTGCTGCGCGTTGCCGGCGTTGCCGGCGTTGCCGGCGTTGCAGGCGTACTGCTGGATCGCCGTGCCGTTTGTCGTGCCGCCGGCGCGGGCGTCGACGCACTTGCCGCTGCCCGCGTTGACGATCGAGTACCAGAGGGAGGGGTTGATGGGCCCGGTCGTCGGGGGAGTGGTCGGCGTCGCGCCGCCGAGCCAGAGCAGGCCGTTGATCAGCCACTGGTTCTGCTGTGCGCTCGCGAAGGTCGACGAGGTCCGGGTGTTGGTCTCGTAGTTCATGCCGTTGTGACCGAAGTTCGTGTACAGCATCCGGTAGTTCCTGTTGGTCCAGATCAGCGGGTAGTAGCCACTGCGCCACTGCTGGTTCGGGTCGGTGCCGACCGGGAAGCTGGACGTGTCGACCGAGGCCAGCACGTCGATGTCCGGGTTCTGCCGCAGGTCCCGGCTCCACGAGTACCACTCGCTGACCGCGGAGGTGATCGTCGCGGGCAGGCCCGCGGTGGAGGGGTGTCCACGGTCCTCGATCCGCAGCGTCTCGGCGGTCGGCCCCCAGGTGTTGGTGGCGAAGTTCCCCGAGCCCAGGAACGTGTTGTGGTACCAGCTCCACGAGTTCGCGTCGGTGGTGAACGCGCTGACGTGGAAGCCCATCCAGGCGCCGCCGTTCTGCATGTACTGCTGGAACGCGGCCCGGCGGTCCGCCGGCGGCGCGTCGTCCAGGAACATGATGACCTTGTACTGGGCCAGCTCGCCGGCGTTGAGTCGGCTCCAGTCGGTGGTCGCCTCCCAGGTGAAGCCGTACTGCGCGCCGGCCCGGGGGAACCAGTCGCGGGCCTCGGAGTCGAAGTCGATGTGCGCGGCGTCCCAGGTCCCGTTGTAGAACGCGAGGACCTTGAACGGTGCGGCCGCGGCGGCGTCGGCGACGGCGATGCCGACGGAGCCGGCCGTGAGGATTCCGAGCGCGGCCACGAGGGCGCGCCTGAGCAGTTTTCGAGCCACGGGGTGTCCTTGGGGATGGGAGCGGTGGGGGGCGGCGCCGCTGCTATACATCCTCAGTCATCGATGCCTCGCGGCACAAGGTTAAGAACCCTAATAGTTAATATAAGTAGTGATTGACTCTTGATCAACAATGGGTCAGCACGCCAAGACGCTGCGTGGACGCGCCGGTCAGGCGACCGGTGGATGCTGGTGTGAAAAAGAATCAAGTACTCTTCGCCTATGTCATGGAAGGCAAGCGCCCGGCACGGGGTGCGCGAGGCGCCCGCCGGCCTCGCCCTCCTGCAGGATCTGTTGAACACTCGGGCGTCCATGTCATACGCCCCGGACCTGCTCGGAACCCCGGACGACGCGCAGCGTTGGCTGACCGACGCGCTCGCCACCTGGTCCCGGGTCGTCGGCCTGCCGGCGCCGGTCCTCCTGCTGTCGTCGACCGACATGCGCTCGCTGCGCCGGCTGCGCTCGACGTTCGAGGGGGTCATCCTGGCCGGCGGCCGCAAGCCCGAGCCCGACGGCGCGCTGCCCCCGGCCGACGTGCCGGTCAGCCTGGTGCCCGACGCCGACGGCTGGGTCCGGATGGTGCCCAGCGGCCGCGGCACCCGCTGGCTGGCCTCCGCGCTGTGGGCCGAGACCCTGCTCGCCCAGCAGGCCGGCCTCTGGTCCCGGCTCAAGCTCTGCCACAACATCGACTGCCGCGCGGCGTTCTTCGACACGTCCCGCAACAACAGCGGGGTCTGGCACGACGTCAGCACCTGCGGCAACACGGCGAACCTGCGGGCGTTTCGGGAGCGTAAGCGGCTGATGGGCGGTTCCGGCAGCCAACTCGGCGGCCCCAGCGTGCAGCGCCCCGATCTGCACTGACCCGCGCGGGAACCAATGCCCCCCGCCGGGCGACTATGGGGGTATGGCGTGTGAGCGGTGGCGCGAGATGCTGTCTGCGCAGCTGGACGGCGAGGACGATCCGGCCGATCGGGCCCGGGTCGACGAGCATCTGGCCGGGTGTGCGGGCTGCCGGGAGTGGCTTGAGCGGGCGGCCACGGTCAACCGGCTGACGAGTACCGGCCTGGCCGCGGACGTGCCCGACCTGAGCGCCGCCATCGTCGCGGCCCTGCCGGCCGAACCCCGGCGCCGGCGCCTACTGGCCCTCGGGCCGCTCTACGTCGCGCTGGCCGCGGTCGGCGCCGTGCAGCTCATCCTCGGTCTGGCGCAGGTCGGCGGCGGCGCGAGCAGCCTGCACGTGCACTCCGGCCTGGACGCGACCCCCGGCCACCTGTGGCACGAGTCGGCGGCCTGGAACGTGGCCGTCGGTGCCGGCTTCCTCTTCATCGCCCTGCGCCGCAGTCGGCCGACCGGCCTGGTCCCGATGCTCACCGCGTTCGTGGGGATGTTGCTGCTGCTCTCGGTCAACGACCTGTCGGCGGCCCGGGTGGACAGCGAGCGGCTGATCAGCCACGGCTTCGTGATCCTCGGGTACCTGATCGTCGTGGCCCTGTCGCGGGCCGCCGGCGAGTCGGCCCGCCCGCCCGGCGACCGGGCGGCGGGTGGCGGCGGCTGGCACCTCGTCGAGGAGGGCGAGGCCGGCGATCCGGCGTCGACCGGGCTCCGCCTCGTGCCGCGCGGCCCGCTCACCGCCTCCGCGGCGGCCCCGCCGGGCGGCGGGCGCCGGGCCGCCTGACCGGCCGTCAGCGGGAGGGCGGGCGGACCGACAGCTCGCGCCACTCGTCCGGGCCGACCAGCAGCGCGCGGACCATGTCGAGCGCGGCGTCCTCGCTGTCGTACTCGAAGAAGTGCGAGACGCCGTCCGCGCCGCCGGCCCGCTGCTCGACATACCACTGGTCGCCGCTGGTTCGCAGGTAGACGTCCTTACGCGCGACGTTTCCCCATCTGCCGTTCCACCAGTGCTTCCGCTGCTCCATCCCGGCACTGTATCGAACATCTGTTCGAACAGTGCCGGGCGGGGTTGATCTTTTCGAAGTCAGCGCCGCGGCGGGTCCTGCTGCTGGTGCCGGCCGAGGAGGTCGTCGGCCGCGCTCGGCGAGATCCGCTGCTGTACCAGCGCGTCGCGGATCTCGGTGAGCAGCCGGATCTCCTCGCTGGGGTTCTCCGGCGGCGGCTCCTCGCCGCGCTTGCGGCGCTCGGCGAGGCGGTTGAGCGGGTAGACCACGAGGAAGTAGAGGACCGCGGCGGTCAGCAGGAAGGTGATGACCGCGTTGACGAAGGCGGCCCACTGGAACTCGACCTCGCCGACCTTCCAGACGCCGGCGGAGGCGCTGCTGTTGCCGCCCATCAGCTGGATGAGCGGCTTCAGGAAGGCGTTGGTGAACGAGGTGACGACGGCGGTGAAGGCGGCGCCGATGACGATGCCGACCGCGAGGTCGACGACGTTGCCCCGCATGATGAAGTCTTTGAAGCCTTTGACCATAGACAAGAGTCACTCCTGCGCGCGTGGGCCGAGGGGTTGCCGGCAGGAGGTTTCCCGCTGCCGGTCAGCGACAAACTACGCCGATCGGCTCACACGCGAAAATGACGGGTATGCGCTCAGTCGAGCGCGGGCTGCCCGGCCGTAACGGCCTCGTCCACGGACGGATAGGTGTGCAGCACCTCGACCAGACCGCTGACCTCGAGGATGCGCAGCACCCCGCGCTGCGGGGCGGCGAGGCGTACGACGCCGCCGGCGTCGTCGGTGCTGTTCTTCGCGCGCACGAAGACGGACAGCCCGGTCGAGTCGCAGAAGGAGACCTCGGCCAGGTCGAAGACCAGCTGCGTGCGGCCCTTTTCCAGGAGGTCGCTGATCTGGTCCTGAAGCTGTGGTGCGGTGGCCATGTCGAGCTCGCCGGCGACCGACACGACGACCATGTCGCCGCGCTGTTCCGTTTGTACCGTCAGGGACATTCAGGACCTCCAGTTATGCCACGAACGCTACTCCACGCCGGGAGGCGAGTGTGGAACGGGAGCGTGGTTGTGCCCGGGGATTTTAGTTGACGCACGGCAAGTAATGAAAGGTCCGATGGGAGGAGGCCTTGACCCGGCTATTCACTCAGTGAATAGTGGTCGGCATGTCAACGTCGCACGTACTGCTGGGCCTGCTGTCCGCCGGCCCCCAGCATGGTTACGAGCTCAAGCGGGTGCACGACGAGCGACTACCCAGGGCGAAGCCGCTCGCGTACGGGCAGGTCTATGCCACGCTCGGGCGCCTCGAGCGGGACGGGCTCGTCGAGCAGTCGGGCCAGGACCAGGAGGGCGGGCCCGAACGGACCTCCTACGCCCTCACCGACGCCGGCCGGGACAAGCTCGGCGAGTGGCTGGCCGCCGTCGAGCCGCCGGCACCGTACGTGACGAGTGACCTCTTCGCCAAGGTCATCGTCAGCCTGCTCGCCGCCGGCACCACCGCCGCGACCGACTACCTCGTCGCCCAGCGCGCCGCGCACACCACCCGGCTGCGCGAGCTGACCGCGGTCAAGACGGCACCCGACTCGTCCGCCGGGGACGTCGTCGCCGCCGACTACGCCATCGCCCACCTGGACGCGGACCTGACCTGGTTGCAGACCACGTTGTTGCGCGTCGCCGAGCTGCACCGAGAGGTGAACGCATGAACGCGCTACTCAAGGGAACCGGGCTGCACCGCTCGTACGGGCCGACCCCGGCCCTGCGGGGCATCGACATCGAGATCGGTGCGGGTGAGATCGTCGCGGTCACCGGGCCCAGCGGTTGCGGCAAGTCGACCCTCCTGCACTGCCTCGCCGGGATCCTCAAGGTCGACGCCGGCGAGGTGCACTACCGCGAGCAGGACATCGGGCTGTGGAGTGAGGCGGCCCGCTCCCGCCTGCGGCGCACCGACTTCGGGGTGCTGTTCCAGTTCGGCCAGCTGGTGCCCGAGCTGACCGCCGCCGAGAACGTCGCCCTTCCGCTGCTTCTCGCCGGCTCGGGGCGGCGTGAGGCGCGCAAGGCCGCGACGCTGTGGCTCGGCCGCTTCGGCGTCGGCGACCTCGCCGACCAGCTGCCCGGCAGGATGTCCGGCGGCGAGCAGCAGCGCTGTGCGGTCGCCCGGGCGCTGGTGACCGAGCCCAAGGTGCTCTTCGCCGACGAGCCGACCGGCGCGCTGGACGTGCTCACCGGCGAGCAGGTGCTGACCGAGATCGTGCACGTCGCCCGTGAGCAGGGCACCTCGGTCGTGCTTGTCACCCACGAGCCGAAGATCGCCGCGTACGCGGACCGCGAGATCGGCCTGCGCGACGGCGTGCTCGACCCGACCGGCCTGGGTCTCGAGGTCGGCTCATGAGGCCGGCGACGCTTGCCCGCCTGGCGGTCGCGGGAGGCCGCACCGACGTGCTCCGGATGCTCTTCACCGCGGTCAGCTCCGCGCTGGCCGCCGTGGTGCTGCTCTGCGCCGCGGCCGTGGTCGCGATCCCCGAGCTGGGCGACCCGCACGGTGGTTCCGACTCGTGGAACCAGCAGTACGCCAGCCAGCTCCTCGCCGAGCCCGGCCTGCGGCCCGGCGTGGTGACCACCCTGCTGCTGCTTGCCATACCGGTGCTGTTCCTGGCCGGGCAGAGCATCCGCTTCGGCAGCCCCGCCCGCGACCGCCGGCTCGCCGCCATGCGGCTGGCCGGCGCGACCCCCGGGCAGGCCGTCCTCGTGGCGGCCGCCGAGACGGCGGCCGCGGCGCTGCTCGGCTCGGTCCTCGGCACCGGCGTCTTTCTGCTGCTGCGGTCGCTGCTCGACAGCCGCAGCGCATCCGGCCTGCTGCGGCTGCCCACCGACGTGCTGCCGTCCGCGTTCGCCTTCGCACTGGTGCTGCTGCTCGTGCCGCTGCTCGCCGGGCTGATCGGCGCGTTCCTGCTGCGCCGGGTCATCATCACCCCGCTCGGGGTGGTCCGCCGCACCAGGGAGAAGTCGCCGCGCCTCTGGCCCGGCGTGCTGATCATCGTCGGGGTGTTCGCACCGATCGTCATCCGGCCGCTCGGCAGCTTCCTGGCCCGCACCGGCGGCCGGATCGGTGGCGACCTGATAATCATCGCCGGCTTCGTCGTGGTCCTGCTCGCCGTCGTCGGCGTCGTCGTCGGCACCGGCTGGATCAGCTACACCGCGGGCCGCCTCCTGCACCGCTTCGGCCGCCGGCCGGCGACCCTGCTGGCGGGCCGGCAGCTCATGGCCGATCCGTGGAACGGCAGCCGCACCCTGTCGGCCCTGCTCGCCGCGCTGGTCATCGGCGCCGGGGTGCTCGGTTACCGCACATACATGACCACCGAGTTCGCCGCCACCGACGAGGCCAACCGGCGGGGTGGTGCCAACAGCGGCTTCGCCGAGTCCGCCGACTTCTATCTGAACTCCGTGGACCTGGTCCGGGTCGCCGTCGTCGTCGGCCTGGTCGTCGCGGCGGCCGGGATCATGATCGCGCTCGGCGAGGGCATCGTGTCCCGGCGCCGGACCTACGCGGCGCTGGTGGCGGCGGGCGTCCCCCGCCGGACCCTCGGCGAATCCATCGCCTGGCAGACGCTCACGCCGCTGGTGCCGGCCATCCTGGTGGCGCTCACGGTCGGGCTGAGCCTGCTGCGCGGCCTGGGAACGGAGGTCACCGGCGGCGGGGGCGGAAGCTGCAACGGGACCGCGGAGCAGTGCACCGACCCGAACTCGCCGTACTGGCACATGGATCCCGTGGTGACGATGCAGGTCCCCGTACCCTTCGGCGATCTTCTCGTGCTCGGCGCCGGCGCCTTCCTGCTCATGATGCTGGTGGTCGGCGTGGGTCTGATCTTCCTGCGCCGAAGCACCGACCTCGACGAGCTGCGGATCGTCTAGGGCTCGTGGCCCGGCCGGAATCCGGCCGGGCCACGGCGCCTCAGGCCAGGCCGACCCGGTCGAGGATCCAGGCGATCACGAACGCCTCCTCTTTCCAGGCGTCGTAGCGGCCGCTCGGGCCGCCGTGTCCGGCGCCCATCTCGGTCTTGAGCAGGTACGAGCCGTCGGGCGCCACCGAGCGCAGCCGCGCGATCCACTTGGCCGGCTCGTGGTAGAGCACGCGGGTGTCGTTCAGGCCGCTCACGGCGAGGATCGCGGGATACTTCAGCTTCGCGATGTTCTCGTACGGGCTGTACGACTTCATGTACGCGTACACGTCGGCATTCTCGAGCGGGTTGCCCCACTCCTCCCACTCCGTGACCGTCAGCGGCAGCGACGGGTCCAGAATGGACGTCAGCGGGTCGACGAACGGCACCTGCGCGACGATGCCCGCGAAGGCCTCCGGCGCCAGGTTCGCGACCGCGCCCATGAGCAGACCGCCGGCCGAGCCGCCGCGGGCTACCAGCCGGTCCGGCGCCGTCCACGCCGCCGCCACCAGCGCATGCGCCGCGGCGACGAAGTCGGTGAACGTGTTCTTCTTGGTGAGCATCTTGCCCTCTTCGTACCAGCGCCGGCCCATCTCGCCGCCGCCGCGAATGTGCGCGATGGCGTAGACGACGCCGCGATCCAGCAGCGAGAGGCGGGCGATGGAGAAGTACGGGTCCATGCTGATCTCGTACGAGCCGTAGCCGTACAGCAGCAGCGGCGCGGTGCCGTTGCGCGGCGTGCCCTTGCGCGCGACGACCGAGATCGGCACCCGGGTGCCGTCGGCCGCGGTCGCCCACTCGCGGAACTGCTCGTAGTTGCCCGGGTCGAACTCGCCGAGCACCGGCTTCTGCTTGCGCAGCACCATCGCCCGGGTGATCAGGTTTACGTCGTAGACCGAGTCCGGCGTGATCATCGAGGTGTAGCTGATCCGCACGATGTTCGTGTCGTACTCCGGGTTTCCGGCGAGGCTGACGCTGTAGATCGGCTCCGGGAACTCCATGTCGTAGCTGTCGGTGCTGCCGTCGGCCATCACCCGCAGGCCGGTGAGCCCGTCGCGGCGCTGCGAGATGACGATGTGCCGCAGGAACGCGTCGACCGACTCGAGCCGGGTGCCCTGCTGGTGCGGGATCAGCTCCACCCAGTCGCCGGGATTGTCCACCGACGTGCACGCGACGGCGAAGTCCTCGGCGTTCTCGTTGTGCAGGATGAGGAAGCGGTGCCCGTGGTGCTCGATCGAGTACTCGACGCCCTGCACCCGCTCGCGGATCAGCGCCGGCTCGGCCGTCGGCGCCCCGGCGTCGATGACCCGGACCTCGCTGGTGACCTTGCTGTTCGAGTCGATGATGAGGAACTTCTCGCTGCGACTCAGCTCGACGCCGACCCAGAAACGCTCGTCCTGCTCCTCGTAGACCACGACGTCGTCCGCGGCGGGCCGGCCGATCGTGTGCCGCCAGACCTTGCTGGGGCGCCAGGCGTCGTCGACCGTGGTGTAGAAGAGCGTCGAGCCGTCCGCCGACCAGGCGCTGCCGTAGAACGTGTCCGGCACCTCGTCGGCGAGCACCTCGCCGGTGCGCAGATCCTTGAACCTCAGCGTGAACCGCTCGTCGCCGTCGAAGTCCACCGAGTACGCCAGGCGGCCACCGCCCGGCGACACGTCGAACGTGCCGAGCGCGAAGAACTCCTTGCCCTCGGCGAGTTCGTTGCCGTCGAGCAGCACCTCCTCGCCGGGCAGCGGCGCGCCGTCGCCGGTGGCGGGCGGGTCGACGTCGCCGGGTGCCACCGCGACGCGGCATTGGATGCCGTACTGCTTGCCCTCGACCGTGCGGGTGTAGTACCAGTAGCCGCCCTTGCGGCTCGGCACCGACAGATCCGTCTCCTGGGTGCGGCCCTTGATCTCCTCGAAGACTGTGGAACGCAGGCTGGCCAGGTGTACGGTCGCCGCCTCGGTCCAGGCGTTCTCGGCCTCCAGGTACGCGATCGTCTCCGGGTCGTCCTTCTTGGCGAGCCAGGCGAATTCGTCGGTGACGGCGTCGCCGTGGAAGGTGCGCTCGGAGGGCACCTGACGGACCGCGGGCGGGGTCGTGGGCATGTCGGTGGTCACGCTGAACCACGTTACCGGGAGGTCACTGATCACCGCCCGGACATGCGCCTCTCCCCAGGCTATTCGAACATGTGTACGATATGCCAGAGTGGACGATCTTCAGGGGTGTAACCAGGTGAGGGGTAGCTGATGGTGACTGCTCTGCCCGGCCGGGAGCCCCTGCTCCGCGCGCTGATCGACATCTGCGGTCCGGACTTCGCCCGGGAGGCGGGCGCCGCCGACATGGTCGCCGGTCATCTGGCCAGCTTCGTCGCGGCGCCGGCCACGACGCACGCGGCGATCGACACGCTGCGCCTGGCCGCGGAGCGCGGTCTCGCCGTCGTCCCGCGCGGCTCCGGATCCAAACTCGACTGGGGCGCGCCGCCGCGCGGCATCGACATGGTGCTGGACACCGGGCGGCTGGACGGCATCTGGGACCACCACCCCGACGGCCCGACGGCGGAGATCGGATCGGGCACTCCGGTCCGGGCGGTGCAGGCGGCGCTGGCCCTGCGCGGCCAGCGGCTGGCAGTGGACCCGCCGTCGGAGGGCGCGACGATCGGCGGCATGCTCGCGGTCAACGAGTCGGGCCCGCTGCGCCACCGCTTCGGGACGCCGGCGGCGCAGGTCGAGAGGATCACCTACGTCGACCGCGAGGGCGTGGCCGGCGAGTCCGACGGCGAGGACGGCAGGCCGGGCATCGCCGAGGTGGACGGCGTGATCCTGTCGGCGCGGGTGCGGCTGCGGCCCCTGCCGGCGGCCCGCCGCTGGGTGCTGGTGCCGGTCTCGACGCCGCTACAGGTGCACCACCTGGTCGAGGAGGCCCTGTCGCAGCGGGCCGAGCCGAGCGCGATAGAGGTCGACCTGCCGACGCCGGCCGGCGCCGGTCGTCCGGGCGCACAGCCGCCGGGCTCGGTGGCCGTGCTGCTGGAGGGCGGCGCGGTCGACGTGGCCGGCCGGGCGGAACAGGTGGCGAAGGCGCTGGGCGACACGGCGACGGTCACCCCGACGGCGCCGCGGTGGTGGGGCCGCTACCCGTTCGGGCGCGAGGACGTGGCGCTGCGGATCACGGTCGCGATCGCGGACCTGCACGCGGCGGTCTACGCGCTGCGCGACGCGACCGGCGCGTCGGTGCCGGTGCGGGGTTCCGCGGGCCGGGGCACCGTGCACGCGGTGCTGCCGGGAACCCTGACGGCCGAGCGGGTCGAGGGGATACTGGACGCGGTCCGCGGCGTGCTGCTGGCCCGGGGCGGCCGGTGCGTGGTGATCGCGGCGCCCTCGCCGATCAGCACGAACATCGACATGGCCGGCCGCCGGGATCTGTTCTAGCGCTCAGCCCGTGGCAGCGACCCGGCTGCGGGCCAGCGCGTCCGCTGCCATGTGCCGGCCCAGCGTCACCAGCGAGCCCACCGCGTAGGTGAGGTATGCGAACGAACCCAGCTGCGCGACGTGGGTCAGCGCCATCTGCCGCGAGGTCAGGCGCCGCGGCAGCAGGGGAGTGCCATCGCCCAGCAGGACCGGAGCGACGGCCAGGATGATCTCGTCGAGCAGTCCGGCGTCGGAGAACTCGGCCACCAGCTCGCCGCCGCCGGCCAGCCAGACGTTGCGGCCCTGCGCGGCGACGAGCATCGCCTCGTGCACGGGCCGCACGTCGCCGCTGACCATGAAGATGTTGGCGTCCGGGACCAGCGGCAGCTCGCGGTGGGTGAAGACCCAGCACGGAACGTCGCCGTACATCTCGTGCCAGTTCGCCGGCTCCGCCAGGACGTTGTCGTTCTTGAGCACCCATTCATAGGTGGCCGCGCCCATCGCGAACGCGCCGACGCCGGAGAAGAAGGCGCCGAACGGATTGTCCGTGCCCTCGTCGACCTCGAACAGCCAGCCGAGCGAGTCGTCCACATCCGCGGTGAAGCCGTCGACGCTGGTCGCCGTGTAGTACTGCGTCTTTGCCACGACCATCAGGTTGCCACGGCTCAGCCGGCAAAAAGGGGCGTATCGCCGAGGTGGGCTGCTAGGCGGGTGCGCCCACCGCGTAGGTCAGGTAGGCGAACTGGCCGCGCTGCTCGACCCCGGTAAGCGTCAGCCGCGACGACTCGATCCGCCGCGGCAGCAGCGGCGCGCCCGCGCCCAGCGCCACCGGCGCCACCCCGAGGATGATCTCGTCGAGCAGGCCCGCGTCCGCGAACGCTCCCGCTAGCTCGCCCCCGCCGACCAGCCAGATGTTCTTGTCGCCGGCCGCCGAGACCATCGCCTCGTGCACCGGGCGGACGTCGCCCTGCACGAAGGTCAGGTCGGCGCCCGGAACCGGCGGCAGCGTGCGGTGGGTGAAGACCCAGGCCGGCACGTCGCCGTAGTAGTCGCTCCACTTGATCGGCTCCTGATCGAGCCGGTCGTGCTCCATCACCCACTCGTAGGTGGTCGCGCCCATCGCGAACGCGCCCACCTCGGCGAAGAAGGCGGTGAACGGGTTGCTGCCGGGGTCGCTGTCGGCCTCGAAGAGCCAGTCCAGCGAGTTGTTCTCGTCGGCGATGAATCCGTCGATCGTGGTAGCGGTGTAGAACTGGGTCTTTGCCACGGAGACCACCTTGCCACTGCGGTACGACAGAATCAGGCGTCGTTGCGGAGCACCAGGATGGCGATGTCGTCGCGGGGCTCCTCGACCGAGAAGTTGATCGTGGTCGAGCGCAGCCGGGCCGCCATCACGTCCGCCGGATAGCCCGCGAGCGGCTTCGCCGCGTCGCGCAGGCGGCCGGTGCCGAACAGCTCGCGGCCGCGGCGTCGCTCGGTGACGCCGTCGGTGTAGAAGATCAGCGAGTCGCCCGGGAACAGCGTTACCGGCGCGTCCGGTGAGGTGATCGTCTCGAGCAGGCCGAGCGCCGTCCCGCCCTCGCCGACGAAGGACGTCTTGCCGTCCGCGCGTACCAGGACGGCCCGGTCGTGGCCGGCCAGGTGCAGGCAGACCTCGAGGTTCTGGCCGGCCTGGACGACCGACGCCATGGCCAGCGTGCAGTAGCGGCCGCCGCCGCGCTGCACCAGCGTGCGGTTGACCCGGCAGAGGATCTCCGTCATCGGCTTGCCGTCGTCGACCAGGATCCGGATCACGTCACGGACCAGGCCGGTCACCGTCGCGGCCTGCACGCCCTTGCCGGAAACGTCGCCGACGACCACGATCCAGCTGTCGTCCCCGGCGCTGACGACGTCGTAGAAGTCGCCGCCGACCTCGGCGCCCGTCGGGACGTACTCGGCGGCGAAGCCGATGCCGGGCACGTGCGGAAGTGCCGGCGGCAGCAGCGAGGCTTGCAGCGTGCGGGCGACCTTGCGCCGCTCGTCGTGGATCCGGGCGTTGTCGATGGCCAGCGCCGCGCGCCGGGCGACGTCCTCCAGGACGGCGACCTCGTCCCCGTCCTGCCGGTGCCGCAGGTGCCGGCCGACCGCGAGCGTGCCGAGCGGCTGCCCACGCGCGACCAGCGGCACCGCGAACCCCTCGGACGGCGTGCCGAACATGGCCTGCTGGCCGAGCCGGGACGCCTCCTCGAGCCGGGCCAGGATCGAGTCCGGCCCGGTCTCGGCGAGCGCGGCGTGCAGCTGCGGCACCGCCTCCTCGTCGGCGTGGGTGGCGGCGGCGAGCTGGAGCCGGCCCCAGGCGTCCGTGGTGTGCACCGCGCACCACTGGCCGAGTCGCGGCACCACCAGCCGCGGGATCAGCGCCATCGTCAGGTTCACGTCGAGAGACTGTGCGAGCAGCTCGCTGGCCTCGGCCAGGAACGTCAGCCAGGTCTGCCGGCGCAGGTCGGCGCGGCGCAGCCGGTCGTTCTCCAGGTGCAGCGAGAGGCGCTCGGCGACGATGATCGCCAGCGGCTGTGCGTAGCCGGCGGGGGAGGCGTCCAGCTCGAGCTCGCCCGAGTACGGCCGCTGGACGGTCAGCGGCACCCGGATCGTCTCGGCGTCGTCGCGGGGTGCGCGGCCGTGCCGGGCCAGCAGCTGCCGGCCGCCGCCGTCGCCGTGGTCCAGCCTGACGACGCCGCCGGTCGCACCGGTGAGCCTGGCCAGCCGGGCCAGCAGCTCGGCGGCGAACTCGGCGAGGCCCTCCTCGGTCTGCCGTTCGGGTCCGATCTGCAGCAGCGTGGTCAGCTCGCCGACGGTCGGGGTGACCTCGCCGCCGTCGGTGGCGAGCTCGGTGCCGGGTGGGCCTTTACGCACCAACCGGAACCAGACGCCCTTGCCGCTGCCCTCGTGCACGGTGCCCCAGCGGCTCGCGAAGTGGTCGACCAGCAGGAGGCCGCGACCACGCTCCGCTACCTCGCCGATCTCCGTCTTGTCGTTGCGCGGGCCGACCGCCAGCTGCTCGACCGGGCCCGGCGCGAAGTCGGTGACCGTGACGGTGAGCCCACCGGTGTCGGCCTCCACCTCGATGTCCAGCTCGGTTCCGGCGTGCACGACCGCGTTCGTGGAGAGCTCGGTCGTCAGCAGCAGCGCCTCGTTGACCAGGGCGTCCAGCCCGGCCTCCTCGAGCACCGTGCGGACAAGGGCGCGCGCCGCCGCGGGCGTACGCCGGTCGTTGGGCAGGCGGACGCGGCGCACGAGGGCGCTCGAAGCATGGCCCGCCTCCACCGACACGCCTGCATCCTCCCCCGCCGCGGGTGGATGCACAAAGCCGCACCTCGCGTTGACCTACCGGTACGAGGGATGATGGAGCGCCCCAACCGTTGGACAGCGAGTGAGGACAGCATGACTGCGACCAAACCGGTCAATGTCGGCGCGCCCGACGAGACCGCCGTACTGGGCGAACTGGCCGAGGCTCTGGGCCGTGTCCGACGCGGCGATCTCAAGGTGCGCCTGCCCCGGCGCGGCGGAATCGCCGGGGAGGTCGCGGACGCGTTCAACGAGGTCGTGTCGCTCCAGGAGCGGCAGAACCTGGAGGTGCGGCGGATCAGTCGCATCGTGGGACGCGACGGCCGGCTGACCGAGCGCCTGGACGAGGAGGGCCTCGACGGCGCCTGGGCGGACAGCGCACGGTCGGTCAACTCGCTGATCGACGACCTGGGCCGGCCGACGACCGAGATTTCCCGGGTCATCGTCGCCGTCGCGGACGGCGACCTGTCGCAGCACATGGCGCTGGAGATGGACGGGCGACCCCTCAGGGGTGAATTCCTCCGGATCGGGCGCGTCGTCAACACGATGGTGGACCAGCTGTCGTCGTTCGCCGACGAGGTGACCCGGGTGGCCCGCGAGGTGGGCACGCAGGGCGAGCTGGGCGGCCAGGCCGACGTCCGCGGCGTCGCCGGCACCTGGAAGGACCTCACCGACTCCGTCAACACGATGGCGTCCAACCTGACCCACCAGGTCCGGTCGATCTCGCAGGTCGCGACCGCGATGGCCCGCGGCGACCTGTCGCAGAAGATCACGGTCTCCGCGCGCGGCGAGGTGGCCGAGCTGGCCGACACGATGAACGGCGTGACCGACACCCTGAGGCTCTTCGCCGAGCAGGTGACCCGGGTGGCCCGCGAGGTCGGCACCGAGGGCAAGCTCGGCGGCCAGGCCGACGTGCCCAACGTGGCCGGCACCTGGAAGGACCTCACCGACTCGGTGAACTCGATGGCGTCCAACCTGACCAGTCAGGTCCGCAACATCGCACAGGTCTCGACCGCGGTGGCGAAGGGCGACCTGTCGCAGAAGATCACCGTGGCCGCCCAGGGCGAGATACTCGAGCTGAAGGACACCGTCAACACGATGGTGGATCAGCTGTCGTCGTTTGCCGACGAGGTGACCCGGGTGGCCCGCGAGGTGGGCACCGAGGGCCGGCTGGGCGGTCAGGCGCAGGTCCGCGGCGTCTCCGGCACATGGCGCGACCTCACCGAGAACGTCAACCAGCTCGCCGCCAACCTGACCGACCAGGTCCGCAACATCTCCCAGGTGTCCACCGCGGTGGCGAAGGGCGACCTGTCGCAGAAGATCACGGTCGACGCCCGCGGCGAGATCGCCGAGCTGAAGAACACCATGAACACGATGGTGGATCAGCTGTCGTCGTTCGCCGACGAGGTGACCCGGGTGGCCCGCGAGGTGGGCTCGGAGGGCAAGCTCGGCGGCCAGGCCGAGGTCAAGGGCGTCTCCGGTACGTGGCGCGACCTCACCGACAACGTCAACTACATGGCCTCCAACCTGACCAGCCAGGTCCGCAACATCGCCTCGGTCACCACCGCGGTGGCGAAGGGCGACCTGGGCCAGAAGATCACGGTCGACGCCCGCGGCGAGATCCTGGAGCTGAAGTCGACCGTCAACACGATGGTGGATCAGCTGTCGTCGTTCGCCGACGAGGTGACCCGGGTGGCCCGCGAGGTGGGCACCGAGGGCAAGCTCGGCGGCCAGGCGCAGGTGCGCGGCGTGGCCGGCACCTGGCGCGACCTCACCGACAACGTCAACTCGATGGCGTCCAACCTGACCGCCCAGGTCCGCAACATCGCGCAGGTCTCCACCGCCGTCGCCCGCGGCGACCTCTCGCAGAAGATCACGGTCGACGCGCAGGGCGAGATCCTGGAGCTGAAGTCGACGGTCAACACGATGGTGGACCAGCTGTCGTCGTTCGCCGACGAGGTGACCCGGGTGGCCCGCGAGGTCGGCTCCGAGGGCAAGCTCGGCGGCCAGGCGCAGGTGCGCGGCGTGGCCGGCACCTGGCGCGACCTCACCGACAACGTCAACTACATGGCCTCGAACCTGACGGCCCAGGTCCGCAACATCGCCTCGGTCACCACGGCCGTCGCGAAGGGCGACATGTCGCAGAAGATCACCGTCGACGCCCGCGGCGAGATCCTCGAGCTCAAGGACACCGTCAACACGATGGTCGACCAGCTCTCCTCGTTCGCCAACGAGGTCACCCGGGTCGGCCGGGAGGTCGGCATCGAGGGCAAGCTCGGCGGCCAGGCCGAGGTCAAGGGCGTCTCCGGTACGTGGCGCGACCTCACCGACAACGTCAACCAGCTCGCCTCGACGCTCACCATCCAGCTGCGCGCCATCGCGCAGGTGTCCACGTCCGTGACCCGCGGCGACCTGACCCAGAGCATGGCCGTCGAGGCGCAGGGCGAGGTGGCGGAGCTCAAGGACAACATCAACCAGATGATCGTGACGCTGCGGGAGACCACCAAGACGAACGCCGAGCAGGGCTGGCTGGACTCCAACCTGGCCCGCATCGGCGGCCTGCTACAGGGCCAGCGTGACCTCGGCGAGGTCTGCCGAATGATCATGACTGAGGTGACGCCGCTGGTGGACGCGCAGCTCGGCGCGTTCTTCATGGTGGACCACGAGGAGGCCGTGATGCGGCTGCGCCTCACCGCCTCGTACGGCTACGTCGCCCGCAACCACGAGGTGACGTTCGGGCCCGGCGAGGGGCTCGTCGGCCAGGCCGCCGTCTCCCGCCGCACCATCCGGGTCCGGGCGACACACGACGGCATCCTGACGATGCGCTCGGGTCTCATGTCGATGCCGCCGAACGACCTGGTGGTCCTGCCGGTGCTCTTCGAGGGCGAGATGCTCGGCGTGATCGAGTTCGCGTCGGTCGCGGCGTTCTCGGGCCTGCACCTGACGTTCCTCGAGCGGCTGGTCGCGACCATCGGCGTCGTGCTCAACACCATCCAGGCCAACCGGCGCACCGAGGAGCTGCTGTCGCAGTCGCAGCGCCTGGCCCGCGAGATGCAGGACCAGTCGGCGGAGTTGCAGCGCACCAACGCCGAGCTGGAGGACAAGGCGCAGCTGCTCAGCGAGCAGAAGGCGAACATCGAGACGAAGAACCGCGAGATCGAGCTGGCCCGGCTCGGCCTGGAGGAGAAGGCGCAGCAGCTGTCCCGGGCGTCGGCCTACAAGACCGAGTTCCTGGCGAACATGAGCCACGAGCTGCGCACGCCGCTCAACTCGCTGCTGCTGCTGGCCCGGCTGCTGGCCGACAACTCCGACCACAACCTGACCGAGAAGCAGATCGAGTTCGCCCGGACGATCCACAGTGCCGGCTCGGACCTGCTGTCGCTGATCGACGACATCCTGGACCTCAGCAAGATCGAGGCGGGCCGGATGGACGTCGAGCCCGACCAGGTCGACTTCGACGGCGTACGCAGCTATGTCGAGCAGGCCTTCACCCCGCAGGCCGAGGAGAAGGGCCTCGAGTTCCGGGTCGAGGTCTCGGCCGACCTGCCGGACTCGATCGTCACGGACGCGCAGCGACTCCAGCAGATCCTGCGCAACATGCTCTCCAACGCGGTGAAGTTCACCGACCAGGGCTCGGTGACGCTGAGCATCTACCCCGCGCCGGAGCACCTGGACTTCGACATCCCGGGCCTGGCCGCGGCCGGGCAGGTGGTGGCGTTCGCGGTGACCGACACCGGCATCGGCATCTCGGACGAGAAGCTCAGCCTGATCTTCGAGGCATTCCAGCAGGCCGACGGCACGACCAGCCGCAAGTACGGCGGCACCGGCCTGGGCCTGTCGATCAGCCGCGAGTTCGCGGCGCTGCTCGGCGGCACGATCGTGGTCTCCTCGGCACCCGGCGAGGGCTCCACCTTCACGCTCTACATGCCGGACGCGCTGGTCGCCGACGTGATCCCGGCACCGACTCTGCCGCACCTGTCCCCGGCCCCGGCAACGCCGCCGCGCCGCGCGACGATGACCTCCCTGGACATGCCGCTGATCACCTCACACCCGGAGGGGGAGAGCCACCAGGTCAGCCCGGCGAGCCGCCAGCTCGACGGCGCAACGGTGCTGATCGTCGACGACGACGTCCGCAACGTGTTCGCGCTGACCAGCGCCCTCGAGATGCACGGCCTGAACGTGCTCTACTCCGACAACGGCGTCGACGGTGTCCGGCTGCTGGCCGAGCACCCCGAGGTCGACATCGTGCTGATGGACGCGATGATGCCGGAACAGGACGGCTACGAGACGACCCGGGGAATCCGCCGCAACCAGCGCTTTGCGGACTTGCCGGTAGTGTTCCTGACGGCGAAGGCGATGCCCGGCGACCGTGAGTCGGCGCTCGCCGCGGGCGCGAGCGACTACATCACCAAGCCCGTCGACCTCGACGAGCTGATCGAGCTGATGGCCCGATGGGTGAACGCGTCCGATACCTCCGGGACGGAGAGCGAACATGGCCTCTAGCCGAGTCAACGGCGGCGGCGGGAAGGTTGGACGGGGTGGCTGAGCGAGCCAAGGCTCTACTTGTCGACGACCGCCGCGACAACCTGCTGGCGCTGGAGGCGATCCTCCAGGGCCTTCCGGTGCAGGCGGTCGCGGTGGAGAGCGGCGAGGCGGCCCTGAAGCAGCTGCTGGTCGACGACTTCGCGGTGATCCTGCTGGACGCGCAGATGCCCAATATGGACGGTTTCGAGACGGCCGGCCACATCAAGCGCCGCGAACGCACCCGGCACGTGCCGATACTGTTCCTGACGGCTGCGGATCGTGACGCCCAGTTGGCGCTGCGTGGATATGCGGTCGGCGCGGTGGACTACCTGACCAAGCCGTTCGACCCGTGGGTCCTGCGCGCGAAGGTGTCCGTCTTCGTCGAGCTGTGGACCAAGACCCAGCAGCTCAAGGCCCAGGCCGAGGCGAGCCGCGAGCGCGACGCCCAGTGGCAGCGCCTGACCGAGTTGGTGGACGAGGCGGCCCGCACCCTCCGCGTCGGCGGCGACGACGCCGCGGCCGAGGCGCTCGAACTGCTCGAGAAGGCCCGCTGGGGCAACTAGCCCGCCTCGCGCAGCAGATCGATGACCGGGGCGAACTGCTCCATGAACAGGCCGCTGACTCCGATGTAGGAGATGCCCAGCTCAGCCCTGCGGCGCAGCAGCGTCTCGGCGATCTCGCCGGGCCCGCCCAGCAGGAACGCGATGCCGCCGGCCCGGGCCATCTCGCGCGGGTCGCCACCGACCATGCGCGACAGCCACTCCGGGACGTCGTCGGCCGTCTCGGCCACGGCCGCGACATTGACGTGGAGCTCGACGGCGCCGGCGCGGTCGCCGAGCGTCGCGACCATCGCGGCCAGCTCGTCCTCGGACGACTGCGGGGGCAGCCCGAGCGCGACGATGTCGGCCTGATCGGCGGCGAGCCGGAGCATGCCAGGCCGGCTCGCCGCGACCAGGATCGGCGGCGCGCCGGCGCCTTCCCGGACCGTGCGAATGGTGTCCGCCACCCGCCGCAGCCGCTCGCCGGGCGTCCCGAAGTCCCCGCCCAGCGCCGCCGCGTCCCGCTCGGCGCCCGGTCGGCCGCCCCCGATCCCGAGCTCGAAGCGGCCGCCGCTGAGCAGTTGCAGGCTCCGGGTCTCCCAGGCGACCAGGCCCGGCGAGCGGTTGGGCGCGCTGAGCACGTAGGTGCCGAGACGCAGCGTGGTCGTGCCGGCGGCAGCAGCGGCGAGCGCCGCGAACGGCGACAGCGTGTGCAACGTGTCCGGCACCAGCAGCGTGTCGTACCCGAGCTCCTCCGCCCGCCGCGCGGTGGCGACCCACTCTGTGCCGGTCCGCGCATTGCCGGCGACGAGACCGAATCGAAAGTCCATACCCGCATCATGGCGCCGCCGCGTGGCGGGGACGTCGTCCCACGGGCGGCCTTCGCGCTACGACGGGTGACGTAGTCAGGTCACGGGTACGAAAAGGCGGCCGCGGGTGGGTACCCGGCGGCCGCCGTTCCGTGCCTGATCCTGCGGTGGGTGGCGCCGGGCTTACCGAACGATGCTGTCCGATACCCTGCCGACAGGCTCGGCGGGGTATCGGCGTCTCCGCCGCCGACCCCTCAGCGGTTCATCACGGCGCGGCGTCGCTGCGGACCGGTCCGGCTGAGGAGATCATCAGGGCGCTGCGGAGGCCGGTGATGTCCAGGACGCGGAGTAGGAAGTCGCCGACGTTGGCGAGGGCGAGGACCGCGCGGGCATGCTGGGCCTTGCGGCTGAGCACGACCAGCGTGCCGAGGCCCTGTGAGTCGCAGAACGTCACGCCCGACATGTCCAGGGTGATCCGGGCCGGTGGTTCGAGGAGGATTTCGTTGACCATGGCCGTCAGATTGGTCACCGTGAGCACGTCGATCTCCCCGGCGAGTTGGAAGACCACCTCGTCGGGGGCGCGCTGAACCGCGATGGACAGCTCCGGTCGCTCCACCGGGCGAGCCTATCGCGAGCGGAGAAATCCGGCTTGTGGGACACGGTCCGGTGCGGGCGCCAGGCCCCCGATCGTGACCTGTACAACCCGGCTCCGGGGCTGCTAAGGCGGTCGCCGGAGGGCGCTGACAGAATAGGATCCACCGTGACCACCTCATACCGCACCGCGGGCAGTCCCTACCCGGACGAGGCCCCGGTCTCCCAGGCATTGTTCGACCGCGCCAAGGCCATCGTTCCGGGCGGGGTCAATTCACCCGTGCGTGCGTTCCAGGCCGTGGGCGGGACGCCCCGGTTCATGGCGCTCGGCGAGGGCCCGTGGATGGTCGACGCCGACGGGCGCCGCTACGTGGACCTGGTCTGCTCGTGGGGGCCGCTGATCCACGGGCACGCGCACCCCGAGATCGTCGCCGCCGTGCAGGCCGCGGCCGCGCGGGGGACCAGCTTCGGCACGCCGACCGAGGGTGAGGTCGAGCTGGCCGAGGAGATCGTCCGGCGTACGCCGGTGGAGCAGGTGCGCCTGGTCAGCTCGGGCACCGAGGCGACGATGACCGCGATCCGGCTGGCCCGGGGCTTCACCGGGCGCAGCAAGATCGTGAAGTTCGCCGGCTGCTACCACGGGCACGTCGACGCGCTGCTGGCCGCGGCCGGTTCCGGCGTCGCCACCCTCGGGCTGCCGGACTCGCCCGGGGTGACCGGCGCGGCGGCCAGCGAGACCATCGTGGTGCCCTACAACGACGTCGCCGCCGTCGAGGCCGCGTTCCGCGAGAACGACGACATCGCCGCGATCATCACCGAGGCTGCGGCCGGCAACATGGGTGTGATCGCGCCGCGTGACGGCTTCAACCAGCGGATCGCCGAGATCGCCCACGCGCATGGTGCGCTGCTGATCGTCGACGAGGTGATGACCGGTTTCCGGGTCTCCGCCGGCGGCTGGGCCGGGCTTGAGCCCGTCGACGCGGACCTTTTCACGTACGGGAAGGTCATGGGTGGTGGTCTGCCCGCCGCGGCCTTCGGCGGCCGCACCGAGATCATGTCCCGGCTGGCGCCGGCCGGGCCGGTCTACCAGGCCGGCACGCTCTCCGGTAACCCGCTTGCCTGCGCGGCGGGGCTGACCAGCCTGCGGCTCGCCGACGCCGCGGTGTACAAGCGGCTGGACGAGCTCTCGGCGACCATCGGCGCCCTCACCTCGGACGCGCTGAACACCGCGGGTGTGCCGCACCGGCTGTCGTTCGCCGGCAACATGTTCTCGATCTTCTTCGCGGACGTCGACGTGGTGGACTACGACTCGGCGAAGACGCAGGACACGGCCGCGTTCAAGGCGTTCTTCCACGCGATGCTCTCCCACGGCGTCTACCTGCCGCCGAGCGCGTTCGAGTCGTGGTTCGTGTCGACGGCGTTGGACGACGCCGCGTTGGAGCAGATCGGCGCGGCGCTGCCGGCGGCGGCGCGGGCGGCAGCGGCGGCGGGGGGAGACAAAGCATGAGCAAGCCGACCAGGACGACGGTGCATGTGCTGCGGCACGGCGAGGTCCACAACCCGGCCAAGATTCTGTACGGCCGGTTGCCCGACTTCCACCTGTCTGAGCTGGGCGTGCAGATGGCGAAGGCGGCCACCGAGGCGCTCGCCGACCGCGACATCACCCACGTGGTGGCGAGCCCGCTGGAGCGCGCGCAGGAGACGGCCGAGCCCTTCGCGGCCCAGTTCGGGCTGGAGACGGCCACGGACACCCGGCTCATCGAGAGCTCGAACTACTTCGAGGGCAAGAAGGTGTCCGTCGGCGACGGCGCGTTCACCAATCCGCGTCACTGGTGGGTGCTGCGGGACCCGATCACCCCGTCCTGGGGCGAGGCCTACCTGGTCATCGCGCAGCGGATGTTCGCGGCGGTGCAGGCCGCCCGGGTCGCCGCGGAGGGACACGAGGCCGTCTGCGTCTCGCACCAGCTGCCGATCTGGACCCTGCGCCGGTACGTGGAGAAGAAGCGCCTCTGGCACGATCCGCGCCGCCGCCAGTGCGGCCTGGCCAGCCTGACCTCCTTCGTCTTCGAGGACGCCAAGATCGTCGGCATCGAGTACGCCGAGCCCGCCGCCGCCCTCATCGCGATGTCGCCCGGCGCCCGCACGGCCAAGGGGGCGTGATGCCGCGCCGGCTCGCCGCGGTGAGCGCACTGTTCGCCGTCGCGGCCGGCGTGCTGGCCGGCTGCGGCGGCGAGAGCTGGGAGAAGCAGTGCACCACGAACGCCGAGGGTGTGATCGAGTGCACGCCGGATCGGCGCCCGGAGGCCCGCGAGGTCACCGGTGAGCTGCTCGCCGGCGGCACGTACGACGTGTCGCAGGACCGGGGCAAGGTCGTCGTCGTCAACTTCTGGGGATCGTGGTGCAACCCGTGCCGCGCCGAGGCGGACGACCTCGAGCAGACGTACCAGGCGACCAGGGCCAAGAACGTCACCTTCATCGGGGTCAACTCGCGCGACGACCGGGACTCGGCGAAGGCGTTCGAGCGCGGCCGGGTCACCTACCCGAGCATCTTCGACGACGACGGCAGCGTCGCGCTGAAGTTCGACGTCACCCAGGTCGGCACCCCGGCGACGCTGATCCTGGACCGGCAGGGCCGGATCGCGGCCGGCATGCGCCGGGCCACGACGGTCGGCGAGTTGCAGCCGCTGGTCGAGCGGATCGCCGCCGAACGGAACGGCTGATGGGCGCCACCTTCGCCGACGTGGCGAGCAACGGGCCGCTGCTGCTGGCCATCGGCGCCGCCGCGCTCGCCGGGCTGGTCAGCTTCCTGTCGCCGTGCGTGCTCCCGCTGATGCCGGGCTACCTGTCCTACGTGACCGGGCTGGCGGGGGCGGACCTCGACGCCGCGCTAGGCGTCGCGCCGAAGCCAGAGCCCGCGGGCGGTTCTGTCGCGGTGGCGACCAGGCCGCCGCGGGTCAGGGCCGGCCGCGGCCGGGTGCTCGCCGGCACCGCCCTGTTCGTGGTCGGCTTCGCGGTCGTCTTCATGCTGCTCGCCACGCTTGTCGCGAACATCGGCCTGGCGCTCAAGACCCACGAGCGCACCCTGAACATCGTGCTGGGCGTGCTTGTCATCGTGCTCGGCCTGATGTTCCTCGGCGTGGTGCCCGGCACGCAGGGGCAGGCCCGGATCACCTGGCTGCCGAACGCCGGCCTGGCCGGCGCGCCGCTGCTCGGCGCGCTCTTCGGGCTCTCCTGGCTGCCGTGCACCGGGCCGACGCTGGGCGCGGTCCTCGGCCTGGCGACCACCAGCGGGCAGACCGACCGCGCGGTGGTGCTCGCCCTGGCGTACAGCCTGGGCCTTGGCATCCCGTTCGTGCTGTTCGGGCTCTTCTTCCGGCGGCTGCTCGGCGTCTTCAAGGCCGTCCGGCGCAACAGCCGGTGGGTGACCCGGATCGGCGGCGCGCTGCTCATCGCCGTCGGGATCGCCCTGGTCACCGGCGGCTGGAACACCTTCCTGATCTGGCTGGTGACCACCTTCAACTTCGACGCGGGGACCCTGCTGTGACCGTGGTCGAGGAGCGCCCGGCGCCCGCCGCCGAGCCGCCGCGCCGGCCCTTCCGCGCCTGGGCCCTGCTGCGCAACTCGTGGCGGCAGCTCACCAGCATGCGTACGGCGCTGGTCCTGCTCTTCCTGCTGGCCGTCGCGGCGATCCCGGGCTCGGTGCTGCCGCAGCGCGCGGTCAACGCGGAGAAGGTCGCCGGCTACTTCCGCGAGCACCCCGACCTGGCGCCGTTCCTGGACCGGCTCGGCGGGTTCGACGTCTACGCCTCGCCCTGGTTCGCGGCCATCTACCTGCTGCTCTTCACGTCGCTCGTGGGCTGCGTGGTGCCGCGCCTGCTCGAACACCTGCGCGCGCTGCGCACCGTACCCCCGGACGCTCCTCGCCGCCTGGAGCGGCTGCCGCAGCATGCGGCGCCGCTCGCGGGACCGGACGACCCGGCCGCCGCTGCCGCCGCGGCGGCGGCGGTCCTGCGCCGTCGCCGCTTCCGCACGGTCGTGCGCGAGCGGCCGGACGGCACCTGGACGGTCTCCGCCGAGAAGGGCCACCTCAAGGAGACCGGCAACCTGCTCTTCCACTTCGCGCTGCTCGCGGTGCTGGTCGGGGTCGGCTTCGGCCACTGGTACGGCTGGCACGGCAACCGCCTGCTGGTGCAGGGCGCCGATCGGGGCTTCTGCAACTCGGTGACGCAGTACGACGAGTCCTCGCTCGGCCCGCGCATCGACGCGTCGGACCTGCCGTACTTCTGCCTGCGGCTGAACGAGTTCGACGCGAGCTACCAGGACAGCGGCATGCCACGGTCGTTCGGCGCGCACGTCGACGTGCAGACCGAGCAGGACGGACCGTGGCGGCCGGAGGAGTTCACGGTCAACCACCCGCTGCGCCTGCCGCAGGCCAACGTGCATCTGCTGGGCCACGGGTACGCGCCGATCCTGCGCTTCACGGACCGCTACGGCGAGCAGCAGACCAAGATCGTGCCGTTCCTGCCCCGCGACCAGATGCTGACCAGCGAGGGTGTCGTCCAGTTCCCGGACGTCAACATCGACCCGAAGACGAACAAGCGGGACGAGGACCTACAGGTCGCGTTCGAGGGTGTCTACCTGCCGACGGTCGACCCGAGCGGCGGCCCGACGTCAGTGTTCCCGGCGGAGCGCTCGCCGGCGCTGTTCCTGACGGCGTACCGGGGCAACCTGGGCGTCGACGCCGGGCTGCCCGGGTCGGTGTACGCGCTCGACCGCGCGCAGCTCGCCAACGGCCAGCTCAAGCAGGTCAGCGGCGAGCGGCCGCAGCGGTTGACCGCCGGTCAGTCGTGGACGCTCGACGACGGCAGCAAGCTCGAGTTCCTCGGCACCCTCCAGTTCGCCACCCTCGCGGTCCGCTACGACCCCACTCAGCCGCTGGTGCTCGGCGGCGCGGCCATCGGGCTGCTGGGGCTGATGCTGTCGCTGGCCGGGCATCGTCGCCGGGTGTGGTTCCGGGTCTCGCACCCTGAGGCGTCCGAGCCGGGCGGCGGCGGTAGTTTGATGGAGGCCGGTGGCCTGCCACGCACCGACTATCCGGGCTTCGCCGAGGAGTTCGAGCAGGTCGTGGCCGCGGTGCGGGATGAGAGGACGCCGTGATGGCGGATTGGTCCAACCAGTTGATGGCGCTGACCGTGGTGGCGTACCTGGCCGCGATGGTCTGTTACGCGGCCGAGTACGCGTTCGGTGACCGCAGCCACATCGGCCGCGCCGCCGCGCGCCCGGCCCGGCAGCTGGTCGGCGCCGGCGCGCCGGCCGAACCGCCCGCGGACGACGCGGCGGCCGAGGCCGCGCCGAGGCGCGACCGGGGCGTCCTGTTCGGCCTGATCGGCGTCGGGCTCAACTGGCTGGCGTTCGCCCTGCACCTGGGCACCACGGTGACCCGCGGCCTCGCGGCGGACCGCATGCCCTGGGGCAACATGTACGAGTTCATCCTCGCGGTGACGCTCGTCGGCTCCGCGGTCTGGCTGGGCGTGCTGACCCGCAAGCCGGCGATCCGGCACCTCGGCCTGTTCGCGACGCTCGCGCTGGTGGTGCTGCTCGGCGCGGCCGGGCTGATCGCCTACACGCCGGTGGGTCCGCTGGTGCCGGCGCTGAACTCGTACTGGTACATCGTTCACGTCTCGACGATCATCCTGTCCTCGGGCATCTTCCTGATCGGTGCGGTTCCGGCGGCGATGTTCCTCATCAAGACGGGCCACGACCAGGGCAAGCGCCGCTTCCCGTACCCGCTGGGCGCCAAGGTTCCGGCCGCGGCGGCGCTCGAGCGGCTGACGTTCCGCCTGCACGCGTTCGCGTTCCCGCTCTTCACCTTCGGCGCGCTGATCGCCGGCCCGCTGTGGGCCGAGGCGTCCTGGGGCCGCTACTGGGGCTGGGACCCCAAGGAGGTCTGGGCGTTCATCTCGTGGGTGGTCTACGCGGCCTACCTGCACGCCCGCGCGACGCCGAGCGTCAAGCGCACGACGGCGACCTGGATCGCGCTCGTGGGCTTCGCGACCATGCTGATGAACCTCTTCGGCGTCAACCTGTTCTTCGAGGGTCTGCACTCCTACGCCAACGCCGGCTGACCGGGCCGGTTCACTCGCCGTCGGGCGCCAGCGCCTCCTGGATCAGGCTGATCTCGCGGGACTGCGCGTTCCAGCCGCCGATCGACTCGCTCGCTGGCGCCGCGCGGCCGGACGGTTCGATCTGCATGTGCCATCCGGTGTGCAGGGCCGTGTCGACCACCCAGCTCCCGCATTTCGGGCAGGTGTAGCCGGTCCGGGTGGACTCGGCCTCCGCGGTGCCGGGAGCGTCCGTGCCGCGGCGCAGGGTGTTGGCGGCGGTCCAGAGATGCAGCCACTCCTGCACGACGGTCTGCGGCGGCACCCGTAGCGCGACGGCCAGGTTCTCGACGAGCGGCCAGGACGGCACCATCTTGCCGGCGAACACCTTGGACAGCGTCGCCTTGCTGTAGTGCACGGCCTCGCCCAGCGCGCCCAGCGCTGGCTTGCCCGCGTTCACGTGCGCGAACGTCAGCCGCTCGGCCAACTCCCGGGCCGCGGTCTCCGGGTCCATCAGCTTGGCCCGCATCCGCGCCAGCTCGTGCTCGCGGGCGAGGGCGGCGTTCGACGGGCGCCCCGTCGTGCCGGGCGGATCGGTCTGCGGTCCGGTGGTGGTGGAGGCGCACTCGGCCCGGTGCCGGCCGCCGCGGGTCCCGCCCGGTCCGTCGGCTGCGCGGGTCATCATGCCCGCCGTCCGGATCGCGGCGCCGGTCGTTTGTCAATGTAACTACAAGTCACCGATGAGCCTCTTTCGGCAGGTGGTTCGAATGGTGTGGTCTCGGGCCTGGCGCGTGGGGAGTGATGCGGCCTGATGGTGGGCAGATCGCATCGTCGAGATTGATTGTGCCCCAGGGTGTCGAGGTATTCCACCACTCTCCGTCGTCGTAATGCGAGGATCCGAAGGGTGGCCAGTAGATGCAAGTTGCACGTACGGGTCGCGGTGAAGTTTGTTTACCGAAATCGTTACCCGCGGGTAGGTCCACCGGGGAATCGACGAAGGGGCCGGAGTCGCGTCGTTGAACGCGTCGCCGGCCCCTCAATCGCTTCCGGAAAGACCGCCACCATAGCCGCTTCCCGGGTCCTGCTGATCCGATATCGGCCCGAGACCAACCAGACGCAACATCGGGCGGAAATTCTAGGACCTCCGCGTGACAACCGTACCGGTCGCCCGGATCGTGCTCCAAGACCAGCGATGGAACGTGCGCCATCTGTCCGGGTCGCCGTACGGAGAGGGTGCTTGCAGGTCGCGGCGGGCGCTACCCCTGCGCAACATCAGGAAACACCGTGCTGTATCTACCGTCCCGACCTGGGCATTGGTGACCACGAAGATCATCAATTGCGAAACGCTGGGAAACCGGCCGATGAGTGATCACTCGGCCGAGGTCCGGCGGGTCCGGACGGGTAGCCATTTCCCTTGATCTGGGCTGCCCGATCAAGGGAGTGATTCGAGATCAATTGCCGAAGCGCTGTCGTCGCCGATCCGTATTGGTCGCGCCGTCAGCCGGGACGATCGCCAATAAATGCAGATCTCTCGGTATCCACAATGACCGGCGTTATTGATTCCGCGTTCCCGTCCGAAACCTTGAGCGCATGAATGCCTTGCTGTTTCGGGTCCTCCGAGGGTGGAGCGGGAAAGTCCGCTTTGAACGGTATAGTCCTTATGAAGATCTAATACCTAATAGTGCGGCTCAACATCACTCAGAGTGATGTATTCCGTTCTTGAAGTGAGACCGTTGCGGAAAATTTCCGGTAGGCATGACGAGAGCGCCCGAGTGTCGTATCCCCGACTCTCCGCCCGATACGCAGAGTGTCGCTCAGCCGCCCAGCACGGGGCCGAGGAGGTTCCCGACGACGTTCGGGCTGGGGGAGGTCGCCGGCTCCGGCTCTCCCACGACGTCCGCGTCGGCGGAGGCCGCCGGCTCCGGTTCACCCACCACGTCCGCGCTGCCGGAGGTCGCCGGCGCCGGCTCGGCCACCAGGTCGGTGGCGAGGCCGTCACCGAGGCTGCCGCCGGCGCCGCCCGGGCAGTCACCGGCCCGCCAGGTGTCGTACTGGGTCAGCCAGTCCAGGCAGAAGCCCGCGGAGCGCTGCTGTGCCGTGCCGCCGATCTGGGTGTCGACGTCCTCGCGCCAGTAGCGCGGCGAGCCGTCACCCGGCGCGCGCAGCTGCACGTTGTCCACGGTCACCGGCGGAACCGGCAGCCGCGCCGCCCGGCTCGAGTCGACGTGCACCTCCACGTACTGCTCGACGTACGCGCTCGCGCCGATCGGCAGCCGCTGCGCGGTGAGCAGGTTCCAGCGGTCGTTCCACCAGAGCCACGCCTGCCACACGTTGTCCGAGTCCGTGTGCAGGTCCAGCCAGGCCCGGTCGCCCGGCCTGAGCTGGTACTGGTCGTAGAACTGCCAGGTCTTCGTGTTGGTGTTGAACGTGTAGATGTGCTGCCGTCCGGCGCCCGCCCAGCCGGTCTCGGCCCAGCCGGCCTCCAGCCAGGCGATGCTGCCGCCGCCCATGTCGCGCTTGACCATGAAGCGGCCGGCCACGAAGTCGTACGTGTTCGGCCGGACGCCACCGTCCACGATCGAGATGCGGCCGGAGACGCCGCGCCACTCGCCGGCGGTGCCCGCGCCCAGGTGGTGGTAGCCGCTCGGGGTGGTGGCACCGCGCATCAGGTCGAGCCGCACCGCGGACTCCAGGATCGGCCCGGTCGCCCGGCAGGCGCCGGGCGCGTCCCGGCCGGCGGGTCCGGTCGGCGGTGTGGTGGACGCCGCACCCTCCGGGCACGCCGGCAGCAGGTAGCGGCGGTGCGACGCGGCCGGCGCGGCCAGGGCGAGGGCCGTGACCAGGCCACCGAGGGCGCTCCATCGCGCCACGGACCGGAAATTCACGTCGCCCACCTCGCCCCTGCCCACCCCGGATAACGAATCGCTGGCTCAACGCCGGAGCAGATCTTCCGGTGACGGTTCCCGCCCGGTGATCACTGCCCGTTCCGTGGTGCGAGACTGGGCTCATGGCTTCGAAGGGCTTTCCGTACCACGACCTGCAAGGCTTCATCACCGCCCTGGAGCAGGCCGGCGAGCTGCGCCGGGTCGGCGTGCCGGTCGATCCGACGCTGGAGATCAGCGAGGTGGTCACCCGCACCGTCCGCGCCGGCGGGCCGGCCCTGCTCTTCGAGCGCCCGACCCGCGGCGAGATGCCGATCGTCGTCAACCTCTTCGGCACGGAGAAGCGGATGGCCATGGCGCTCGGCGTCGACTCGCTCGACGAGGTCGGCGACCGGATCGGCTCGCTGATCCAGCCCGAGCTGCCGGTCGGCTGGTCCGGCATCCGCGAGGGCATCGGCAAGGTGCTCCAGCTCAAGTCGGTACCGCCCCGCAAGGTCAAGAGCGCGCCCTGCCAGGAGGTCGTGCTCAAGGGCGACGAGGTCGACCTGAACAAGCTGCCCGGCCTGCGGGTCTGGCCCGGTGACGGCGGCATCTTCCACAACTACGGGCTGACGCACACCAAGCACCCGGAGACCGGCAAGCGCAACCTCGGCCTCTACCGGCTGCAGCAGCACTCGAAGAACACGCTCGGCATGCACTGGCAGATCCACAAGGACTCGACCGCGCACCACGCGGTCGCCGAGCGGCGCGGCGAGCGGCTGCCCGTCGCGATCGCGATCGGCTGCGACCCGGTGGTCAGCTACGCGGCCAGCGCCCCGCTGCCGGGCGACATCGACGAGTACCTGTTCGCGGGCTTCCTGCGCGGCGAACGGGTCGAGATGGTCGACTGCCTGACCGTGCCGTTGCAGGTACCGGCGCAGGCGCAGGTCGTCCTCGAGGGCTACCTCGAGCCGGGCGAGCGGGTGCCCGAGGGGCCGTTCGGGGACCACACCGGCTTCTACACACCGGTCGAGCCCTTCCCGGTGCTGCACATCGAGTGCATGACGATGCGCAAGCAGCCGATCTACCACTCGATCGTCACGTCGAAGCCGCCGCAGGAGGATCACGGCCTGGGCAAGGCCACCGAGCGGATCTTCCGGCCGCTGCTCAAGATGCTGATCCCGGACATCGTCGACTACGACATGCCGGCCGCGGGCGTCTTCCACAACTGCGTGATCGTCTCGATCCGCAAGCGGTACCCGAAGCACGCGCAGAAGATCATGAACGCGATCTGGGGCGCGCACCTGATGTCGCTCACCAAGCTGATCGTGGTCGTCGACGAGGACTGCGACGTGCACGACTACCACGAGGTCGCCTTCCGGGCGTTCGGCAACGTCGACTACGACCGCGACCTGCTGGTCACCCAGGGGCCCGTCGATCACCTCGACCACGCCTCCTACCAGCAGTTCTGGGGCGGAAAGGCGGGCCTGGACGCCACCCGTAAGCTGCCTGCGGAGGGCTACACCCGGGGCTGGCCGGAAGAGATGACCATGGCACCGGAGGTGACCGCCCTCGTGGACAAGCGCTGGAAGGAGTACGGGATCTCGTGACCGCCGTCGCGTCCGCACCCGAGCAGCCGGGCCGGGTCAAGGCCTTCCTGCGCCTGGTGGCCATCGAGCACTCCGTCTTCGCGCTGCCCTTCGCGTACCTGTCCGCGCTTGTCGCGATGGACCGCGAGGGCACGGGGGTGCACTGGGTCGACCTGTTGCTGATCACGATCGCGATGGTGTCCGGTCGCACGTTCGCCATGGCGGCCAACCGGATCCTGGACCGCCGGATCGACGCGCAGAATCCGCGTACCGCCAATCGCGAGCTGGTCACCGGCGCGGTGAGCGTCCGCACGGCCTGGACCGGCGCGGCCGTCTCCCTCGTCGTGCTGTTCCTGGCCGCGGGCCTGCTCAACTGGCTCTGCCTGGTGCTGTCGCCGCTCGCGGTGATCCCGCTGATCGTCTACCCCTATGCGAAGCGGTTCACGAACTTCCCGCACTACGTGCTGGCGCTCGCGCAGGCCGTGGCGCCGGTCGGCGCCTGGCTCGCGATCACCGGCACGTTCGCCGGGTCCGGACCGGCGTGGGTGCTCGGCGTCGCGGTCGGGCTCTGGATCGGCGGCTTCGACATCATCTACGCCTGCCAGGACGTCGAGGTCGACCGGCGGATTGGCGTGCACTCGACGCCGGCCCGCTTCGGGGTCCGCACCGCGCTGCACATCTCGACCGCGACCCACGTGGTGACGTTCGCCCTCTTCGTCTGGTTCGGACAGCTTGTCGGCCTCGGCTGGCTCTGGTGGGTGGGGCTGGCGCTGACCGCGGTGGCGTTCGGCTATCAGCACGTCGTCGTCACCCCCGACGACCTCTCCAAGGTCAACCGGGCGTTCTTCACCGCGAACGGCTTCGTGGGCATCGCGCTGTTCGCCTTCGCCGTCCTAGATCTGCTCCTGGGCTAGGCCGAGATGCGGAACCCCTGGATCGTCGGCGTCTCGGGAGCCTCCGGCACGCCCTATGCGAGGGCCCTCATCCGCGCGCTGCTGGACGCCGGCGAGCCGGTGGACCTGATTGTCTCCAGGGCCGCCCGGCTGACCCTGCTGGACGAGACGGGCGCGACCGTCCGGGACGCGCACTGGAAGGACGACGTCGCGGCCTGGCTGGGCCGGGATCTGGACGACCTGGCCTACTGGCCCGTCGGTGACCTCGCGGCCGGGCCGAGCAGCGGCTCGTATCCGGCGCGGGGCATGGCGGTCGTGCCCGCCAGCACGGCCGCCTGCGCGGGCATCGCGATCGGGCTCTCCAAGGATCTGCTCCAGCGGGCCGCCGAGGTCAACCTCAAGGAGCGCCGGCGAACGGTGATCGTGCCCCGCGAGACGCCGGTGACCCGTAGCCATCTCGAGCATCTGATCGCCCTGCACGACGCCGGGGCGGTGGTCCTGCCCGCGAGCCCGGGCTTCTACGGTGCCGGTGCGCGGGCGACCGCGGGGCAGTTGGTGGACTTCGTGGCGGGCAAGGTACTCGACGCTCTCGGCGTACCCCACGAGCTTTTTACCCGCTGGACCGGTGATCTCGGGTCCGGACGCCAGGACTAGCTGCCTTAAATGGGGTATTAATGCCCTATGCGAAGCTTCAGCGCAGTCCGTTCGGCGGTCCGTAACTGGAGCCCGGGTTCGCCGGGCCACCGTTGCGCGGTCGGTTCGCGGCGTCGTCCTCGCGCATTTCCTCGACCACTCCGTCGCCCTCGAGCAGCGCACGGACCTCTGACTCACGGAACCGGCGGTGTCCACCCGGAGTGCGGATGCTGCCGATACGTCCGGCGGCCGCCCAGCGTGTGACCGTCTTCGGATCCACCCGGAACAGCGCGGCCACCTCCCCAGGCGTAAGCAGTCGATCTCCTGTGTCCACGGCCCTCTCCTCGCGTCGTGTTGGAGCGCCGGTGGTCACGGTGAGTGTCGGCGTGCTCGATCGGGACGTAGTGCCATTAGAGCATCGCCAAAAACAGCAAGTCGTTGAAATGCGGAAAAAGCCCCGATTGCGACGTTGACCATTATCCTTGCCCCCGTCATGGCATCCGCGCTCGCTACCGGGCGTGAGATACCCGGACGTGTCGCACTAACCTCTGAACCCATGGACGCCATCGACCTGCGCCTGATCGACCTGCTGCGGGACAACGCCCGCTCGTCGTACGCCGAACTCGCCCGGCAGGTGGGCCTCTCGGCACCCGCGGTGCACGAGCGGGTCGGCAAGCTGGAGGCTGGCGGAACGATTCGGGCATATCGCGCCGAGATCGATCATGACGCGATCGGGCTCGGCGTGACCGCGCTCATCGGCATCGTCGAGGACTCCGGCGCCGACACCGACGACGTGCTCGCCGCGCTGCGGGTGATGCCCGAGATCGAATCCTGCTATTTCATGGCAGGCGTCGAGTCGTACCAGCTCACGGTCCGGGTGGGCACCATCGCCAAACTCGAGCAGCTGATCGTCCGGATCAACCGCACGCCGGGGGTCGCCTCGACCCGCACGGCGATCGCGCTCTCCACAAAGTGGGAGAACCGGCCGCAGCCCGGCCTCGATCCAGCGGTAGGTTGAACCATGGAACAGCTCGACCGCTGCGACGACGCAGCCCGCGAATGGGAGCGCGACGCCGTCGCGCTGGTGGAGGCCGACGCCAACCGCTCGGCCGACACCCACCTGCTGCCGTTTCCGCTGCCGCGGTCCTGGGGGATCGACCTCTACCTCAAGGACGAGTCCTCACACCCCACCGGGTCACTCAAGCACCGCCTGGCCCGCTCGCTCTTCCTGTACGCCCTCTGCAACGGCTGGATCGGCCCGAACACCCCGATCGTCGAGGCGTCCTCCGGGTCGACGGCGGTCAGCGAGGCCTACTTCGCCAGGATGCTCGGGCTCGAGTTCATCGCGGTCATGCCGGCGAGCACGTCGCCGGAGAAGATCTCGCTGATCGAGTTCCAGGGCGGCAAGTGCCACCTGGTTGACGACCCGACGGCCGTCGTCGCCACGGCGCGCACCCTCGCCGCCGACCTCGGCGGGCACTTCATGGACCAGTTCACCCACGCCGAGCGGGCCACCGACTGGCGGGGCAACAACAACATCGCGGAGTCCATCTACGCGCAGCTGGCACTCGAGCGGCATCCCGTACCGGCGTGGATCGTCGTCGGGGCCGGCACCGGCGGCACCAGCGCGACCATCGGGCGGTTCACCCGCTACCGGCGCTACCCCACCCGGCTCTGCGTCGTCGACCCGGAGGGCTCGGCGTTCTGGCCCGCCTACGTGGCCCGCGACTGGACGCTCTCGACCGGCCGGGGCTCGCGGATAGAGGGCATCGGCCGGCCCCGGGTCGAGGCGTCCTTCCAGCCCGCGGTCGTGGACCGGATGATGGCGGTGCCCGACGCGGCGTCCCTGGCGGCCATGCGGTCCGGCTCGGCGGTGCTCGGCCGTCGCGTCGGCGGCTCCACCGGTACGAACCTGTGGGGCGCGTTCGCCCTGATCGCCGAGATGCTGGCCGCCGGGCGTACGGGATCGGTGGTCACGCTGATCTGCGACGGCGGCGAGCGGTACGCGGACACGTACTACTCGGATGCCTGGGTGGCGCGGCAGGGCCTGGACCTCGAGCCGTACCGCGCCGTCCTCGACGCCTTCCTGGCGACGGGCCGGTGGCAGGGCTCGTGATCGGGGGCAGCGCGGGGAGCGTAGACCTGCCAAAATCGAAGCGGTAGCGAACGGGACTCGGGTTCGCTTCGGGCTCAAGGAGCACAGTGCGCGACGCCGAAGAATACCCAGCCCCCCAGGAGTTCCCGGCCGTCCCACCCGGCCCGCTGATCCCGCACCAGCGCATGCCCGTCGAGTACGGCCAGCTGCCGCCGCTCGTCCTGATGCCCGGCATGCAGCTGCCCCCGCCGCCCCCACGCCGAGGACGCACCGCCCTGCTAGTCGGCGGCGTGCTGGCGCTCGTCGCGGTGCTCTGCGTCGGTGCCGGCTTCGTCTACGTCGTCGCCGCCCGTGACGCGCTGGCCGAGCGCGCGGAGGCCACGGACAAGCCGAAGGCCAACGCGCTGCCGCTGACGCCGTACGACGCGGCCAACGCCACGCTGGAGGCCCAGTCGGCGGCCCTGCTGCGCGGCGAGGAGAAGGGCTGGATCGCCGCCCTGGACCCGAGCCAGTCCAAGCTGCGCACGAAGTACCACTCGATGTACAAGTCGCTGCGGGCCCTGGGCGTCAGCCGCTTCGAATACCACACGGGCTCGAGCCCGAAGAGCGGTAAGAACGGCACGATCGCCCTGACCGCGCATGCCGAGTACTGCTTCAGCACGGACCGATGCCCGGAGGCGGAGTCCGAGGGCCAGCCCTGGATCAAGCAGGAGCTGACCTTCAAGTCCGTCAACGGCAAGTGGCTGATCACCGCGGCAAGCGTGAAGAAGAGCCGCGAGGAGCAGCAGCCGACCCCGTGGGAGTCCGGCGAACTGTTCTTCCAGCAGGGCAAGCGGGTGACGCTGATCGCCGGCAGCAGCGAGCGGAAGTACTTCAAGCTGATCATGCCGGTCGCCGAGAAGGCCGCGGCCGTCAACGACCGCTTCGCGGGCATGGTCGGCAACCCGCAGAAGAAGTACCGCATCTACCTGGCCGGCGCGAAGCAGTGGAAGAGCTGGTACGGCGGCGTCGACGACGACTGGGTGATCGCCTACGCGATGCCGCTCAACGAGGCGGGCAGCGACGTGGTGGTCAACGTCGCCCAGGTGAAGAACGACAAGACGGTCATGGCGAGCACGATCCAGCACGAGCTGGGCCACGTCGTGACGCTCGGCGGCGCCGCGCGCTCCGGCGACGGCGGCGACATGTGGCTGGAGGAGGGCATCGCCGAGTACATCGGCTGGTACCCCAAGCCCGCGACCGCGAGCTGGCGGCGCTCGAGCGTGCGCGCGGTGGTGCAGAGCGGCAAGCGGCCCAAGTCCATCGCGGCCCGCGCCCTCGCCGGCGACGCCAGCCCGGACACCAGCGACGCCTTCTACGGGCTGGGCCACTTCGCCGCCGACTGCATGGCCCGCAAGTACGGCCAGCGCGCGCTCTTCGACTTCGTCCGGCTCTACCTGCGGGAGGACCGCGACCTCGAGCCCGCCTCCCAGGAGGCGTTCGGCAAGCCCTTCGCGACCGTCGACAAGGCCTGCGTCGCCTGGATCCGCGACCAGGTCTGACCGGCCGGGCCGGTGAAACGCCGAAGGCCCCCGGCGGGGGAGCGCCGGGGGCCTCGTCTAACAGGCGTCGATCAGTGGGTGTGTGCCGGACGACCGGTCGAGTAGCGGTCGTTGCGGCCGCCCTCGCGCCGGAAGCCACCGGGCCGCTCGCCGTAGTTGCGCGCCGGGCGGTCGCCGAACGAACGCTGGTCGCCGCCGCCGGTGGGGCGGCCGCCCCCGCCGGTGGGACGGTCGCCGTAGGAACGGTCGCCGCCGCCGGCAGGCCGGTCGCCGTAGGAACGGTCGCCGCCGCCGGCAGGCCGGTCGCCGTAGGAGCGGTCGCCGCCGCCGGTGGGGCGGTCGCCGTAGCCACGGTCGCCGGTGGGGCGGTCGCTGTAGGCGCGGTCGCCGGTCGGGCGGTCGCCGTAGCTGCGCGCCGGGCGGTCGCCGAACGAACGCTGGTCGCCGCCGCGCGGGCGGTCGCCGTAGCTGCGCTCGCCACCGCCGAAGGAGCTGCGGGGGCGGTCGCCGAACGAGCGCTGCTCGCCGGTGCGCTGCGGGCGGTCGCCGTAGCCACCGGTGCGGGGGCGGTCGCCGTAGCCACCGCGCTGCGGGCGGTCGCCGAAGCGGCGCGGCCGGTCGCCACGCTCGCGCGGCTCGGGCTCGATCCGCACCGGGACACCGCTGGGCTCACGGGCACCGGTGACCTTGGCGAGCTGCTCGTCGCCCAGGCGCACGCGAAGCTCGGCCGGCGTGACGCCCGCCTTCAGCATCATCGAGGCCGTGGTGCGGCGCTGCTTCGGGAGCACCAGCGTCACGACCGCGCCGGACTCGCCCGCGCGGGCCGTACGGCCGGCGCGGTGCAGGTAGTCCTTCGGGTCCTTCGGCGGGTCGACGTGCATGACCAGCGAGATGCCGTCGACGTGGATGCCGCGGGCCGCGACGTCCGTGGCGACCAGCACGTTCGTCCGGCCTTCCTTGAACTCGGCGAGCGTGCGGGTGCGGACCCGCTGGGTCTTGCCGCCGTGCAGCGCGCCGGCCCGGACGCCGACCGCCGCGAGCTGGTCGACCAGCCGGTCGACGCCCATCTGGGTGCGGGCGAAGACGATCGTCTTGCCCTCCCGGTTGGCGATCGAGGCGGTGATCGGGAACTTGTCGTGCGGCGGGATCAGGAGCATGTGGTGCTCCATCGTGGACACGCTCGCCTCGGCCGGCGCGGTCGAGTGCGTGACCGGGTCGTTCATGAACCGCTTGACCAGCGCGTCGACGTCACCGTCGAGCGTGGCCGAGAAGAGCAGGCGCTGCGCGTCGGCCGGGGTCTTGGACAGCAGCTCGGTGACCTCGGGCAGGAAGCCCATGTCGGCCATCTGGTCGGCCTCGTCCAGGACGGTGACCTCGACGGCGTCCAGCTTGCAGGCGCCGCGCTCGATCAGGTCGCCGAGGCGGCCCGGGGTGGCCACGATGACCTCGACGCCGCGCCGCAGCGCGTCCATCTGCCGGTCGTAGGGCACGCCGCCGACGGCGGTCTTCAGGAAGACGCCGACGGAGCGACCGAGCGGCATCAGCGCGTCGGCGACCTGCATGGCCAGCTCGCGGGTCGGCACCAGGATCAGGGCCTTCGGCTGGTGCGGCAGCGCGCGGCCGCCCTGTGCGACCCGGGCGAGCAGCGGCAGGCCGAACGCCAGCGTCTTGCCGGAGCCGGTCTGGCCGCGGCCGAGCACGTCCCGGCCCGCGAGGGCGTCGGGCATGGTGGCGGCCTGGATCTCGAACGGGGTGTTGATGCCCTCGCGGCTGAGCACGCGGACGAGCTCGGCGGGGAGACCCAGCTCGGCGAAGGTCGGAACGACGGCCGTCTCGGCCAGCTCCACCTCGACGGCGGCGGGGGTCTCCTGCGCGGCCTCGATGGCGTCGGTGCGGGGGGTTTCGCCGGACTCGGCGGGGACTTCGAAGACGGACGGGAACGTGCTGGGGTCAGCGAAAGTGGTCAAGAGAACCTCTCTACGGGGGCGCATGCTCGCGAATGGCCCGCCGCGGCTACGAACAGCCGGCCGCTGAAATGACCGCAAGAACGCCCGTGGCGTGCCCCATGAGGGCACGCCAGGTCAATTACTTCCATCAGTGTACGGGCCAACGTGGTCGACATCGCCCGCATTCCGCGCCGGTAGTGGGCAGGCTCACCCTTCGGCGCAACCTCGCCAGCTTAGGGGGAGGTGCGGCTTCCGACAACCTAATCCTTGAAAACGCCACCGATCATGTCGCTGAAGGCGTCGCCGACGGTGAACAGGAAGGCCAGGCTCACGCCGACCAGGATGAGCAGCACGACGAGCATCGCGACGATCACCTTGACGTTGCTCTGCCGCTGCGTGTCGGGCCCGTCACGCCAGCCCTGGGCCAGGATGTGGCCGGTCAGCGAGCCGGAATTCTCGACCGGGTTGGTGCTCACGGGCATGGTCATGTCCGGCGGCGCGTAGTCGGCGAGGCCGCCGTAGACGGTGCCCTGCATCCGCTGCTGCGGCACGGCGGCCGGCTGCTGTCCGGATCCCGACCCATAGGTCGTCGGCCGCGTCGGCGCGCTACTGACCTGTGCGGCCGATCCGCCGAACGGCTGCCCGGCACCGCCCGATGCGCCTACCCCGTAGGGAGTCGAACCGCTGCGGGGCTGGTGGTCGTGCTGGGCCGCGCCGCCCACATTGATGGGTCCGCCCGCGGCGGCGGAACCGGACCAGGGCGGCATCGTGTACGCCGGCAGGCCGGCGCCGGCCGCGGGGATCACCGGCGGACCGGGGAACGGGGCCGGCGGCGGGCCGGGCACGGGCGAGGGGCCGGGCCCCGGCGGCACGGGGTCTGGACCCGGGCCGGGCGGCACGGGCGACGGGCCGGGTCCCGGCGGCACGGGACTGGGCCCGGGGCCGGGCGGCACGGGGCTGGGTCCGGGGCCCGGGGGCACGGGGCCGGGCCGGGCCGGGCTCGGCGCGGGTGTCGGCGGCGGGGTGGGAGTCGGTGTGGGCAGCGGCGCGGGCTCGGGCCGGGTCGGCTCGGGCTTGGCCGGCGCGGGCTTCGGCGGCTCCGGGGTCGAGGGCTCGGGCAGATCCGGTTCCGGTTCCGGCGAGGCGGCCGCGGCCTGGCCACGCTTCTCGGCGACGCTCATCCAGCTGACGGCGGCCGGCTTGTCGGCGTCCTTCGGCTTGGCCGGGGCCGCCGGCTTGTCCGCCTCGGCGGCCTTTTCGGCGGCCTTCTCGGCGCCTGCGGTCGCGACCGGCTTGTCATCGACGACGGCGGCCGGCTTGTCATCGGTGGCCGGCTTGTCGGCGGACCGGTCCGTGCTGCGGGCGCCGTAGACCTTGGCCTGGCCGCTGGGCCAGGTGGCGGCGCGGGCGCCGGCCGGATCGATCGAGCCGGGCACGGTGGCGCGGGCGGCGTTGGCGCCGGGCGGAACGGAGACCGGCCGGGCGGCGCCGCCGCTCGAGCCGGCGGACGCGGGAGGAGAGCTCACGGACGCCGAAGGCACGCTGACGCTCGCCGAGGCGGCGGGAGTGGCAGGAGATGCGGGCGGCGCGCTGACGCTGGCCGAGGCCTTGCCGGCCGGCGCCCACAGGGCACCCGGTGCGGGCGGCGGTGGCGGCTCGTATCCCTGATCGTTCTGAGGCCCGGCGCTGCTCGCGGGCGTCCGCGCAGCGTGCGGCGTCCCGCCGTCGCTGTCCGGTTTCGCCTGCTGCTCGTCCATGGATCCTCCCGATCGCCGCCACCCTCGTGACGACGCCAAATACCTGCCGCCGGGCACGTCGATTGCCGGGCGCTGGTGACTACGGTGCCATATCAGCGCTCATAAGCGCATCCGGCGTTAGGGCGTTTCCCCGCCTTGAAGATCGCGAAACCGGGTCAGTCGCCGTCGCTCGAAGCGGAGGCCGACGCCGAATTCGTTGCCGCGGACGAAGGCGCCGCGGCCGACTTCGAGGCCGCCGATGCCGACGCCGACGAAGACGAAGAGGTGTCCCCCGACTTCGACGGCGAACTGTCCGAGGACCCGGCCGTGGATCCGCTCGGCGAAGGCGCGGCCGATTGGGTCTCGGTCGGGTCCGGGTTCGTCGGCGGGGTGCTGGGGGTCGTCGGCTGCGTCGAGGGCGGCGTCGTCGTCGGCTTCGTGGTCGGCTTGGTGGTGGGCGGCGTCGTCGGCGGCTTCGTCGTCGGCTTGGTGGTCGGCGGGGTCGTCGGCGGCTTCGTCGTCGTCGGGTTGTCGCTCGGCGTCTCCGGGTCCGGGTTGCCGAGCACCGGGCCCTCGACCGTGCCCTCGACCGAGCCGTAGATGCGGGTCGCGCCGAAGAGCCGGGTCCAGCGGACCGGGGTCAGGCGGACGTTGAGGCCGGTGCGCGGCGCCTCGACCATCATGCCGTCGCCCGCGTACATCGCGACGTGGTGGATTCCCGTCCAGCTGCTTGTCGAGCTGAAGAAGAGCAGGTCGCCCGGGAGCAACGAGTAGCGGTCAACGACCTTGGCCCGGGTCTGGTAGTACTGGTCCTTCGACACCCGGGTCAGCGGGAAGTTGCCCGCGGCGTCCGAGCGGTAGGCCGCGTACATCAGGCCGGAGCAGTCGTACTGGTCCGGGCCCTCCTCGGACCAGACGTACGGGTCTCCGCGCTGGGCCAGGGCGAAGGTCAGCGCGGCGATGGCCCGCGGGTCGGCGCCGCGGCCGGCGTTCTCGCCGGACAGGTAGCCCGCGCCGGCCTGCGCGTCCCGGGCCGCGGCGGCCGCGTCGGCGGCGCGGACCTCGTCGGCGTGCTGCTGCTCGAGCTTCTGCTGGGCGGCCGACTTCTTGTTGACCTCGGCCTGGAGCTTGTCGCGATCGACGGTGACCAGGTCGAGGTGTGCCCGCACCGACTGCTGCTCGGAGAGCGCGGCCGTGTTGGCGTCCTGTGCGATCGCGAGCTGCCGGCCGGCGGCCTGCTCGGTCGCGGAGTCGCCGCGGTTGATCCGGGCGAGCGAGTCGAGGTCCTCCAGGCCGGAGCCGAGCGTGCCGGGCGGCATGGCGGCGGCGTCACGGACGGCCGCGGCCGCGGCGTCCGCGGCCTCCTCCCGGGCCGCCGCGAGCGAGACCGCGGTCTGCGCGACCTTCTGATCGGCGGTCGCCAGCTGCTGGGTGGCGAGGTCGAAGTCTTCCTTGGTCCGGGTCAGCTTCTCGCCGAGGGTGGCGAGCTCGTCCCGGCCCTTCTCGACCTTGGCGAGCAGCGGGGTCATCGCGACGCCGGTGGAAACGATCGGCGTCGTCGTGGCCGGGCCGGTGCTCGTCTGGCCCGGCATCGTGAGCGTGCCGAGCGGCAGCGGCCGGGAGCCGGCGTCGGGCACCGCGGGCGGTGCCACCGGGGCGGCGGAGGCCGGCAACGGGTTGAAGAGCATGGCGATGGCGGCTGCGGTCGCGGCGGAATACGCCAGCGGGCGCCACCATGGGCGCGGCCGCCGCGAGCCACCTCGGCCGTACTGCCAATTCGTCAACATGCGCTCCCCGGTCCGCGCTCGGTCGCCCTCCGACGCTTACGTCCTTCTAGGTTCTTACCCCAACCCGTGCACCGCTGTCGATCGATTCCAGTTGAGAGGAGCCTGAGAATCGTATGCCCGACTGCGTGATCCGCGCCGCCCCGAAGCCGCCGCGCTCCCATCGTCGCCGGTGGCAGGACGTAGGCTCGGCGGTGAGCGATGGGAAAGGGGCACACATGGACGTCGGACTGAAGCGTGAGCTGGAGGCCAAGGTCTACGCGGGCGAGCGGCTGACCCGTGCGGACGGTGTCGCCCTCTACGAGTCCGACGATCTCGCCTGGCTCGGCCGGCTGGCGCATCACAAGCGTACTGAGATGAACGCCGACCGGGTGATGTTCAACGTCAACCGGCACCTCAACCTCACCAACGTCTGCTCCGCAAGCTGTGCGTACTGCTCGTTCCAGCGCAAGCCGGGCGAGAAGGACGCATACACCATGCGCATCGACGAGGCCGTACGCAAGGCCAAGGAGATGGAAGATGAACAACTCACAGAATTGCACATCGTCAATGGACTGCACCCCACGCTGCCCTGGCGGTACTACCCCAAGGTGCTGCGCGAGCTGAAGGCGGCGCTGCCGAACGTCAAGCTCAAGTGCTTCACGGCGACCGAGGTCCAGTGGTTCGAGAAGATCAGCGGCCTGCCGGCCACCGAGATCCTCGACGAGCTGATGGACGCGGGGCTGGAGTCGCTGACCGGCGGCGGCGCGGAGATCTTCGACTGGGAGGTCCGCCAGCACATCGTCGACCACGCCTGCCACTGGGAAGACTGGTCCCGGATCCACCGGCTCGCGCACTCCAAGGGCATGAAGACCCCCGCCACCATGCTGTACGGCCACATCGAGGAGCCGCGGCACCGGGTCGACCACGTCATGCGCCTTCGCGAGTTGCAGGACGAGACGGGTGGTTTCGCGGTCTTCATCCCGCTTCGCTACCAGCACGACTTCGTCGACTCGGCGGACGGCAAGATCCGCAACCGGATCCAGGCCCGCACCACGATGGCGTCGCCGGCCGAGTCGCTGCGCACCTTCGCGGTCTCCCGGCTGATGTTCGACAACGTGCCGCACCTGAAGAACTTCTGGGTCATGCACGGGCTGTCGGTGGCTCAGCTCTCGCTGAACTTCGGCGCCGACGACCTGGACGGCTCGGTCGTCGAGTACAAGATCACCCACGACGCCGACGACTACGGCACGCCGACCACGATGCACCGCGACGACCTGCTCAACATCATCTGGGACGCGGGTTTCCAGCCCGTCGAGCGCAACACCCGCTACGAGGTCGTCCGGGAGTACGCGAAGCCGACACCGCTCGCGGAGCGCCGCAGCGAGCCGCAGCAGGTCTGGGCGTAGGGAGCGGGCGCCTCGGCGTACCCTCTCGTTGTTATGGCCGAGACCAGAAATGACCGTCGCCCCCGCCGCGACGCCGACGGACGGCTGGTGACCATCGGCGACCTGATCGGTGTCGCCCTCGCCGGCCTCGTCACCGGCGTCGTGGTCCTGCTCGTCTTCGAGGCGGTCATGTCGCTGGCCGAGGCGTTCGTATTCGGCGACTCCAGCGGCTGGCTCGCGTTGATCCTGCCGGTGTGGTTGTTCACCGAGGAGTTCCGCGCGGCCCGCCACGGCCACAACGCGTACCGGTTCGTGGTCGCCGCGCTGGGCGCGGGCTTCGGTGTCGCGGTCGGAATGACCCTCGCGGGCCTCGCCGCCACCGTCTTCCCGGCGCTTGTCAGCGGCGCGATCGGCGCGCTCGGCCTGACCGTCGTCTACTGCCTGATCTGGTTCTACGGCCTCCGGTGGCTCAGCCACCGGGTGGGCTGACAGGAGTTCGAAAAATGAGTCCCGCCGTCAAGTACACGCTCGGCCGCATCGGCCTCTTCGTCGTCGTGTTCGCGCTGCTGCTGCCGGTCCCGCTGAACTTCCTGGTCAAGGCGATGATCGCGCTGGTCGCCTCGGCGGCGTTCTCCTACTTCCTGCTGGCCAAGTGGCGCAACGAGATGGCCGAGCAGCTTGGCTCGGTCGCGGAGCGCCGCAAGGCGGAGAAGCAGCGGCTGCGCGCGGCCCTCGCCGGCGACGAGGCGGCGGCCGCCGCGGGTGACCGCGCCGCGGACGACCGCGTCGCCGGCACCGGCCACGCCGCCGCGGGGTCCGCCGAGAACGGCGAGGGAAAAAAGGCTTCCTGACCTGCGCTCGGCGGTCATCACGCCGAGGTAGGGGGCACTTTGGCATGGTCGGCCGAGGCCGAACTCATTGCCAAACGTCGATTCCGAGTGGTGCAGTGACGGGGCCCGAACCCCTCTGACACCCCCCGGAGGTCGTTCATGAGACGACGACGCCTCAATGCCCTGGTATCGGCCGCCGCCGTAGGTGCGGCCCTGATCGCCGCATCCGCCACCGCCGCGCCGCCCGCAACGGCGGTCGCGCGCGCGGACACCTCGGCGCAGTACGAGGTCTACGACGTGCGTACGCTCGCCCAGCGCAACGCGATCGCGAGCACCGGCGCGGCCATCGACGGCGCCGAGCACTCGGTCGTGGAGATCACCGCGACCGGCAGCGAGGTGAAGGCCCTGCGCGCGCTCGGCTTCACGGTCAACCCCGTGACGGTGCCGCTGCCGACCGAGGACGTGTCCACCCTGGACTTCCCCTCCCGGGACGCCGCCTACCACAACTACGCCGAGATGGTCGCCGAGGTCGACGCGATCGTGGCGCAGTATCCGGCGATCGCGAGCAAGCGGGTGCTCGGCCAGACCTACCAGGGCCGCAACATCGTCGCCGTGAAGATCTCCGACAACGTCGGCACGGACGAGAGCGAGCCCGAGGTCCTCTACGACGCCAACCACCACGCCCGTGAGCACCTCACCGTGGAGATGGCCGTCTACCTGCTGCACCTGTACGCCGACAACTACGCGACCGACACCCGGATCCGCAACGTGGTCAACAGCCGCGAGATCTGGATCATCCCGTCGGTGAACCCGGACGGCGCGGAGTACGACGTCGCGACCGGCAGCTACCGCTCGTGGCGCAAGAACCGCCAGCCCAACTCCGGCTCCTCGTACGTCGGCACGGACCTGAACCGCAATTACGGCTACAAGTGGGGCTGCTGCGGCGGCTCGTCCGGCACCACCTCGTCGGACACCTACCGGGGCCCCTCGGCGTTCTCGGCGCCGGAGACGCGGGTGATCCGTGACTTCGTCAACAGCCGGGTGGTCGGCGGCGTACAGCAGATCAAGGCCGCGATCGACTTCCACACCTACTCGGAGCTGGTGCTGTGGCCGCTCGGGTACACCAACGCCGACACGGCGACCGGCGTCATGACCGCCGACCAGAACAACACGTTCGCGACGCTCGGCCGGCAGATGGCGGCGACGAACCAGTACACGCCGGAGCAGGCCAGTGACCTCTACATCACCGACGGCGACTCGCTCGACTGGCTGTGGGGACAGCACAAGATCTTCGCGTACACGTTCGAGATGTACCCGACCAGTTCGTCGGCGGGCGGCTTCTACCCGCCGGCCAGCGTGATCACCCGGGAGACCGCCCGCAACAAGGAGGCGGCGCTGATCATCGCCGAGGTGGCGGACTGCCCCTACAAGGTCATCGGTAAGCAGTCGACCTACTGCTGATCATTATCCGCGTTCTCGGGCGCCCCGCCGGCTCTGCTGGTGGGGCGCCTTTCATGTCCCATGTGGCCGGACCGAGGTAACCGCAATGCTGCGGAGGGGGTTTACCATTCGTTCTCCCCAGGTGGGGGAGTTACGGCGAGAAGGAGTTCATGTCGTGGCGTCTCAGGTGATCGGTGAAGGTTCCAGTCTTGCCGCCGTGCTGACCGAGGTCGCGGCCGAGCGCCGGCGGCAGGACGAGCGCTGGGGCCCGCAGAACCACCCGGACGGCACCGGGCACTGGCACGCCGCGGACGCGGCGCTGGCCCGCAAGGAATGCGAGCAGGCGGCCGAGAACGGGAACCTGAGCTGGCGGCACATCCTGCTCGAGGAGGTCGCCGAGGCCGCCGCCGAGGCGGAGCCGGAGGACCTGCGGTCCGAGTTGATTCAGGTGGCCGCCGTGGCGGTCGCGTGGGCAGAGGCGATCGACCGCCGCGCCGCCCGGTAATTCAGCCGAGTGGTACTCCCCCGGCAATCCGCAAAGTTGAGTCGTAAACCTCACTCCTAGGCGAATAATGGCAGACGTGTCAGTCAATGGCGATTTGGCGCTCCAAGCTGAGCTCCCGGTTCTGATCCGTACGGCGGCCGAACTGGCCCGCCATTGCGATCGCGCCGAACACAATGAACAGGTCGACCGGGCGAAACTGCTCGGTGCCGCCGCCGATCTGCGCGCCATGGGGTGGCGACTCTCGGCGGGATTCGGCGCCGACCTCCGCCAGCGGTACGCCGACCGACTCGAGATGCTGGAGTCCCGGCACCCGCTGGCGGGCGGCGGCGCCTTCGACGGCGGCGAGGCCGTGCGGGTGAGCAAGACCCTGCTGGAGTTGCAGCGGGCGCAGATCCGGCACGACATGGTCTACCACCCGGACGTCGCCGGCATGCCCAAGTACGCCCAGCTTCGGCACTTCACCCTGCACCTGACCAAGCTGACGGCCCTGCTGCTCGACGCGATCGACGGCCACGACCGCGACGACTTCGTCAACCACCGGATCGCCGACATCTTCATCTTCGGCATCAAGATCTCGACCGTCGCCGGCGAGCGCCTGTCCGAAGAGGTCATCGGCGCTTAGGGCCGATCGCGTTCACAATCGACGGTCACGTCGTTGTCCAGCGGCTGGCAGATGTCGCCGATCGCGGTGTTGGCGCCGCCGTCCAGCCGGTCCGGCACGTCGTACCGGTAGCCGTCGGCACCGGTCATCGAGTCGTCGCCGGCCTCGCCGTACAGCTGGTCGCGGCCGTCGTCGCCCTCGAGTTCGTCGTTGCCCGCGCCGCCGCGCACGATGTCGTCGCCCTCGAGGCCGTAGATGAGGTTGTTCCCGGCGTTGCCGGTCAGCCGGTCGTTGCCGGCGCCGCCGTGGATGTCCTCGACGTCCGCGCCGACCGTGTCGTGCTCGCCGGACTGCCCGTCGTCACCGGCGACGCCGTCGAGATCGACAGTTACGGCCTTCGTGTAGCCGAGGTAGCTGACCCGATCCCGGCCGGCCCCGCCGAGCAGCACGTCCGCCGCCCGGGCGCCCCCGAAGCTGTCGTCGCCGAAGAGCGAATCGTCGCCCGCGCCGCCGTTCAGGTGGTCCTTGCCGGTGCCGCCATCGAGGGCGTCGTCCCCGCCGCCGCCGATCAGCGTGTCGTTGCCGCCCAGCCCGCGCAGGACGTTCCTGGCGGAGTTGCCGGTCAACCTGTCGTTGCCGTCGCCACCGTCGATGTTCTCGACGTCGGTGCCGATGCTGTCGTGCTCGTTCTTGGCGCCGTCGTCGCCCTTCGCGCCGTCGTTGTCGGCGATCACCGCCCTGGCGCGCGAGATGTAGGTGACGGTGTCCTCGCCGCTTCCGCCGGCGAACAGGTCGGCGTCCGGAAGCGACGGGTCGTAGGCCTGATCGAAGGTGTCGGGGCCGGCGCCGCCGTACTCCTTGTCGTTGCCGTCCATGCCAAGCAGCTGGTCGTGCCCGTTGCGGCCGACGAGGGTGTCGTTGCCGAAGCCGCCGTCCAGCGAGTCGTCGCCGTCCCCGCCGTCGAGCCGGTCGTTGCCGTCCGAGCCGGTCATCCAGTCCGTGCCGCCGAGGCCGTACAGCTTGTCCGCGCCTGAGCCGCCGCGCAGCGTGTCGCTGCGCGGGCCGCCGGTGAGCGTGTCGGCGCCGGTACCGCCGTCCGCGGTCATACCCAGGCCCGTCCGGTTGACCACCGAGTCGTTGCGGTCGAAGGTGTACACCCGGATCCGGGTCGGCGCCTTCTTCGTGGTGCACCGCACCCTGGTCTTGTCGCCCTTGACCGCCCTGCAGCCCTTGCCGGCCTTCACGGCGACCTTGTCGTCGACGGTGATGGTGTTGCCGGAGCGGGTGACGACGACCCTGTTCTGCTTGCCCTTGGCCGCCTTGTACCGCACCTTGGTCGACTCGACGACGGTGGCGACACCCGCCGTCGCGGCCTGCGCCGGTGCGGCGAGCACACCCGTGGAGAGCATGGTCAGCAGGGCGGCGCCGGCGCCGGCCAGCGAGACGAAACGCAGCACAGTGGACTCCCCGTGGATCCGCCGATCGGAGCATCGGGCTGATTCAAGATCTTAGATCAGTCGCGCCGGCCTGGCTTCGGACTTTCGGCGGACCGGGCACGTCGCATCACATGCATAACTGCCTGTCAATGTGTCGGGTCCGACAGAACTCCTGGGCCAACGGGTGCCGCGCGGGACAGCGAAATGTCTGAGCGTCGATATATCTTCAGCGCGCTTGATCATTCCTAGCACCTGACGGGGGCCTTCGTGCTGTCTGATCCTGAGCTTCGGCGTGCCATGCGCCGGGGCTCCATCTCTTTGGTACTCGCGGTCGGCCTTCTGGCGCCGTTGAATTTCGCCGGTCCCGTGCTCGCGGCACCGCCGGTCACGAAGGACGAGTCGGTGCCGCCGGCGCCATTGACGCCGGCCGAGCAGGCGAGCGCGCAGGCGCGGTCTTCCGGACAGCGGGTCGAAGTGGTTGCGGAGCGCACCGAGAACGAACTCGTGTTCGCGAATCCGAGCGGCACGTTCACGAGCGAGACAACGGTCGGTCCGCAGCGAGTCGAGCAGGCTGACGGGTCCTGGGTCGATGTCGATCCGACGCTGTACCGGCGCCCGGACGGGTCGATCGGCCCGAAGGCCTCGACCGTGGAACTGTCCTTCGCCGGTGCCGGATCGACGGATCTGGTCCGTTTCGGCGACGACGGAAAGTCGATGATCATCGGCTGGCCGCAGCCGTTGAAGGCGCCGACGCTTGACGGTCCGGTGGCGACCTACCCGGAGGTCCTGCCCGGCGTCGATCTGAAGATGCGTGCGACGACCGTCGGCTACTCGTACGTGATGGTGGTGAAGAACGGCGAGGCCGAGACGATCTCGAACCTGGCTCGCCTGAGGCTGACGGTGCGCGGCGAGGGCGTCGATGTTCGCGAGGGCGCCAATGGTGGCCTGGACGCGATCGACGCCACCGGCGCGACGATCTTCTCCGGCGCCGAGCCGACGATGTGGGACTCGACGCGGCCGGCGAGCCCGGCGCCAGCCAAGATCCAAGGCGGCCGGAGCGCCGCGCGCGAGGCGACGGACCCCGCCCAGCCGGCTCCGGTGCAGGGACCGACGTCGGGCGACATCACCGCCGCGCCGGCACCCTCCAGCAAGGTGGCGGAGGTCGGGTTGTCGTTGACCGGCGACGGCGCGCTGACCCTGGTGCCGGACGCCGAGATGCTGAAGAACCCCGAGACCACGTACCCGGTCTACATCGATCCGGACGCGTCGGCGACGATCAAGAAGTCCGACTGGACGTACGTGTCGAGCGACTTCCCGAGCACCGAGTACCACAATTTCGACGACGACAAAGGCATGGGCCGCTGCTCGAACTGGGGTGGCTATCTGTGCGACTCCAACCCTTACACCAACCGGATGTACTTCAAGTTCAAGCCGGTCGAGAAGGACTGGAACGAGCGGGTCGTCAAGGACGTGACGTTCCGCGCGTACGAGACGTGGTCGTTTTCCTGCACGGCGAGCTGGGTCAATCTGCGGCACGTGAACGCCGCCGAGGTGGATTCGGCAACGAACTGGAACAACCGCCCGGACAAGGGCAACAGTGCCGACCTGATGGTCGACCGCAAGGTCGCCTATGGGCGCGGCAGCTCGTGTGACCCCGATGCGCCGCCGTCGTTCGTCGAGTTCTCCGACAACAAGGAGGAGACGAACGAGAACCTCACGAACACGGTCAAGGCGAAGCTGGCGGCCGGTGCCGAGTTCGCGTTCTCACTGACCGCGGCGGACGAGACCGACGGCAACAGCTGGAAGCGGTTCAACGGCTCCAAGTCGACGCTGGTGGTCGAGTACAACACCCGGCCGGGCAAGCCGTACGGCGAGAAGACCATCGACCCGAACATGCCCTGCGTCGCCGGCGCGAACCGCCCGTTCCTGTGGAACGACCAGCCCACGCTTGTCGTCAACGCGAAGGACCCGGACAGCGAGAACATCAGCGTCAACTTCGCGCTGACCGACACGGCGACGGCGAAGACGTACGAGGCCAAGATCGGCCCGAAGGCGCACACCGACGGCAACGGCAAGGCGGTCGACTTCAAGGTGAACGCCGGAGCGCCCCTGGTGCACGGTCACACCTACAAGTGGCACGCCCGGAGCAACGACGGCAAGCTGGACAGCCTGTCGTTCTCGGACTGGTGTGAGTACTCCGCGGACGGCGAACGTCCCGACGCCGTGCCGGCCGTGTCGTCGACCGACTTCCCCACCGACGCCGCGAACAAGAAGCCGGGTGAGCTGGGCAAGGTCGTTTTCTCGGCCAACGGGAACTCGGACTCGGTGTACGGCAACGACGTCGCGTACTACGAGTGGGCGATCGGCAACGACAACCCGACGAACAAGGCCGTCCCGGCGACGCTCGGCGGCGACGCCGAGGCCACGAACGTGTCGGCCGTCGCGTTCGGCCCGAACGTGCTCTATGCCCGGAGCGTCGATCGCGCGGGCAACCGTAGCGAGCTGACCCGATACGTGTTCCGGGCGGTGCGCCCCTGCGAGGACCCGGCCGCCGACGCGTGCGCGGCCGCCGCCTACCCGCTCGACGAGACGGCCGGCACCACCGCGGCGGACGGCTCCGGCAAGGGGCGCACGCTGACCCTCACCGGTGTGGATCACGTCGCGGGTCAGCGCCAGGCGACCGAGCCGACCGACGGAGCGATCCGCTTCACCGGTGGCGCCGACTTCGCGACGGCGTCCTCGGTGGTGGACACGCGCAGTGGCTTCACCGTGATGGCGTGGGTGCGGCCGTCCGCGCTGGCCTCCGACATGACGGTTCTGTCCCAGGTCGGCACCTACGGGAGCGGCTTCGACCTGGGCTACTCGTCCGCGCTGAAGCGCTGGACGTTCGGCCGGCACAAGTCCGACAAGACCGGCCTGGCCGCGGGTGACCTCGTGCAGGCCGTCGACGGGGCCGTCGAGCCGCCGGTGGCGGGCGAGTGGACCCAGGTGGTCGGCATGTTCAACCCGGGCAACAACAAGATGTCCATCTATGTCGACGGCCAGGAGCGCGGCACCGCCGTTTACACCGGCTCGGTGTGGAACGCCGCCGGTGGTCTCCAGGTGGGCCGGACCCGGCTGAACGACAAGTGGGTCGGGTTCCTGAGCGGTGATGTCGACGACGTACGGGTGTTCCCCGGCACGTTGGACCCGGCGGACATCGACGACCTCTGGCGCAAGAGCCGCCCGTAACAGGCGAAAACAAACCTATGTGGAAGGACTCTGTGGTGCGAACTGCGCGGGGGAGAGGCCGATTCCGATCGAGCCTGGCGCTGGGACTCGCGACCGTCATGGTGGCGACGTTTGGATGGGCGGCGCCGTCACGGGCGGAAGGGCCGGTGGACGAGGAGGCGCGCGAGGCCCGGCGTCCGAAGACGGAACAGATGGCGTCCGTGCCGGTCGCCGCCGGAAAGATGGAGGCGAGCCTCCCGGATCCGGCCGACGGCCCGCCGGAGAAGGTGGACTGGCCGGACCCGGCGGTGGCCACGGTCAAGGCGCAGGCGCCCGGCGGTACCGCGGCCAAGGTCGCGCCCGCCGCGGCGACCGGGGAGCCGGGTGGCCTGCCGATCAAGGTCACCGCGCCGCAGACGCCGAGCACGATCCGCGTCGAGGTGCTGGACCGTGCGACGACCGAGAAGGCCGGCGTCGACGGCGTGTTGTTGTCGGTCACCCGCGCCGACAGCACGACGGCCGCCGTCGGCGTCGATCTTGAGCTCAACTACGCCGCCTTCGCGCACGCGTACGGCGGTGACTGGGCGAGCCGGTTGCGTGTCAACAGCCTGCCGGCGTGTGCCCTGACGACCCCGGACGTTCCGGAGTGCCGGACCGGCACCGCGCTGGACACCCGCAACGACCTCGAGGGTGAGAGCCTGGTCGCCCGGGTGTCCGCGCCTCCGGCGCCCGCGTTGAAGTCGAAGGCGTCCACCGCGTCGGCGCTGTCGGCGGCCGCGTCGGCCGGCACGGTGGGGCTGCTGTCGGTGTCGGCCGGGGCCAGCGGTGGCTCGGGCAGCTACGCCGCGACCTCGCTGGCGCCGTCCGGCAGCTGGCAGAACTCGGGTAACACCGGCGGCTTCTCCTGGAGCTATCCGCTGCGCGTGCCCCCGGCTCTCGCCGGACCGTCGCCGCAGCTGGCGTTCGGGTACTCGTCGGCGAGCGTCGACGGCCGGACCGGTTCGACGAACAACCAGCCGTCGATCGTCGGCGAGGGCTTCGACATGTCGGTCGGGTTCATCGAGCGGTCGTTCAAGTCGTGCAACGACGACGGCCACGACGAGGCCGGCGAGCAGAAGTACGACCTCTGCTATGTCTCGGACAACGCGACGATGTCGTTCGCGGGCCGCAGCGGCGAGCTGGTGAAGAAGTCGGGTAACGAGTGGCGGCTGAAGTCGGACGACGGTACCCGGATCACCAAGGAGACCGGCGGCTTCAACGACGACAACAACGACGAGTACTGGCTGGTCACCACGACGGAGGGCACCCGGTACTACTTCGGAAAGGGCAAGCGGAGCGCCGCCGACGCCGAGAACACGAACTCGTCGTGGGAGGTGCCGGTCTACGGCGATGACAAGGACGAGCCCTGCCACCAGGACACGTTCAAGGAATCGCGCTGCAAGCAGACCTGGCGCTGGAATCTCGACTACGTGGTCGACACGCACGGCAACTCCATGACCTATTACTGGGGCACGGAGACCAACCGTTACGGCGCGAACCGCGACGACGTCTCGGTGTCCTACGACCGTGGTGGATACCTCAAGCGCATCGAGTACGGCGAGCGCGCGGGCGCGGAGAACGACACGAAGGCCCCCGCGCAGGTCGTCTTCTCCGTCGCCGAGCGCTGCAAGGGCGCCGACGAGGACTGCGAGGCCGGCGACCTGAAGAAGGACACGGCGACCCGCTGGCCGGACGTGCCGTTCGACCAGATCTGCACCGACGACGAGTCGTGCGAGGAGCAGTGGTCGCCGACGTTCTTCACGCGCAAGCGGCTGAGCACGGTCACCACGCAGGTGCTCGGCAAGGACGGCGGCTACGACAACGTCGACGTCTGGTCCCTTGACCACTCGTACCCGGACCCGGCCGACGCGTCGACGGCGAGCCTGTGGCTGGACTCGATCACTCACATCGGCAAGGGCTCCGGCTCCTCGATCACGCTGCCGAAGACCGTGTTCCAGAGCATCGCGCTGGAGAACCGCGTCGACCGCGACGGTGACGACCGGCTGCCGTTCAAGAAGTTCCGGATCCGGGCCATTCAGTCCGAGTCGGGTGGCATCACGTCGGTGAACTACACGTCCGCCGAGTGCACGCCGGCCGAGGTGAAGACGCTGGACCCGGCCACGAACAGCCGCCCGTGCTACCCCTCCTTCTGGTCCAAGGAGGGCCAGATCGGCGAGAAGGAGGACTGGTTCCACAAGTACCTCGTCGAATCGGTGGTCGAGGACGACCGCACCGGCAACAGCGTCGACAAGGTCACCAGGTACGAGTATCTGGGCGGTGCGGCCTGGCACTACGACGACAGCGAGATCGCGAAGGCCAAGAGCAAGACGTGGGGTCAGTTCCGCGGATACAAGACGGTCCGGACCATCACCGGCGCGACCGGATCCGCGCAGCTGCGCACCGAGTCGACCTACCTGCGCGGCATGAACAACGACCGGGAGAGCAAGGACGGCGGCAAGAAGTCGGTCTCGGTGACCGCGACCGACGGCACCGAGGTCACCGATCACGATCGCTATCAGGGCTTCCTGCTGGAGCAGCGCACCTTCGACGGCGTCAGCGGACCCGAGGTCAACGGGCTGGTCAACACACCCTGGCTGTCCGAGCCGACCGCGACCGAGGGCTCCGACGAGGCGCTGCTGCTGAGCATCGGCAAGACCACCTCCCGTACGGCGTTGGACGGCGGCAGGGTGCGCCGGACGTCCGTCGCGCACGAGTACGACGGCTACGGGATGCTGAAGTGGTCGAGCGACGCCGGTGATCTGGATGTCGCCGACGACCAGGCGTGCACGCGGTACTGGTACAACCGCAACACCGACAAGACCATTCTGACCCTGGTCTCCCGGGTGCAGACGGTGGCGGTGGCGTGCGACAGAACGCCCGCCATGCCGGCGGATTCGATCTCCGACGTGCTGACGTACTACGACAAGGGCGCGTTCGAGGACACCCCGAGCAAGGGCGACGTCACCCGGACCGATCAGCTGGAGTCGTTCGCCGGGTCGTCGCCGCGATACCTCAAGGTCGCCGAGACCACCTATGACGCCTACGGGCGCCTGCGGTTCTCCTACGACGCCGACATGAACGAGACCGAGACCGCGTACACCCCGGCCTCGGGTGGCCCGGTGACCGGCATGAAGGTCACCGACCCGGCCGGGTTGTCCACCACGACCACGGTCGACCCCGCCTGGGGCCTGGTCACCCAGACCAAGGACGCCAACGGGCAGCGCACGCTGCTCAGGTACGACGCGCTGGGCCGCCTGAACAAGGTGTGGCTGGCCGGCCGCACCGACGCGGATGTGCCGGACATCGAGCACACGTACAACATCCGCGTCGACGGTCCGGTGGCGGTGACGACGAAGACGCTGACGCCGAACGACGGCGTGCGCACGACCCACCAGCTCTACGACGGGCTGTTGCGGTCGTTGCAGTCGCAGTCACCGACCCCCAACCTGGGCCGGATCATCAAGAGCACCACCTACGACTCGCGTGGTCTGGCGATCGCACAGGTCGGGCCGTTCTACAACAAGGACGCGCCGGACACGAACTTCGCGGACACGTCGAAGTCCGCCGAGGGTGTGCCGACGGCGACGGAGACGGAGTACGACGCGGTCGGCCGTACCCGGGCGGAGATCTTCAAGGTCGCGGGCACGGAGAAGTGGCGCACCTCGACGAGCTATCACGGCGACCACACCGACGTCATCCCGCCGAAGGGCGAGACGCCGTTCAGCAGCTACACCAATGCACAGGGCAAGACCACGAAGCTGCTGGAGTTCAAGGGCGCCACCCCGTCCGGTGACGCCGACACCACGCTGTACGCCTATGACAAGGCCGACCGGCTGTCACAGGTGACGGACGCCTCCGGCAACGTCTGGAAGTACGGTTACGACCTGCTCGGACGCAGGACGAGCACGCAGGACCCGGACGCGGGCGAGACGACCACCAAGTACAACAAGCTCGACCAGGTGGAGACCGCGACCGACGGGCGTGGCCGCACGCTGGGCTACAGCTACGACGTCCTGGGCCGCCCGACGCTGCTCGAAGAGGTGCCCGCCACCCCGGGAGCGGCCCGCATCAAGCTGGCGTCGTGGACGTACGACACGGCGATCATGGGCAAGGGCCAGGTCGCCACCTCCACCCGGCACGTCGGCACCAGCGAGTACAAGTCGGCGGTGAGCGAGTACGACGTCGCGGGCCGGCCGAAGAAGACCACGGTCACCATTCCCGCGGTCGAGAACAAGCTGGCCGGGACTTACACGTTCGGTTCGACCTACAACGTCGACGGCTCGCCGGACGAGGCGTCGGTTCCCGCCGCCGGTGACCTGCCCGCCGAGACGGTCCGCACCGGGTACAACGCGTTCGGGTTGCCGTCGTTCACGTCCGGGACCACCGGCTACGTGCGCTCGACGAGCTACTCCAACCTCGGCGAGCCGCTGCAACTGACGCTGGGCACCAGCAGTGCTAGCAAGCAGACCTGGCTGACGTACGGGTACGAGGCCGGCACCCGCCGGATGAACAACGTGATGGTCGACCGGGAGATCGTCACCGGCAACGACGCCAACGTGACGTACGCGTACGACTCGGCGGGCAACATCCTGTCCATCGCGGACAAGCCGACGACGTCCGGTGCGAAGGCGGACGTGCAGTGCTTCCAGTACGACTATCTGCGCCGCCTGAAGGAGGCCTGGGCACAGGGCACCGACTGCGCCGCGGCGCCCTCGGTCGCGGTGCTGGGCGGCGCGGCGCCGTACTGGCAGAGCTTCGCCTACAACGCGGCCGGCGACCGTACCGAGGAGGTCAACCACCGGACGACCGCCGCCGGCGTGGACGTGAAGAAGGTCTACAAGCCGTACGGCGCCGGTAAGAAGCCGGCCCACGCGGTGGAGCGCACCGAGACGACGACGTCGGGCTCCACGGCGACGGCCGTCGACACGTTCGGCTACGACCTCAGCGGTAACACCACCAAGCGGGCGCTGGCCGGCAAGGACGCCGAGGAATACCGATGGGATGCCGAGGGCCGCCTCTCCGAGGTGCTCAAGGCGGGCAAGACCACCGCGTCGTTCCTGTACGACGCGGCCGGGAGCCGGCTCATCCGCCGGGACCTGGTCAACAAGTCGGTCACGCTCTACCTCGACGGCACCGAGATCAAGCTCGACACCAGCAACGCGGACGTCACGAAGCAGACGACCACCGCGTGCCGCTACTACGGCCACAACGGCCAGGTCGTCGCGGTACGGACGAAGGCGGGCGTCACCTGGCTGGCCGGTGGCCAGAACGGCACCGCCGAGATCGCCGTCAACGCCGCGGACTCGAAGATCATCCAACGGCGCACGCTGCCGTTCGGCGGCGTCCGGGGCAGCGCCGGGACCTGGCCGGGTGAGAAGGGCTTCGTCGGCGGCACGCTGGACGCGGTCACCGGCCTCACCCACATCGGCGCCCGCGAGTACGACCCGGCGACGGGCCGATTCCTGTCGGTCGACCCGGTCATCGACTTCGGTGATCCTCAGCAGCTGAACGCGTACGCCTACGGCCGGAACAACCCGTTCGCCTACCCCGACCCGACCGGCATGTGGTGGGGCTGGAGCAACGTCGGTCACCTGGCGCTGGACGTCGTCGGCCTGGTGCCGGTCTTCGGTGAGGTCGCCGACGGCATCAACGGTTGCTGGTATCTGGCCGAGGGCAACTACGTCGACGCGGGTCTGTCGTTCGCCTCGATGATCCCGGTCGCCGGGTACGGGGCCTCTGCCGCCAAGGGCCTGAAGTACGCCGACGAGGCCGTCGACGCGATCGATGTCGCCGTGGACACGGTCAAGGCGGCCGACAAGGCGAAGGACGCGACGACGGCGGCGAAGAACATCGTCCCGCCGTCCACCCCGAAGCCGCGGCCGCCGCCGAAGCCCGCGCCGCCGGCCAAGCCGAAGGACCCGCCGAAGGCAGCCAAGGACACGTCACCCGGCAAGCCGGACGCCGGGAAGCCGGACAAGCCGAAGAAGGGCGACGAGGGCGACGACCCGGACTTCGTCGAGATCTACAAGGCGCCGGCCAAGGGCGCCACCAAAAAGATCAAGGACAACGGGTTCCAGCCCGCCGACTATCCGGGCACGCCGGGAGCGCCGCAGGGCATGCCGGACGGCAGCGCGTACTTCGGTATGGGCAACTACGGCAAGAAGATCGCGGAGAGCTACCGTGGCCGGGCCGGGTACGACGGATCCCTGATGCGCATCCGGATTCCCAAGGCGGAATTCGAGAAGTTCTTCCGGGAGAACGTGGGCAATTACGACGGTATCCTCGACGCCGAGGTCGCGATTCCGAAGACGAAGTTCGACATTCTCAACAGATACAAACCGGAATGGTTGTGATCATGTCCGAACCCGAGGAGCAGGCGCTCATCGGCACGCTGATGCACGGCACCGTGACCGCGGTGTTCCCGTGGGGGATCGTGGTGGATCTCGGCGCCGGCCGCGTCGGGCTGATCGACGTGCTCTACGTGGACGACGACGATGACTATCAGGTGGGCCAGCAGGTCTCGGCGTACCTGACAGTCATCAACCAGAAGCGGGAGTACCGGCTGCGGCCTCCGGGGCAGGTGCCCGTCGTCGACCGGTTGAGAGCCGCCGGACTCGACGTGTAGGGCAGGAACAGCGGGAGTGGCCGGTCGCGACGGGGAACGTCGCGGCCGGCCACTATGCGCTGCGCCCCCGTTCGGCTTCGGGCGGCCGGTCCCGCACCAGATGCGGGTGATCCGGGCTCAGCAGGATGCGGTTCACCGTGCTCAGCAGGCGGGCGACGAGCGGCTGCACCTCCCGTCGCCACTCCTCGTGCGTACGTTTGTAGTCCGTCTTGCTCTGCATCTTCGTCGCGAAGTCGACGTTGTGCTGATGCATCTGCTTCAGGCAGCTGATGATGACATCGACCCGGTCCTCGGTGCCGATGGCCTGCGAGACGTTCTCGATCACCTCGGCCAGGGCGCGCAGCCCGAACGTCGCGACCGGATCGCCGTCGACGGTCGCGGTGAGCCCGGGCTTCCAGTCGTTGACGACCGCGGACCACTGGTCGACGAACGCCTCGCGGCCGGGCAGATCGCGGGCGCAGACGGACAGCGCGAGCCGGACCAGTTCGCCGGGCTGCTCGTCCGCGACCTGGTCGATCCGCGGCACGGCGACCCTCGGCACCTTCTCCGCGACCACCGGCATCGCCGTCACGGTGGTGATCTCGCCGGGGACGTAGTGCGAGTCGAAGCCCCGCAGTTCCAGGAGCATCCGTTCCTGCAACATCGCCAGCTCGGCCACGTTTATCGCCCACCAGTAGTGCATCTCCTGCTTGCGGAAGTAGGCGACCACCCCGAGCTTCTCGCCGGTGACCACGAACTGCGCCAGGCAGAAGGCCGGGTAGCGATGGTCCTGCCCGTCGGCGTGGTCCCGCAACGGGTCGAGCAGGATCACGAGCGCCTTACCGCTGGCCGGGTCCCGGGACAGGGTCTCCGCCGCGGCGCTGAGCTGATCCCGTGTTCCGCCGAAGTTGTAGATGCGCGAGCCGTGGTTGAACGGCATGCCGCGGATCGGCGTCTGCCGCTGCCACAAGCCGGTCATCCGCTCGAACCAGTCGTCGTTGTCGTCGGCGCGGCCGAGCGGCAGGTGCGGGTAGGACGCCGGCCGGGTCAGCGCGGACTGGCCGTCGGTGAACCGGCAGATCAGCGGGGACCGGGGCGGGACGCGGCCCTTCACGTAAAGGTCGATGAGCTGTTCGTGCACGTCCTGGGCGGTGGTCCCGACGATCTCCCCGGTCTCGGACGGCTCGTCGTTGGCGATCCGGAACGACTGGCTGCGGAACGCGCCAACCTTGAGCGGGATGCCGCTGCGGGTCGCCGGCACGCTCTCCATCGTCACGCGGCGGGCCGCCCGGTGCGCGGCGTCGATGGTGAGCAGCTTCGCGACCTCGCCGCCGTGTGACTGGCCGAGCCCGATGGTGCCGGCCGAGCACACCAGCAGCTTGCGGATCTCGCTGTTGAGCCCCAGGAGGTTGGGGCGGTAGCGGTCGGCGTACATGTGCTCGACGTGCTTGTGGCCGTGCAGCAGCAGGTCGATGTCGTTGCCGGCCAGGAAGTCACGCACCTCGCCGAGGTTGGTGAGTGACTCGAACGGCTTCACCTCCTCGTCGGGGCTCAACGGCAGCAACTGGTGGTGCATGACGGCGATGCGCACGGCCCCGGGTGGCGCGTCCCTGCGCAGCGCGTCCGAGGCGTGCCGCTGCTGGTGCGGCCCGAGGCGAGCGACGTCGAAGCGGCCCCGCAGCCGCCAGTCGTCCAGGATGATCCGCAGCTGCGGGTCCATGTCGGCGCGGCCGGACAGCGCGTCGTACGCGGCCCGGACCTCGGGCGGTACCTCCATCTCGACGCCGCAGTGGTTGGCCGTGTTCAGCCCGACGAGGATGAAGCTCTCGTCGTCGGCGAGCACCGTCGGCGGTACCGGTGGCGGGTGGTGCATCTCGCCGTACTGGTCGAAGTCGACGCCCTCGAGCAGCGGGGTGCGGTAGCCGTGCTCTCGGAGGGTGAGGAACTGCTCGTAGCGCTCCTCGCTGGAGGGCGCGGTGTACCACCGGACGTCGTGGTTGCCCGGCACGATGAGGATCTTGTCGGGCTCGGGCAGGACGCGGCCCAGCTCGGCGAGGGTGCGGGGGAGCAGTCCGAAGCCGTCGGCGCGGCCCTGATAGGTGACGTCGCCGCTGACCACGACCGCGTCGAGCCGGCGGCGCCCGCTCTCGAGTGCGCGGCCGAGTTCACGCAGCGTCGTCCGGATCAGCTCGGTCCGGCGTACCCGATCGTGAAGTGGAATGACGTTGATCTTGTGGTCGCCGACCGTTTCGCGATCGTCGGGCGGAGATAGATGCAGGTCGGAGAGGTGAAGGATGAAGCTCATGTCACCCTCCGAGTTCGTCTATTCGCTTTCCGTGCAGACAATCGTAGAGTTTGCACAGAGTAGGCGCCAGTACACGGAAGGTTGCCTAAGACGCCTATCTTGTCACGGGTGAGGTTGACGTGAGTCAATCCCTGATGGGAAGGGGTGGTGCCGGATGGCGAACCGTCGCAAGCGGGATCTGCAACCCGGAGAAATGCCGGTGCCGACAGTGGATGAATGGCGGGACCCCGCGGCGACATTGGAACGGCTACGCGCCTGGGCCGAGGCGAACGCCGCCGAGGCGCGCGACTGGTACCTGCGGGACAAGGCGAGCAAGCGGGTCGGCTCCCGGGCGCTGCGGGCGCTCGCCATCCTCTTCGCGATCGTCGGCGGCGTCGCGCCGCTGCTGGCCGCCACCGAGGGCCGGAGCGCGAACTGGGGCTACGTCATGCTGGCGCTCGCCGCGGGGTGCGTGGCGTTCGATCACTTCTTCGGGTTGTCGTCGGGCTGGATGCGCGACATCACGACGGCCCGCGCGCTGGAACGCCGGCTGGGGAAGTTCCGCTTCGCCTGGACCACGGTGAACGCGGACGCCGCGTTCGGCGTGGACGTGATCACGGCCAAGGCCGGCCTGGACCTGATCGAGCAGTTCGTCTCCGACGTCGCCGACCTGATCGACGGCGAGACTGCCGAATGGCTCACCGAGTTCCGGGCCAACATCACCAACTTCGCGGCGCACGAGGCCCAGATCTCGGCCGGCGGGGACCGCTCGTGAGCAGGTGATCTTAGTATCTCTTCAGGCCTCGATCCGCTGTCCGCTGGGACCGTGAGCTAGTTTCGTCTCGACCGCGTCGCAGCGAAGCCGGTGTGATTCCGGCGCTGTCCCGCAACTGTGAGCCCCCGCGTGGCCGGGGGCGAAGCCAGGTCGCCTGGGCGCCGGTCGCGATTCAGCGCTCTCGGGGAGGGGCGCCTCGCGGGCCGGTTTCCCCCTCCGGTCGGCGAAGCACTTCAGCCTCGGCCGACAGGAGGACCAGAATGAAACGTATGTTGACGGCTGCCGTCGCGGCGACCGCCCTGCTGCTCGGCGGGTGCGCGGGCGGAACCGACGAACCCGCCGCCACCGCGCCCAGCGGTAGCGCGGCATACCCCGTGACCGCCGGCGGCGTCACCCTGGAGCGCCGGCCCGAGCGGATCGTGTCGCTGGCGCCCACGGCGACCGAGATGCTGTTCGCGATCGGCGCCGGGCCGCAGGTCACGGCCGTCGACGACCAGTCGACCTATCCGGCGGACGCGCCGAAGAGCGAGCTGTCCGGTTTCAAGCCGAACGCCGAGGCCATCGCGGCCAAGAACCCCGACCTGGTGGTCCTCTCGGACGACCTCAACAAGATCGTCGACCAGCTCACCAAGCTCAAGATCCCGGTGCTGCTGGCGCCCGCCGCCAAGACCCTCGACGACACCTACCGGCAGATCGACGAGCTGGGCGCGCTGACCGGCAACGGCGACGAGGCGGCGGCGCTCACGGAGCGCATGCGCACCCAGATCGACAAGATCGTCAAGTCGGTGCCGGCCAGGAGCGCGCCGCTCAGCTACTACTACGAGCTCGACCCGACGCTCTACTCGGTCACCTCGAGCACGTTCATCGGCTCGATCTTCTCGATGTTCGGGCTGAAGAACGTGGCGGACCCCGCCGACCCGGACGGCGCCAAGAGCGGCTATCCGCAGCTGTCCCCGGAGGCCCTGATCAAGGCGAATCCGGACCTGATCTTCCTGGCCGACACCAACTGCTGCAAGCAGTCGCCCGCGACGGTCAAGGCCCGCACGGGCTGGTCGGCGATCACGGCGGTGCAGAAGGACCAGATCGTGGCGCTGGACGACGACATCGCGTCGCGGTGGGGACCGCGCGTCGTGGATCTCGTGCAGTCGGTGGCCGATTCGGTGGCCAAGGTCCCGTCGTGACCGCAGGGCGGCCGGCCGCCCCATCGCTACCGGATACCGGCGGCCCGGCGCGGATGAGACCCGCCGGGCTGCGGGCCGGATGGTTCGCCGGCGGCGTCGTCGCCGTCCTGTTCGCGCTGGTGGCGGGCATCGCCTTCGGGCCGGTCAGCCTGCCGCCGGCCGGTGTCGCGGCCGAGCTGCTCAATCTCCTGCCCGGCGTGCGGATCGACAGCGGCCTCAACGCGCGCGAGGTCGCCATCATCACCGAGCTCCGCCTGCCGCGCGTCGTGCTCGGCCTGCTCGTCGGCGCGATGCTCGCCCTCGCCGGCGCCGCGTACCAGGGTGTCTTCCGCAACCCGCTTGCCGACCCGCACCTGCTTGGCGTCGCCGCCGGTGCCGGGCTCGGCGTGACGGCCGTGATCGCCTTCCGCTCGGGTACCGGCGACGCCACGGCGAACCTGCCGATGAGCGTGCCCCTTGCCGCGTTCGTCGGCGCGATCGCCGCCGTCGCCCTGACCTGGCTGCTCGGCGCCGCCGGCGGCCGGGCGCGGGGGCCGGCCACGCTGATCCTCGCCGGCGTCGCCGTCTCCGCCTTCCTCGCCGCGGCGCAGACCTACCTGATGCAGCAGCACGTCGACACGCTGCGCGAGGTGTACTCGTGGCTGCTCGGCCGGCTGGCCACCGCCGGCTGGCACGACGTGCTGCTGGTGCTCCCGTACGCGGCGGTGACGGGTGCGATCGTGCTCTCGCAGCGCCGCGAGCTCGACGTGCTGACCGTCGGCGACGAGGAGGCGGCCAGCCTCGGGCTGCATCCGCAGCGCAGCCGGTACCTGCTGATCGTCGCGGCCTCGCTGGGCACGGCCGCCGCGGTCTCCGTGTCGGGGCTGATCGGCTTTGTGGGCATCATCGTGCCGCACACCCTGCGGCTGCTGGCCGGGCCGAGCTACCGGTCGATCCTGCCGCTGTCGGTGCTGTTCGGCGCGGCCTTCCTCGCGCTGACCGACCTGGTGGCGCGCACGGTGGCGAGCCCGAACGAGCTACCCATCGGGGTGGTGACGGCGTTCTTCGGCGCACCGTTCTTCGCGGTCGTCCTCCGGAAGAGCAGGACGTCATGATCACCGTTCGCGGGCTGCGGGTGCTGCTCGGCGGCACCGTCATCGTCGACGGCCTCGATCTCGATGTCGCCGACGGGGAGTGGGTCACGATCATCGGGCCCAACGGGGCCGGCAAGTCCACCGCGCTGCGGGCCATCGGCGGCCTGCTGCCGTTCCACGGCGACATCAGCCTCGGCGGCACCGCCCTCGATCGGCTGCCGCGCCGGGAGCGGGCCCGCACGGTCGCCACCGTCGCGCAGTCGCCCGTCGTGCCGCCCGGGATGCTGGTCTTCGACTACGTGCTGCTCGGCCGCACCCCGTACGTGCCGGCGCTGGGCCGGGAGTCCGCCTCCGATCTCGCCGCGGTCGACGAGGCGCTGGTCGCGCTCGACCTGGTCGACATGCGGGCCCGGCGGCTCGACACGCTCTCCGGCGGCGAGCGGCAGCGCGTCTTCCTCGCCCGGGCGCTCGCGCAGGGCGCACGGACCCTGCTCCTCGACGAGCCGACCAGCGCCCTCGACATCGGCCACCAGCAGGAGGTGCTCGACCTGGTCGACCGGCTGCGTGGCGAGCGGGGCCTCACCGTACTGGCGACAATGCACGACCTGTCGATCGCCGGCGAGTACGCCGACCGCATGGTGCTGCTGGACGGCGGCCGGGTGGTCGCCGCCGGCACCGCCCGGGAGGTGCTGACCCAGGAACTGCTCGCCAAGCACTACCGCGTACGCGTCAAGGTGATCGACGGCGAGCAGGGACCCCTGGTGGTGCCGGTCCGCTAGGCGTTGGCGCCCTGCAGGATCGAGAAGGTGCCGCCCTGCGGGTCGGTCAGCACCGCGTAGCAGCCGATCGGCAGGCTGGTCGGCGGTTGCACGACGCTGCCGCCCAGCGCCTGCGCGTACGCCGCCGAGTCGGCGCAGTCGGCCACCGCGAAGTAGATCATCCAATGTGGTGGGAGATCGTCCGGCCACTCGTCGCCGTCCATCGGACGAATCCCGGCGATCGGCTGCCCGCCGAGCTCCCACACGATGTACGGCGTTCCGTCGCCCATCGCGCTCTCGCGGGCCACCCAGCCGAACACGTCGCCGTAGAACGCCGCCGAGCCCTCCACGTCGCGGGTCGTCAGCTCGTTCCAGGTCAGCGCACCGGGCGCGTCGAAGACGTCCGCGCCGCGCATCGTGCCGGACTGCCACACGCTGAACGGCGCGCCGGCCTGGTCCAGGAAGGCCGCCATCCGGCCCTGGTACATCACGTCGAACGGCGCGACGAGGACCTTGCCGCCGGCCGCCTCGACCCGGGCCGCGATCAGGTCCGCGTCGTCGGTCGCGATGTACGTGCTCCAGGCGGTCTGCTGGCCCTCGCCGTACAGCGGTCCGGCGCCGGCCGCGGCGCGGCCGTCGAGGCTGAACGTGGTGTAACCGCCGTACTCCTCGCCCGAGACCTCGGCCTCCCAGCCGAACAGCGCCGAGTAGAAGCGGATGGCGTCACTGAGGTCGGCGGTTCCCAGGTCGACCCAGCTAGGCACACCGGGCGTCGGTGGGTTCATGACCTGCTCCTCGGGGGACTGCGGCAGACGACAGATAGATCGTTGCACCGCAATGCGAGGTACGGCCCGACTGAGTCGGAAGTTCAACTGAAACACCGATCCGAAACAAGACTTAGCATCACGGGCGTGAGTGATCATCTTGTGCTGCGGGCCGCCGGGTCCCGCGAGTTGGCGGCGGTCATGGCGTTCTGGGCGGTCGCCGCCGAGAACGCGGGCCGGCCCGCGGATACCCCGGCGGCCGTCGCGGCGCTGCACCTGCGGGACGCGGACGCCCTGATCCTGGCCGTCGAGGGGGACAGGATCGTCGGCACGGTCATCGTCGGCTGGGACGGCTGGCGCTGCCACCTGTACCGCCTGGCCGTGCACCCGGACCGGCGCCGTGTGGGCATCGGCCGGGCCCTGATCGCGGCGGCGGAGGACCGCGCCCGGGCGCTGGGTGCCACCCGGATGGACGCGATGGTCCTCGACGACAACGAGCAGGCGCACCGCAGCTGGGCGGCCGCCGGGTATCGCCGTCAGGACGAGTGGTCCCGCTGGGTCAAGGCGCTGTAGGAGTCACGGCGCGAGCGGCCCCGGCAGCGGCGCGGCGTGCACGACGGACAGCCGGGACACCGCCCGGGTCAGCACCACGTACAGCCGGTGCAGGCCGCGCGGCTCGGCCGCCACGATCTCGGCCGGCTCCACGACGATGACGTGGTCGTACTCCAGGCCCTTGACGATCGTGGCGGGGACCACCGTCACGCGCGCCTCGGAGTCGACCTCGTCCGGCGTCGCGGCCTCCAGGCCCGCGGCCTCGAGGTGCGCGCGCAGCCGGCCCACCGCCGCGTCCGCCGCGATGACCGCGACCGACCCCTCGTGCTCCAGCGCCGCGGTCACCTCGACCAGCATCGCCGCGTCGACCTCGGATTCGCTGGCCGCGGGCACGATGGCGAGGGTGCCGTCGCGGCGCAGCGACACCGCCTCCGGCACGTCGACGCCGAGCGCCGGCAGCAGCCGGTTGGCGAGCTCCACCACGACCGCGGGCACCCGGAAGCCGACGGTCAGCGGCACCACGACCGCGTCGGGCTTGCCCAGGTGGCCGAGGGTGTCCCGCCAGTCGGCGGCGGCCCACGGCGCCGTGCCCTGCGCCAGGTCGCCGAGCAGGGTGATCGAGCCGTGTTCGCTGCGCCGGGCGATCGCCCGGGCCTGCATCGGGGACAGGTCCTGCGCCTCGTCGACGACCACGTGGCCGAAGCTCGCCTCGCGTTCGAGCAGGCCGGCCGCCTCGTCGATAAGCACCAGGTCGGCCTGGCTGAACTTCGCCGCCTTGACGGTGCGGGGCGCCTTGGCCCAGAGCAGGGCGGCCTGTTCCGCGTCGCTGAGTACGCCCGCCGCCGCCGAGGCCAGCAGCTCGGCGTCGGTGAGCAGCGCGACGACAAGCGCCTCCGGCGTCACGGCCGGCCACGAGGAGTCGAGGAAGTCGCGGACCGGTGCGATCCTGCTCATCCGGCGCAGCCAGGTCTCGCCGGGTGAGTTGCCGGTGCGGTATTCCGACTGCCGTTGCAGCAGGCCGACGACCCGGGCCCGGACCCGTTCGCGGCCGACCGAGTACGGCAGCCCCTCGCGGCGGGCCTCGTCGACGATCCGGCGCAGCGGCTCGGGGTCGATCCGCCAGCGGTACGAGCCGTCCGACACCATGATCGGCTCGACCGGCTTGCCGAGCCGGCCCCACAGCGCCCGGCGCAGCACCTCGGCCATCCGCGGGTCGTGCTTGAGCAGCACCGCGGCCTCGTCGTCGCCGCCGCGCACCGGTGCGCGGGCGATCAGGTCGTCGACCGTGGCCTGCTGCACCTCGACCTCGCCGAGCGCCGGCAGGACCGCCGAGATGTAGGAGAGGAACGCCGTGTTCGGCCCGACGATGAGCACGCCGGAGCGGCGCAGCCGCTCGCGGTGCAGGTAGAGCAGGTACGCGGCCCGGTGCAGCCCGACCGCGGTCTTTCCGGTGCCGGGCGCGCCCTGCACGCAGATCGAGTCCTCGAGCTCGGCGCGGACCAGCTCGTCCTGCTCGGGCTGGATGGTGGCGACGATGTCGCGCATCGGGCCGACGCGGGGCCGCTCGATCTCGGCGGTCAGGATCCGGCTGCTGGTGCCCAGCTCCTCGCCGCGGTCCAGGTGCTCGTCCTCGAAGCTGGTCAGCTCGCCCTTGACGAAGCCGAACCGCCGCCGGGTGGAGACGCCCTGCGGGTCGCGGACGCTGGCCCGGTAGAACGACTGGGAGAGCGGCGCCCGCCAGTCCAGCACCATCGGCTCGCCGGCGTCGTCGGTGACGTGCCGCCGTCCGATGTGGTATTTCGCCTCCTCGATGTCGAGCTTGCCGAAGAAGAGCGGGGTGGACGGGTCGTCGGCCAGTTCGGCGACCCGGCGGCTGAGCGTGCGGCCGAGCGCCTCCGCGCCGTACGGGTCGCCGGCGACGTCCGCGCCGGCGGCGAAGAGGGACTCGGCCCGTCCGCGCATCCGGCCCAGCGCGGCGCGGGACTCCTTGAGATGGGCGCGCTCGGCGTGCAGTTCGTGATCGAGATCGGGTTGGGCAGGCAGCGTCATCCGAGCGACCTTTCGGCATCGGTATCTTTGTTCGGCTGACCTGGGCCGCCCGACTCTCCGGCTGCGGAAGCGGTATCGGCTGTGCCCGGTTGAGGTGCGCGCGGTCCCCGCGGGCGAGCGTTCGATGATACGTGGGAGCCCCCGGCCACGCGAAGTATTTAGGGCGGGATCATGGGTGGCATGGCGGAAGAGCGCGGCAATACGAGGATCACTGACCCACAGGTGATGCGGGCGCTGGCGCATCCCGCCCGGATCGAGATCATGGAACATCTCGCCAGCACCGGCGCCGTGGTCACGGCGACCGAGTGCGCTCGGCTGGTCGGCCTCTCGCCCAGCGCCACCAGCTACCACCTGCGCGAACTGGCCAGGTACGGCCTGGTCGAGCAGGCGCCGAGCCGGGGCGACGGCCGCGAGCGGGTCTGGCGTAGCACGAACCCCGGCCTCAGTATCGAGGGCGACGTGGCCGAGCCGGAGACCCGGGCGGCCGAGAACGCCCTGGTCGACGCGTATCTGACCCGGGACCTGGCCCGGCAGCGGCAGTGGCGGGCTCGCATGCACGAGGAGCCGAGGCGGTGGCGGGAGGCCAGCACGCTGATGAATCAGATGCTGCTGCTCACGGCCGACGAGCTGAGCGAGGTGTCGGTGCGGATTCGCGAGCTCCTGGCGCCGTACGGGCGACGGGACCGGCTGGCGGATCCGCCCGAGGGCGCCCGCACGGTCGCCGTGCACTATGCCGCCTTCCCGGTGGACGCGGAGTGACCCTCCAGGGGTTGCGTGAGCAGATGTGAAGGAATACCTTCGAAATATGTCCTTCACATCTGCCGATTCGCGATGGGGCGACGTCTACCTGGCGGCGGGGGCGCGCGGCGTCTCCGTCTGCGGTGACTTCCTCGCGGCGACCGCGCTCGCGCTCGCCCTGCAATCGGCCGGCGCGGGTGGCCTGGCCGTCTCCGGGCTGCTGCTCGCCGCCGCGCTGCCCCTTGCGGTGCTGGCGCCGATCACCGGCCGGATCGCCGACCGGGTGGACAGCCGGCTGCTGCTGATCACCGCCGGGCTTGCCCAGGCCGGGATCTGCGTCGCGCTGGCCTTCGCGCACGGGACGGTGCTGATCATCGCGCTGGTCGCGTTGCTCGCCTGCGGGCTGGCGATCACCCAGCCGACCCTCGCCGCGCTGCTGCCCGCGATGGTCCGCCGGGAGGACCTGGCCCGGGCCGGCGGCATCAACCAGACCGCCGGCGTGGTCGGCATGCTGATCGCGCCGGCGCTGGCCGGCCTGCTGGTCGGCCAGTTCGGCACCCGCGTCCCGTTGCTTATCGACGCGGTCACCTACCTCGCGCTGGTCGCCGCCGGCCTGCTCATCCGCACGCGCAGGGCGCACGTGGCCCGGCCCGCGCGGGCCGCGACCGTCCCGTGGCGACTGCGCGACGACCGGCTCGTCGCCGTGATGGTCGCCGCGATCGCGGCGGTCGTCGCCGGGGTCGGCGCGATCAACGTCATCGAGGTCTTCTTCATCCGCGAGACGCTCGGCGGCTCGCCCCTGCTGTTCGGCGTGGTCGGCGCCGCCTGGGCGGCCGGAATGCTGGTCGGCTCCGGGCTCACCGCCCGGTTCGGCGGCCGGGTGACGGATCCCGCCCGGCAGGTCTACCTGTCGCTGCTGCTGGCGGCCGCCACCTGCCTGATGGTGCTGGCCGGCGCCGGCGCCTGGCACACCCTGGTGCTGGTGCCGCTCTGGCTGATCGGTGGCGTGGCCAACGGCGGCATCAACGTCTTCACCGGCGTGGTGCTTGCCGAACGGGTGCCCGAGGCGGCGCGCGGCCGGGCGTTCGCCGCCATGGGCGCGGCCGTGCAGGGCGCCGGGATGGTGGGCTACGTCGTCGGCGGTCCGCTCGTCGAACGCTTCGAGCCGCGGTCGCTGGTGGCCGCCGCGGGCCTCGCGGGCCTGGTCGCGGTGGTGTGCTGCCTGCCCGCGGTGCGGAGGGCCGGACGTGAGATAGGTCCCTTACCCCAGCAGGAAGCCCAACAGAAACCGCTCGCCCCGGATAGCGTTCCGGCATGAGCGACGTATTACGGCGGCCTCGGGTCGGGCATATCCAGTTTCTTAACTGCCTGCCGATCTACTGGGGGCTGATGCGCTCGGGTGCCCTGCTCGATGTCGACCTGCGCAAGGACACCCCGGACCGGCTCAACGCCGCCCTGGTCGCGGGCGACCTCGACATCGGCCCGATCTCGCTCGTCGAATACCTGCGCAACGCCGACGACCTGCTGCTGCTGCCGAACCTCGCGGTCGGCAGCGACGGCCCGGTGCTCTCGGTCAACCTGGTCTCGACCCGGCCCCTCGGCGAGCTTGACACGCGCCCGGTCGCGCTCGGCTCGACCTCGCGGACCGGCGTGCTGCTCGCACAGATGCTGCTCGCGGACCGCTACGGCGCCGAGCCCGAGTACTTCCGCTGCCCGCCGGACCTCACCCAGATGCTGCTCGAGGCCGACGCCGCCGTCCTGATCGGTGACCCGGCCCTGCGCGCCCTGTACGAGGCACCCGGGCTCGGCCTGCACGTCACCGACCTGGCGCAGGCCTGGAAGGAGTGGACCGGGCTGCCGATGGTCTTCGCCGTCTGGGCGGTGCGCAAGGAGTTCGCCGAGGCGAACCCCGGCGTGGTCAAGGACGTGCACGAGGCGTTCCAGCGCTCCCGCGACCTGTGCCTCGGCGAGCTGGACGCCGTCGCCGAGGCGGCCGCTCGCTGGGAGCCGTTCGACGCCGCGACGCTGGCCACCTACTTCCGGGCGCTCGACTTCTCGCTCGGCGAGCGGCAGATCGCGGGCATCCGCGAGTTCGCCCGCCGGGCCGCCGCGCGGGGCGAGGCACCCGCGCTGCCGGAGGACGGCCTGGCCTTCGCCCAGGTATAGACGGCTTTGGTCCCGGCAGGGTAGCGCCGGGCCGGGGTGTTTCCTACTCTCTGCGGACCTTCTCACCTCGGCATATCGAAGTGGTGACCAATGCGTCCGCACTCTCTCCTGGGCCGGCTCGCCCTGCCCGTCGCCATGATCGGCGTGACCGCACTCGGCACGGCCGGCCCCGCGCACGCCGAGCCGGTTCCCTCCGCACCGCAGCAGGTCGTCATCTCCGCGCCGGACCGCGTGGTCACCACCGACGGCCGGGTCAAGTTCGTGCCGGTCGTGGTCGCCAACCGCGGCCAGGCCAAGGCCGAGGGCCTGGTCATCGAGTACAACGGCGCCGGCTCGAAGGTCGACCCGAGCATCGGCTTCGTGCCCCCGGTGGCTTGCGGCGCCCACAGCTGCGCGGTCGGTGACCTCGCGCCGGGCGCCAGCCGGTCCTTCCGCTTCACGGTCGCCCCGACCGAGGAGCTGCCCGCGCTGGGCTCGAGCTTCGTGATCTCGGTGCGCGACGGCGCCGGCGTGTCCCTTTCGTCGGTCACGATCACGGTCGTGCGTGCCGAGCAGGGCGTCGATCTCGAGGTCGCGGGCATCGACGACATCAAGCTCGCGCCGGGCAGGTCCGCGCCGGTACCGGTGGCCGTGCGCAACAACGGCAACAAGGCCGTGGACAGCGTCATCATCGGATTCGGTGGCTACCCCTACGACGTGAACTTCCCGGTCAAGTACCGCAACTGCGCGCGGGTGCCGGAGATCTACGGCATGGTCTGCCTCTTCGAGCAGGCCATCGCGCCGGGCCAGGTGTTCACCGTCGACCCTTCTACGCCGCTGACCGTCGAGGCGACCATCGACGCACTCAGTCCGATCAGCCACGACCTCGCCATGTTCGCCCTGCACGGCGACGCGCTCGACCTCGGCGCCGCCGCGGTGGCGAAGAAGGCTGCGCGGAGCCGGTCCGGCGACCTGATGAAGCTGGCGCCGGCCGAGGGCGACCTGAACGAGTGGGACGACTACACCGCGTTCACCGTCGCCATCTCGGGGAACACCACGGACCTGGTCGCGCTCGGCGGCACGTTCACCGGCGAGGTCGGCGACACCAGCACGGTCAAGGTGGGCTTCCGCAACGACGGCCCGACGGTCACCCGTGATCCCCAGCCGGGCGACTTCTACCTGACGGCGAAGGTGCACACCCCGTCCGGCACGAAGTTGATCGATGTGGACGACAACTGCGTCGTCAACGCGGACGGCGAGCCGTCCTGGGGACAGGGCGGCCAGATCTCCGGCCACGACTACGTCTGCGTGCCACCCCGCCGCCTCGGCAGGGGCGAGGAGGTCCGCTTCTCCTTCACCGTGCAGATCGAGAACGGCCTCAACGAGGAGGAGGGTGTGCTGACCGTCAACGGCGGCCAGGACGACCCGAAGACCGGAAACAACACGGCGAAGATCCTGGTGAAGGTCCCCGGCGAGGGCGGGTCCGGCGGCGGCCTGCCCGTCACGGGTGCCCCGGCCGGCCTGCTGGCCGGCGGCGGCGCCCTGCTGCTGATCGGCGGGGTGACCGCCTTCGTGCTGGCCCGGCGCCGCCGGATCGTCACGGTCGCCGAATAGACCCCGACTCCGGTACGGGGCCACGCGGCCCCGTACCGGACTTCTCAGTGCTGGTCGGTGGCCGCGACCTCGCGCCGGCCGCCGGAGGACTGGCGCGGCACGGTGCGCACGAGCTTCTTGGGCAGCGGCGCCGGGCGCATGCCGCGCAGCGTGAGCAGGCTCGCGAAGAGCCCGGAGAAGACGCCGATCAGGCCGAGGGCGATGGCCGTCGCGGACGGCATCACCAGGCGGATCATGCCGCGCGGGTCGAGGGCGCCGAAGCCGGTCTGCCCCCAGTTGGTGAGCGCGACGATCGTGCCGGTCAGGCCGATCGCGACAAGCGACAGCCCGATCATGATGCAGCGCTCGAAGGTCAGCCAGCGCACCCAGCGGCTGGGTTTGTCGTCGCGGACCAGCCCCTCGAAGCGGCCGTACAGCTCGGCGAAGCCGCCGAAGAGCATCAGCTGCGCGCCGACCAGGACCGCGAGGCAGGCGTAGACCAGCGCGTTCACGTCGAACTCGATCCCGGCGATGTGCCGGGCGCCGGTGGCGAGCCGGGCGGTGCTGACCAGGCCGAGCAGGAACACCACCAGGCCGGGCCAGACCAGGGTCCGGCGCGGCGCGAAGACCAGCAGGAACCGCAGGTGGCGCCAGCCGTCGCGCCAGGTGCGCAGGTGCGGTGCCCGGCTGCGGCCGTCCGGCTGGAGCGTCGTCGGCACCTCGGCCATGTCGTAGCCGTTCAGCGAGGCCCGGACGACCAGCTCGGACGCGAACTCCATGCCGGGCATGCGCAGGTCGAGGTCGCGGATGCGGTTGCGGTCGAAGCCGCGGATGCCGCAGTGGAAGTCGCCGATGCCCTTGAGCCCGAAGAGCACCCGGCCCAGCCAGGAGAGCACCGGGTTGCCCAGGTAGCGGTGCAGGAACGGCATCGCGCCCTTGCTGATGCCGCCGCGGAACCGGTTGCCCATGACAACGTCGTGCCCGTCGCGCAGGCGCTCGATGAACGGCCCGAGCTTCGAGAGGTCGTAGGAGTCGTCGGCGTCGGCCATGATCACGTAGCGGCCGCGGGCCTCGGCGATGCCGGTGATCAGCGCGGCGCCGTAGCCCTTGCGGGGCGCGTGCACCACCCGGGCGCCGGCGCTGACGGCTATCTCCTGGGAGCCGTCGGTCGATCCGTTGTCGCTGACCAGCACCTCACCCCGGACACCCAGTTCGGCGAGCGAACGCAGCGCCTTGCGGACACAGGTTTCCAGGGTCTCCGCCTCGTTGAGGCAGGGCAGCAGGACGGTGACCTCGACGTCACTTGACATGTTCGGCGGCTGCTTTCGTTGTCTGGACGGGAATTCTGGCGATGAGGGCCGGAGTCGGCACGGTGTCCTCTGTGTCCTCTGTGTTCGGTGGTCGTTCCTTCTTCAGACGCGCGGCGGCAACGATCCGGGTGACAGCAAGCGCGATCCCCATCGGGATCAGCAGCACGGCCGGGTTCGAGTAGCGGTAATCGAACATGCTCGTGGCGACCGAGACGACGATCAGCCCGAGGCCGGCGCCGACGAAGAGCAGCGAATCGGCGGCGCCGCGCCAGCTGACGCGGCGCGGCCGGAAGACGGCCGCCAGCAGCGCGAACAGAACACCGGCGGCATACACCGGGCCGGGGGTCGTCATCGTCATCCCGTACCGGCGGAGCTGCTCGCCCTGCGGGTTCGGCACCTTGATGGTGGCCGCCGGCGCGCTGAGCGGCGAGAAGGTGTCGAGGTAGTAGGCGGCGTTGCAGGACTCGCCGGGCATCGCGGGCAGCAGCCACCGCTCCTGCGGGCACTGGTTGTAGTGCCACAGCGGCGCCTGCGGCATCAGGTGCCAGCCGGTCTCGGTCAGCACCATCTTGAGGTAGGCGCGCGGGTGTTGCTTGATCACCTCTTTGGCGAACCCGCCGATGAACTCGTCGTTGACCGTGCTGGGGTACAGCGAGTTGATCGGGCTGCTCGGATTCCAGATGTACTGGTCCGGGCGCTGCTTCCAGCGCCGCGGCGCGTTCGGCATGCAGAGGGTGCGTTGCAGGGGCGTGAGTTCGAGCCGGCGGCAGTCCGCGATCGGCATCACCCGGCCGTAGAGGAACCGGCCCTGGAACTGGCCGAACGCGTAGACCTTGTAGGTCATGTGGTACCAGACCAGGTAGCCGCCGAGGATCAGCACGACCGGCAGCAGGAACACCGCGAGCCGGGCCCAGCCGATCCGCCGCACCAGCAGGTAGAGCACGACGAGGCCGATCACGGGCAGCCCGACCGTGCGGGTGATCGCCGCGAAGCCCAGCAGCAGGCCCGCGATCGCGGCCGCGACCACGCCGATCCGATCCCGCCAGGCCAGCACGATCAGGGCGAGCGCGGTCAGCGCGAGGTAGGCGGTCTCGGCCAGCACGTAGTGCTCGAGCGTCAGCTCCCTGGCGTCCAGCGCGATCGGCACCATGGCCAGCGCGGCGAGCCACGGCTGGACGCGGCGGTGCACCAGGAACGCGTATCCGGCGAGGATCAGGCAGAGGCCGAGCACATGCTGCGCGACCGCGACGTGTTGCAGCGGGCCCGGCACGAACGGCTTGAGCAGCACCGAGTAGCCGAACGGGCGGATGTCGTAGGGCACGTTGTCGAACGCGCCGGCCACATAGGGCCGGCTGTCCGGAAAGAAGAATGCGTACGGGTACGCCCGCAGCATGAGCAGCCGCATGATGACGGCCGCGGCCAGCACCGCAAAGAGGAAGGAATGGCGCAGGAGGAAGCCGGTGGTCGTCTTAAAAGCCACATATGCCACTCGCTTGGCTGCCCAGATCAGATCTTTTCTGTCGGCGCGCAGAGCGCCGGCGATGATCGTCAAAGGTCATCCAGGACGGTGGGCTAGTAAGGCGGTCCAATTTTGGCAGGCGAACTGTTTCCGGCTGTCATCCGAAAAGATGACGGTTGATTGCAATTTGTGGACGGTGTGTGACCCGGCTCACCAATGTGTGGTCGATGTCCGCGAGCGCGGCAAGGCCCGCCTGAGCCATGGTCCGCGCCAGGTCCTCGCGGTAGAAGTCCAGGCAGTCGCGCACCCCGTCGGCGCCGCCGGTCGCCAGCGCCCACAGCAGCGGCCGGCCGATCAGCACGGCCCGCGCGCCGAGCGCCAGCGCGGTCAGCACGTCGGCGCCGTCCCGGATGCCGCCGTCGACAAGCACCGGCACCCGTCCGCCGACCGCCTCGGCGACCGGGCCGAGGGCGTGCGCGGTGGCGACCACCCGGTCCAGCTGGCGACCGCCGTGATTGGAGACGATCACGCCGGCCGCGCCGGCCGCCACGCACGCGACGGCGTCCTGCGGCCGCAGCACGCCCTTGACCAGCACGGGCCGGCCCGAGACGGCGGCGAGCCAGGAGATCGCGTCCGGGCCGAGCGCCGGATCCTGCTCGAGTTCGGGCGGCCGGCTCGCCGGCGCCAGCGGACCCGCCTCCGGTACGCCGCGCCGGGGCACGTACGGGGCGTCGGCGGTGAGCACGATCGCCCGCGCCCCGGCCGCCACCGCCCGGCGTACCTGTCGCTCGGTGACGCTGCGGTCCCGCAGCACGTAGGCCTGGTACCACCAGGGCCGGGTCAGCGGGATCTCCTCCAGCGGCCGTCCGGACCGGAAGCTGAGCACCAGCAGGGAGCCGGCCGCCTCGACGCCGCGGGCGGTCTCCGCCTCCCCCTCGGGCCGCGCGAGGGTGTGCAGGGCCGTCGGCCCGGCCAGCACCGGTCCGGCCAGGCGTGCGCCGAACAACTCGATCTCGGTGCCGACCCGCGAGACGTCCCGGAACAGCCGCGGCGCGAACCGCCAGTCACGCCACGCGGCCGCGGCCTCGTCCCGGCTGACCTGGTCGCCGATCCCGTCGCGGTAGTAGGCGAAGACGGCCGGGGGCAGGACGGTCCGGGCCGTCTCCTCGTGCATCGACGTGTCCCGTCAGTCGGCGAAGATCTGGTCGAGCGCCACCGCGTCCGCGCTGGTCAGCCGCCACGCGCCGGCCTCGGCGTTGGCGCGCACCTGCTCGGGCGTGGTGGCTCCGGCGATCACGGAGGCGACCGCGGGCTGGGCGAGCAGGCCGGCGATGGCGACGTCGAGCAGGCCGTGCCCCCGCTCCTGGCCGAACGCGGTGAGCGCCTCGATGGTGTCCCAGTCGGCGCCGTCGAGCCAGCGCTGGTAACGCTCCTGCGCGAGGCGGGTGCCCGCGGGCGGCGCCTGCCCACGGGAGTACTTGCCGCTGAGCAGTCCACTGTCCAGCGGGAAGAACGGCAGCAGGCCGAGCCCGAACCGTTCGCAGGCCGGCACGACCTCGTCCTCGACCTCGCGGTGCAGCAGGCTGTACTGGTTCTGCGCGCTGATGAACGGGGTGTGGCCCGCGGTCCGGGCCGTCCAGTCCGCGTCCGCGATCTGCCAGCCGGCGAAGTTCGAGTTGCCCAGGTAGCGGACCTTGCCGCTGCGGACCAGGTCGTCGAGCGCCGACAGCGTCTCCTCGATCGGCGTCGCCGCGTCGGGCTCGTGCATCTGGTACAGGTCGATGTAGTCGGTGCCGAGCCGGCGCAGGGAGGCCTCGACCGCGCGGACGATGTAGCCGCGGGAGCCGCGCGCGCCGCGGTCGGCGCCGTTGAGCCCCTCCATGTCCATGCCGAATTTCGTGGCCAGCACGATCTCGTCGCGGCGGCCCTTGAGGGCGGCGCCGAGGCACTCCTCGGAGGCGCCGTGCGGGGTGCCGTAGATGTCGGCGGTGTCGAAGAGGGTGATCCCCGCGTCGAACGCCGCGTCGACGACCGCCCGAGTGCCGTCGACGTCCAGCTTGCGGCCGAAGTTGTTGCAGCCGATGCCCACGACCGACACGACCAGTCCCGAGGTGCCGAGCCGGCGGAAACTCATCTCACTCATGATCCGACCCTAGCCCGGGCCTGTGTCGGAAATAATCTGGTAACACATCAGCCGGTTTCTATTGACACACCGAGTTAACTATTCGAGGCTGTGAGAGCGCTCTCTGGGCGCACCGCACCCCGTCTCCAACCCTGCGGCGAGTCTCCCCAGCACGCCGCGGGGCTTCCCCCGTACCCGCTGCGCCCCGAGGAGTCCTCGTGCGTACCAGATCCAAACTCCTGCATGTGCTGGCCGCGTTCGCGGTGGCAGTGCCGGTTGCGGCCGTGTCGGCCGCAGCGCCGGCCCAGGCCATCGGCCCGGCCGTGCTACCGGTCACCGTCACCAACAACACCGGCCGAGGCGACGCCGTCTACCTGTACGTCATCGGCATCAACCTCAACACCAACCGCCTCGGATACGTGAACCAGGGCGGCACCTTCACACCCTGGCCGGCCGGTGGGCTACCGCCGACGCCCGCACCCGACGTGGCGATCGGCGGACCCGGCAACGGCGGCGCGACGACCGTCAACTTCCCGCGTGGCTTCTCCGGCCGCGTCTACTTCTCGCTCGGCGAGAAGCTCAAGTTCTTCCTGACGCCGGACGGCCTGGTCCAGCCGGCGCCGTGGGCCAGCGGCGACGCCAACTACAACATTCTGTTCGACTGGAGCGAGTTCACATACAACGACGCCGGCCTGTGGCTCAACAGCTCGCAGGTCGACATGTTCTCCGTGCCGCACGCGGTCACCGTCACGGGCGCCTCCGGCGCGACGAAGAAGACCGGCGAGCCCGTGAACAACGGCCGTAACAACGTGATCAACGCGATCAAGGCGCAGTCGGGCTGGGCCAACACGGTCTACACCCGCTCCGACGGGACCGTGCTGCGTGCCCTGGCGCCGGGCAAGGCCGCGGGCGCGGGGCTGCTCAGCGCCAACTACCTGGACTCGTACATCACGTCGGCGTGGAACGCGTACACCACTAAGACGCTGACGGTCGTGCCGTTCGGGGACCAGCCGAACACCAAGTACTTCGGCCGCACGTCGGGCAACGTCATGAACTTCACGAACAGCGCCGGTACCCGGGTGGCGTCGTTCAACAAGCCGTCGTCGGCGAGCGTCTGGGGCTGCGACGGCGACCTGCCGGCCCCGAACGACCTGGTGGTCGGCCCGATCTCGCGGACGCTCTGCGCGGCGCTGAACCGCGGCACGCTGGGCACCATCGACACCCAGCCGAGCACGAACGCGGCGCAGTTCTACCAGAACAGCCCGACGAACCAGTACGCGAAGATCATCCACCAGAACATGGCGGACGGTAAGGCGTACGCGTTCGCCTTCGACGACGTCGGCGCGTTCGAGTCGCTGGTGCACGACGGCGACCCCCGCTCCGCGGGCCTGATCCTGACCCCGTTCGGCTCGGGCGGCACGACCACGCCGCCGCCTTCCACGGGCGGACCCGCGACACAGATCAACGGGCCGGGCGGCAAGTGCGTGGACGTGGCCGGAAACGACACGGGCGCCAATGGCGCGGCCGTTCAGCTGTGGGCGTGCCAAGGGCCTGCTGTTTCGAAGGACCAGCAGTGGAGCTGGGACGGCCAGACCCTGCGGACGTTGGGCCGGTGCCTCGACGTCAACGGCGCGGGTACGGCCAACGGCACGTTGGTGCAGCTCTGGGACTGCAACGGCAGCGGCGCACAGAACTGGGTCCAGGAGGGCAACCGGTTGCGCAACCCGAACTCCAACAGGTGCCTGGACTCCCCGTCAGGCTCGACAGCGGACGGCGCGCGACTGCAGATCTGGGACTGCAACGGATCGGCCGCACAGTACTTCGTGAAGGCCGCGTGACAGCCGGCCGAGGGGCACGCTGACGGTCAGGGCGCGGGAGCGGACAGGCTCCCGCGCCCTTTCCGCGCGTTCCGGGATACGCGGCCAGCGCCCGCTACCAGGAGGGCGAGACGCCGCAGTCGTCGACCGGCCTTCAGGCGCACCTCTGGGACTGCGTCGGCGCGGCGAACCAGAAGTGGCACAGGTGACCGGAACGAACTGAGGAGGCGGCGGGCCACCGGGCCCGCCGCCTCCTGCCGTCAGGCGTTCCGGCGGATCAGGAAGCGGGCGCCGGCGCCGGTCACGAGCAGGGCCAGGCCGATGAGCGCGAGCGTGGTGGTCGACGGGCCGGTGATCGGCAGCGACGGCTCGCCGCCCCCGGTGCCGCCGGTCGGTGTCGGCGTGGGCGAGGGCTTCAGGTCGGCCCGGTAGGCCGCGTCGTTGTTGCTCTTGTCGGTGTCCGGCGCCACCGGGAGGACGGTCGAGAGGATCTCCAGGCCACCGGCGTCGTATTTGGTGACCTTGAAGTGCGCGGTGAACTCGACGGTCGCGCCGGCCTCGATCATGGCGAAGTCGCAGCTCATCGTGCCCCGGATCGGCTTGCACTCGGTGGGCCAGCTGCTGTGGGTGACGCTGGACGGGCTGTACCTCACGTACAGCTGCGCGGGCGAGCCGTAGCGGCTGTCGTTGCGCACCGTGAACTTCGCGTCGAACTCGGCGCCGACCGGCCAGGGGCCCGGCGGCGCGCTGATGGCGGCGGACATGTCGCCCGGCCCCGGCACGAAGAACTTCCAGGTGCCGACGTTGTTCGACAGGTCGGGGTCCGGGATCTCCGTGTTGATCGTGGTCTTGACGGTGATGTACTCGCCGGCCGGCAGGTCGTCGGCGAGGTCCGCGGTCACGAACCAGGTGGCGTTGAGCGCCGGCCGCTCGTCGACCGGGTCCTGGGTAGTGCACGTCACGACCCTCTTGGAGGCGTCCGGCACGCACGGGCCGGCGGCGTAGTCGTTCTCCGCGCTGCGGAACGTGACGCCCCCCGGAAGCTCCAGCACGACCGTCCGGTGCTGTGCGACGGTCGACGGGTAGTACGACGCCGCCATCACCAGGTTGATGTGGCCGCCCGGCGCGAGGTCGCCCTGGCGGTCCTCCTCGACGAACAGGGTCTCGTCGTGGCTCGCCGGCGGCGCCGCCGCGACCGGGCTGATCAGAAGGACGCCGAGGACGGCGCCCAGGGCCGCCGCCGCACCGAGCCTGGTCATGTCCGTACCTCCGCATCGGGTGGACGGACGTTAGCGCACTTACGACCCGGCGGCGAGGTCCCGGTACGCCGGGCGGAGCACGTCGACAAGCGGGATGTGCCGGACCCGGACCTGCGGTGAGTCCAGCACCCGCAGCAGCAGCTCCGGCGGGACGCTGACCCGGCCGGGGCGCTCCCGGAGGCGGCCGAGCGAGATGGCCGGCGTGTAGAAGTCGCCGAGCCGGGACTCCAGCGGCGCCTCCTCGACCGAGAGGGGGTCGAGGGTCTCGACGGGCTCGGGCAGGCCGCGCAGCGCCGCCAGCAGCTCCGCGCGGTCGCGGCCACGCCAGGCCAGCACCAGGAACGGGTCGTCGTCGAACGCCTCCGCCAGCACGTACAGCACGGCGGAGGCGTGCTTGCAGGGCTTGCCCCAGTCCGGGCACGAGCAGTCCATGTCCAGCCTGGCCGGGAAGAGCGGCAGCCCCAGCTCGTCGAAGAGGTCGACGAGCTCGTGCGGCATGTCGCCGGCGAGCAGCGCGGCGCGGTACAGGGCCTGCGAGCCGAGCGCGGCGAGGATCCGCGTCCACTGTGGCTCGTCGAACGCCGGAATGCCGATGGTGACCCGGTAGGGCTCCGGCCGCGAACCCTGCACGCGCCCGGCGACCCGGCCCGGTGTCAGCTCGAAGTCGACGACCTGGCCCTTGCGGGCGTACGCCCGGCCGCGCGCCAGCCGGCCGCCGTCGCAGGTGCGTTCGAGGATGTCGACGAAGCGGCGCGACCACCACTGCTCGCCGATCTTGCCGCGCTTGGCGCGCACGGCGATGCCCCCGTCCACGCGGATCGGCCCGCTGGTCTCGAACCAGCGGCCATCGGGATCGACGGGCATGTCAGCTCACCGCCGCGGTGTCGAGCGAGAAGAGCTCCCGCAGCTGGTCGGTGTCGAGGTCGGTCACCCAGTCCTCGCCGGTGCCGACGGCCGCGGACGCCAGCGCCTTCTTGCGCTCGATCATCGCGTCGATCTTCTCCTCGAGGGTGCCGGTGCAGATGAACTTGCGCACCTGCACATTGCGCGACTGCCCGATGCGGAACGCGCGGTCGGTGGCCTGGTCCTCGACCGCGGGGTTCCACCAGCGGTCGACGTGGATTACGTGGTTGGCGGCCGTCAGGTTGAGGCCCGTGCCGGCCGCCTTGAGGGACAGCAGGAAGAGCAGCGGCTCGGTGTCGTTCTGGAAGCGGTCGACCAGTTCGTCGCGCCGGGCCTTGTTGAGTCCACCGTGGAGCCACAGCACCGGCCGGTCGAGGTGTGCCGCCAGGTAGGGCTGCAACATGGTGCCGAACTCCGCGTACTGGGTGAAGATCAGCGCCTTGTCGCCGTCCTCGATGATCTCCTCGGTCAGCTCCTCGAGCCGGGCCAGCTTGCCGGACCGGCCCGGCAGCCGGGAGCCGTCCTTGAGCAGGTGGGCGGGGTGGTTGCAGACCTGCTTGAGCTTGGTCATCGCGGCGATCACGTTGCCGCGCCGCTGGATGCCCTCGCTGTTGTCGATGACGGCCATCATGTCCTCGACCACGGCCTGGTAGAGCGTCGCCTGCTCGGCGGTGAGCGTGCACCAGACCTTCATCTCGTTCTTCTCCGGCAGGTCCGAGATGATCGACTTGTCGGTCTTGAGGCGGCGCAGCACGAACGGGCCGGTGGCGCGCTTGAGGGCGGCCGTCGCGTCGGCGTCGCCGCGCACCTCGATCGGCTCCTGGAACCGGCGCCGGAACCGCTTCGCCGGCCCGAGCAGGCCCGGATTGCAGAACTCCATGATGGACCACAGCTCGGCGAGGTGGTTCTCCACGGGCGTGCCGGTCAGCGCGAGCCGGGTGCGCGCCGGGATGGCCCGGACGGCCTGCGCCTGCCGGGTGCCGCTGTTCTTGATCGCCTGCGCCTCGTCGCACGCGATCCGTCCCCAATGGACCTCGCGCAGGGCGTCGAGGTCGCGCAGCGCCGTGCCGTAGGTGGTGATGACCAGGTCGGAGGCGGCGACCGCTTCGCGGAAGTCGTCCTCGCGCTTGCGGGCGCCGCCGTGATGGACGTGCACCCGCAGGGCGGGCGCGAAGCGGGCCGCCTCCTTCTGCCAGTTGCTGACCAGCGACATCGGGCAGACCAGCAGGGTCGGCGCGACGGCGGCACCGGGGTCCGAGCGCTCGGCGAGCAGCAGCGACAATGTCTGCGCCGTCTTGCCGAGGCCCATGTCGTCGGCCAGGATGCCGCCCAGCCCGAGCCGCGCCAGGAAGTGCAGCCAGGACAGACCCCGCTCCTGGTACGGCCGCAGCGTGCCCTGGAAGCCGGCCGGCGTCGGCACCGGCGTCAGCCGCTCCGCTGCCTGGCCCGAGATCAGGTCGCCGAGCGCGCCGTCCGCGTCCACCTCGACGAGCGGCAGGTCCTCCTCGCCGCCGTCGACCACCTGCTGGAGCACCTCGGCCGCGGTGAGCTCGCCCTCGCGGCGCCGGCCGACGGCCTTCAGCGCGGCCTTGAGCTGGCGGTCGTCCAGCTCGACCCATTGGCCGCGCACCCGGACCAGCGGCACCTTGAGGCGGGCCAGCTCGGCCAGCTCCTCGGCGCTGACCGTGCCCTCGCCGATCACCAGGTCGATGCGGAAGTCGACGAGCTGGTCGAGGCCGAATCCGGAGTCGGCGGCGGCCTTGCCGGACGGGGTCTTGGCGCGGGTCCGGGTGGTCAGCTTCAGCCCGACCGCCTTGCGCCCCGCCCAGGCCGGCAGCTGGACCCCGAAGCCGGCCGCCTGCAACAGGGGAGCGGAGGTGCGGAGGAACTCGTGCGCCTCGCCCGTGCTCAGCGACATCCCCTCGGGCTGCGCCTGCAACAGGGCCTCGTGCAGCGCGGGGAACAACCGGACCGCGCGGCCCAGCCCGGCGAGCAGGGTCTCGTCGGGCCTGGCCGGCAGGCCGGGCATCCGGGTGCCGGACCAGAGGTCGGCGGCGGGCAGGTAGAGGCTGGGGTCGTCGGCGGACTGGAGGGCGAAGTCCAGCGCCCAGTCGTCCTCGCCGACCGGCGGCTCGGCCAGCCGGAAGCTGACCCGGATCGGGCCGTTTGCCTCGTGCGCCGCCCGCAGCCAGCCGAGCAGCGGCGTGGCGAGGGCGGCGACGTCGGCGGGCCGGGACTGGGGCAGCGCGGGGTCGGCGGCGGTGAGCGCGGCGATCCAGCGGTCGGGCAGGGGAGCCTTCGGGCCGGGCCGCATGCCGACCATCAGCCGCTCGGGCAGCAGCGCCCGCGCGGCGGCGTCGACGAGCACCTCGACCGCGTCCCGCAGCGTCCGCCCGACCCCGGCGCCCCCCGATGCCTCCTGGTCCGCGGCGCCGCCGGTCGACGCCGCGCGGCAGACCGGCGGCATCGCGGTGGCGAAGTCCCGGTAGGACGCGGCGTCGGCGCCGGTGAGCACCGGCCGCCAGCGCGCGGCCGGTACGCCAGACTCCGTCACCAGCTGGGGCAGCATCCGCCCGCGGCGGGCGAGGTCGCAGGCGTGCCCGGCCAGCACGCACAGGTAGCGCAGCGACGCCGCCGCGCTCCACGGACCCTCCGGATCCGGCTCGGCGAGCGCGCCCAGCGCCGCCAGCGCGCTCTCGGCGGGCAGGACCAGCGCCGGCGTCTCCCAGGTGCCGAGCCGGGCGCCCCGGCCCGGCACCTCGCTGCCCGTCTCCGGCGACGGGAGCGGGCCCTTCGCGGTGCCCGGCAGGTGCAGGGTCACCGCGGCGCCGGCCGCCTTGGCCAGGGCGTCGCGAAGCTCGTCCGACGAGCCGGTCAGGGCGGCGATCAGCGCCTCGGCCGGCACGGCGAAGGGGTGCGGGCGGCGACGGGCCCGCGAGGAGGTGGTCAGCGGGAGCGCGGGATCCTCGGCCCAGAGGGCGAGCCGCCCGGGCGCGGCCTCACCGGCGATCCACACGCCATGCACTACGAGCACTGGCACTCCGATTTCCGATCGACCTGTCGAGGTTAACGATGTGGCGCCTGGGGCGGGACCAGTGACCCGCGCCGCTGACGCCCGGACCAGGTGGCACGTAGGCTTCGGGGCGTGACGGCGAATCAGGAGATCGACAGCATCCTGCAGCGCGGTGCCGACGGCGGGCGGATCACGCCCGAGGAGGCGCTGCTGCTCTACACCGACGCGCCCTTCCACGCCCTCGGCGAGGCGGCGGACGCGGTCCGGCGCCGGCGTCACCCGGACGGGATCGTCACCTACCTGATCGACCGCAACATCAACTACACGAACGTGTGCGTCACGGCCTGCAAGTTCTGCGCCTTCTACCGGGCGCCGAAGCACGCCGAGGGCTGGTCGCACCCGATGGAGGAGATCCTGCACCGCTGCGCCGAGGCGGTCGATCTCGGCGCGACGCAGGTGATGCTCCAGGGCGGTCACCACCCCGACTACGGCGTGGAGTACTACGAGAACCTCTTCTCCTCGGTCAAGCAGGCCTACCCGCAGCTGATGATCCACTCGATCGGCCCGAGCGAGATCCTGCACATGGCGAAGGTCTCCGGCGTCTCGATCGAGGAGGCGGTCCTCCGGATCAAGGCGGCCGGCCTCGACTCCATCGCCGGCGCGGGCGCCGAGATGCTGCCGGACCGGCCGCGCAAGGCGATCGCCCCGCTCAAGGAGTCGGGCGCGCGCTGGCTCGAGGTCATGGCCGTCGCGCACCGCAACGGCCTGAGCTCCACCGCCACCATGATGATGGGCACCGGCGAGACCAACGCCGAGCGCATCGAGCACATCCGGATGATCCGCGAGGTGCAGGATCTGGCCGTGGCGAACGGCTACGTCGACTCGGCCGTCGAGGCCGAGGGCAGCGTCGGCGGCTTCCGGGCGTTCATCCCGTGGACCTACCAGCCGGAGAACAACCACCTCAAGGGCCGCACCCAGGCGACGACCCTGGAATACCTGCGCTTCATCGCGGTCTCCCGGCTGTTCTTCGACAACGTCGCGCACCTTCAGGCGTCGTGGCTGACCACCGGCAAGGACGTCGGCCAGCTCGCCCTGCACCTTGGTGTCGACGACCTCGGCTCGATCATGCTCGAGGAGAACGTGATCTCCTCCGCGGGCGCGCGGCACCGGTCGAACCTGCACGAGCTGATCTGGATGATCCGCACGGCGGGCCGCATCCCGGCGCAGCGCGACACCCTCTACCGGCACCTCGCGGTGCACGCGACCGAGGCCGACGACCCGACGGATGAGCGCGTGGTCTCGCACTTCTCGTCGATCGCGCTGCCCGGCGGCGGCGCCACGCGCACCCAGCTTCCGCTCGTGGACGCCTCCTAGCCCGTACCTCCCGGAACTGAGGGGTGTCGATGGGCCGTACGACCGTCCGGATCGGCCGATCGGTCAGGTGAGGCTCAGCGGAGCGTGCAGGTGAGGATTGCTCCTCGGTAACGAGCTGCGCGTGTCCCTGGCCAGGCGTGTTTGCGCTGTTACGTTGCCTGCGTAACACCGCAACTCTGAAGCGTCGCCACGACTCATGACCGTCGGCGGCGGGGTCGGACCCGACCGATGGCGGTCGTATATATAACGCACCAAGGCGCGGGCGGGATGGGTGACCATCCCGCCCGCTCTGCGTGTGTGACCGGCCGCAATCCGGTACCGGGTGGCGGGCCGGGCGCCCGGATGGGGCAGAGTAGGCAGCCGTGACGCGCGCAGACCTGGACAAGCAACCGCACGAGGTCGCCGAGATGTTCGACGGCGTGGCCGAGCGGTACGACCTGACCAACACGGTGCTCTCCTTCGGGCAGGACCGCGGCTGGCGCCGGGCCACCCGGGCGGCGCTGGCGCTGCGGCCGGGCGAGCGGGTCCTCGACGTCGGCGCGGGCACCGGGGTGTCGACCGAGGAGCTGCGCCGCTCGGGCGCCTTCGCGGTCGGCGCGGACCTGTCGACCGGGATGCTCCGGGCGGGCCGGCGCAGCGGCCGGGACGTGCCGCTGGTCGCCGGCGACGCGCTCAGGCTGCCGTTCCCCGACGAGACGTTCGACGCGGTGACGATCTCCTTCGCCCTGCGCAACGTCGTCGACACCCCCGCGGCGCTGCGCGAGCTCGCCCGGGTGACCCGGCCGGGCGGGCGCCTGGTGGTGTGCGAGTTCAGCCACCCGACCGCCGCGGCGTTCCGGAAGGTCTACCTGTCCTATCTGATGCGCAGCCTGCCGGCGGTGGCGCGCGGCGTCTCGAGCAACCCCGAGGCGTACGTCTATCTCGCCGAGTCGATCCGCGCCTGGCCGGACCAGCGGGGGCTGGCCGACCGCATCGCCGCGGCGGGCCCGTGGTCGCGGGTCGGCTGGCGCAACCTGACCGGCGGCATCGTCGCCCTGCACCGGGCCACGAAGAGCTGAAAAAAGGAGTTTGCCCGATTCTCTCCGGTGCAGACTGTTTAGCTCGGACGTATGACGACAATCGACTGTCTTGTCGACGACTCTGACATCGACGACTCCGATATCGACGTTCCGATCGACGACCGGGACCAGGGCGAACGCCGTGCGCAGGAGCTGGCGCATCGTATCCGGACGGTGGCCTTCGTGGATCCGGAACAGGCACAACGGCTGGTGGATGAGCTGATCGTCCGGCTTGACGTCGCGTTGGGCGGTACATTTTCGGAGCACTTGGACGGAGCCGCCCGCGAGGCCGCGGAGCGGGTGATCCGGAAGAGCAGGAACGGCCACGGAGCGGGTGTTTCACCGCCCGGAAACAGTTAGGGTTGCCTAACCCCTATTCGCTTCAATGGCCGTCTTAGACTCCGGACTGGGCTAGCTTGTGAACTGTTTCACGAGCCTGCGCTTGACGGAGGTGAGCCGTGAACGACCTCGCTTACACAGGAGGAAACGTCGCCGACGAGGCCGACGTGATCGTGGTCGGGGCAGGGCCGGGCGGCTCAGCCGCGGCGTACCACATGGCGCGGCACGGCCTGCGGGTTCTGCTGCTGGAGAAGACCGAGTTCCCGCGCGAGAAGGTCTGCGGTGACGGCCTCACTCCACGTGCGACCCGGCAGCTCATCCGGATGGGTGTGGACACCTCCGAGAAGGCCGGCTGGCTCCACAATCGTGGGCTGCGGGTCATCGGCGGCGGCGTGCGTCTCGAACTGGACTGGCCCGAGCTGGCCAGCTTCCCCGACTACGGTCTGGTGCGCACCCGCCTCGACTTCGACGACCTGCTTGCCAAGCGCGCGGTGGAAGCCGGCGCGCTGCTGCGGACCGGGGTCAACGTGACCGGTCCCGTGCTCGACGCGGACGGCTACGCGATCGGGGTGGAGGCCAAGGTCGGCCCCGGTAAGGAACCCACCCAGTATCGCGCGCCGCTGATCGTCGCGGCGGACGGCGTGTCCGGCAAGCTGCCGCTCGCCATGGGGCTCGCCAAGCGCGACGACCGGCCGATCGGCGTCGCCGTCCGGCGCTACTATCACTCGCCGTCGCGCACCGACGACGACTACCTGGAGTCCTGGCTGGAGCTGCGCAGCGCGCAGGACCGCGACCGGCTGCTGCCCGGGTACGGCTGGATCTTCGGCCTCGGCGACGGCCGGGTGAACGTCGGCCTCGGCATCCTCAACTCGTCGAGCGCCTTCGGTAAGACCAATTACCGCGCGATGCTCACCGACTGGCTCAACACGACGCCGGCCGACTGGGGCATGCGCGGCGAGGACAATGCGGACGGCCCGATCCTCGGCGCCGCGCTGCCGATGGGCTTCAACCGGGTTCCGCACTACACACGGGGCATGATGCTCGTCGGCGACTCCGGCGGCATGGTCAACCCGATGAACGGCGAGGGCATCGCGTACGCGATGGAGTCGGGCGAACTGGCCGCTGAGGTGGCCGTACAGGCGCTCGCCCGGCCCGCCGGGGCCGACCGCGAGCGCGCGCTGAGCGCGTACCCGGCGGAGTTGAAGAATCGATTCGGTGGGTACTACCGGCTCGGTGGCGTGTTCGTGAAGCTCATCGGCAATCCGCAGATCATGCGGATCGCCACCCGGCACGGCATGCCGCACCCGACGCTGATGCGCTTCGTGCTCAAGCTCCTGGCCAACCTGACGGATCCACGGGATGGAGACGCCATGGACCGAATCATCAACGGTTTGACGAAGGTCGCACCTGCGGTATGAAAACCAGCCCACCCCGGTCGGGGCCTTGCAAAACCGGATTAATAGTGTGAAGCGGCTAACAGTCGAGCAGGAGACGGCATGACGCTCAATCCTTACGTACCGATCGTCGGTCTGCTGATCCTCGGTGCGCTCTTTGCATTGTTCTCGGTGTCGATCGCGCCCATCGTGGGCCCCAAGCGGTACAACCGCGCCAAGCTCGAGGCCTACGAGTGCGGCATCGAGCCGGCACCCCAGCCGATCGGTGGCGGCCGCTTCCCGGTCAAGTTCTACCTGACCGCGATGCTCTTCATCATCTTCGACATCGAGACCATCTTCCTGTACCCGTGGGCGGTGTCCTTCGAGGCGCTCGGCCTGTTCGGCTTCGTCGAGATGGTCCTCTTCATCGTCACCGTCTTCATCGCCTACACCTACGTGTGGCGGCGCGGCGGACTCAACTGGGACTGAGAGGGGGCGGCTATGGGAATCGAAGAAAAGCTGCCGGCCGGCGTTCTGCTGACGTCTGTAGAGAAGCTCTCCAACTGGGCCCGCAAGTCGTCGTTCTGGGGCGCCACCTTCGGGCTCGCCTGCTGCGCCATCGAGATGATGGCCTCCGGCGGTCCGCACTATGACCTCGGCCGCTGGGGCATGGAGGTCTTCCGGGCCTCGCCCCGCCAGGCCGACCTGATGATCGTCGCCGGCCGGGTGAGCCAGAAGATGGCGCCGGTCGTGCGGCAGATCTACGACCAGATGCCCGAGCCGCGTTCGGTCATCTCGATGGGCGTCTGCGCCTCGTCGGGCGGCATGTTCAACAACTACGCGATCGTGCAGGGCGTCGACCACATCGTGCCGGTCGACATCTACCTGCCGGGCTGCCCGCCGCGGCCCGAGATGCTGATCGACGCGATCCTCAAGATGCGCGAGAAGGTCATGGCCGCGCCGCTCGGCCCGAACGGCCGCAAGATGCTCGAGGCCCGCCGGGCCGAGGGCAAGCTGCCGATCGTCGCGCCCGGCGCGATGCCGTCCTCGTACCGCGCGGACAAGGTCCGCCGGGCCGAGTGGACGCAGGCCGTCAAGGAGGGCCGCGAGGAGCAGCTCCGCATCGAGAACTGGATGAAGCTGCAGCCGCACCTTCGGGAGGGTGGCAAGTGAGCATCTCGCACAATCCTGAGGGCGCTCAGCTGGGTTCGCCGGCGGAGATTCCGGACAACCCGCAGAAGGGCATGTTCGGCATCGAGGGCACCGGCGACGTGTCCGGCTTCGGCGGCCTGGCCCGCCCGCACCCGGCCGTCGCGGGCAGCTCGCGGCCGTACGGCGGCTACTTCGACGAGGTGCACGACGCACTCGAGGAGGCGTACCCCGCCTTCGCCGACGCGATCGAGAAGGTCGTGGTCGACCGGGGTGAGCTGACCCTGCACATCGCGCCGGAGCGGATCGCCGAGGTCGCCCAGATCATGCGCGACGACGAGTCGCTGCGCTTCGAGCTCTGCTCGTCGGTGTCGGGCGTGGACTATCTCGCCTCCGACGCGCGCCGCCTGCACGTCTGCTACGAGCTGCTGTCGATGACCTACCGCCGCCGGGTCCGTCTCGAGACCGCCATCCCGGCCGGCGGCAGCCTGCCGAGCGTGACCGGCGTCTACCCGACCGCCGACTGGCAGGAGCGGGAGGCCTACGACATGTTCGGGGTCATCTTCACCGGCCACCCCAACCTCACCCGGATCCTCATGCCGGATGACTGGGAGGGCCACCCGCAGCGCAAGGACTACCCCCTCGGCGGCGTGCCCGTCGAGTACAAGGGCGCCGAAATTCCGCCGCCGGACCAGCGGAGGGTCTACCAATGACGACATCGGGATACGCGACCGAGCGGGAGACCACCGAGGGGCGCGTCTTCAACGTCACCGGTGGTGACTGGGACACCGTCACCGCCGGCGTCGATCCGCTCAGCAACGAGAAGATCGTCGTCAACATGGGTCCCCAGCACCCGTCGACGCACGGCGTGCTGCGTCTCGTCCTGGAGCTCGAAGGCGAGACGGTGACCGAGGTGCGCCCGGTCGTCGGTTACCTGCACACCGGCATCGAGAAGAGCACGGAGTACCGCAACTGGGTGCAGGGCACGACGTTCGTGACCCGCGCCGACTATCTCGCGCCGATGTTCAACGAGGCCGCGTACTGCCTGGCGGTCGAGAAGCTGCTCGGCATCACCGACGACATCACCGAGCGGGCCAACACGATCCGCGTGCTCATGATGGAGCTCAACCGGATCTCGTCCCACCTGGTCTGGATCGCCACCACGGGCATGGAGCTCGGCGCGATCTCGATGATGCTGTACGGCTTCCGCGAGCGTGAGTACATCCTCGACATCTTCGAGGAGACCTCGGGCCTGCGGATGAACGCGGCGTACATCCGACCGGGCGGCGTCGCGCAGGACATCCCCGACTCGGCGATCAAAAAGATCCGCGACTTCATCAAGTACCTGCCGAAGAAGCTCAAGGAGTACGAGGCGCTGCTCTCCGGCCAGGTCATCTGGCACGAGCGCACCAAGGGCGTCGCCGTGCTCGACGTGACGGGCTGCCTGGCGCTCGGCGTCACCGGCCCGGTGCTGCGCTCGGCCGGCCTGGCCTGGGACCTGCGCAAGACGATGCCGTACTGCGGCTACGAGACGTACAAGTTCGACGTGCCGACCGCGCAGACCGGCGACGTTTGGGGCCGCTACCTGGTCCGGATGGCGGAGATCCGCGAGTCGCTGAAGATCGTCGAGCAGGCGATCGACCGGCTCAAGCCCGGCCCGATCATGATCGCGGACAAGAAGATCGCGTGGCCGGCCCAGCTCGCCCTCGGCGTGGACGGCCTGGGCAACTCGCTCGAGCACGTCGCCAACATCATGGGTCAGTCGATGGAGTCGCTGATCCACCACTTCAAGCTCGTGACCGAGGGCTTCCGGGTGCCGGCGGGCCAGGTCTACGTCGGCATCGAGCACCCGCGTGGCGAGCTCGGCGTGCACGCCGTCTCCGACGGTGGCACGCACCCCTACCGCGTGCACATGCGCGACCCGAGCTTCGTGAACCTCCAGGCCATCCCCGCGATGGCGGAAGGTGCGCTGCTGGCCGACGTCATCGCCGGCGGCGCGTCCCTGGACCCCGTGATGGGTGGGTGTGACCGCTAAATGTCAGAAACCACGGTGGACTTCTCCCCGGCCGCCGCGCCGCTCGCCGAGAAGCTCCTGGAACAGGCCCTAGAGATCATCGGGCGCTACCCGGTGGGGCGCGAGCGCTCGGCGCTGCTGCCGCTGCTGCACCTGGTGCAGACCGAGGAGGGGCACGTCAGCCCCCGCGGCGTCGCGTTCTGCGCCGAGGTCCTGGGCATCAACAAGGCCCAGGTCGGCGCGGTGGCGACGTTCTACACCATGTACAAGCGCCGGCCGACCGGCGAATACCTGGTCAGCGTCTGCACCAACACCCTGTGCAACGTCATGGGCGGCCAGGAGGTCTACGACGGGCTCGTCGAGCACCTCGGCGTCGGCCACGACGAGACCACGGCCGACGGCAAGATCACGCTGGAGCACGCCGAGTGCCTCGCGGCCTGCGACTACGCGCCGGTCGTGACCGTCAACTACGACTTCGCGATCGACAACACCACGCCGCAGGCGGCGGTCGACCTGGTCGAGCAGCTGCGCAAGGACGAGCGGCCGGCGCCGATCCGCGGCGCGCGGATCTGCTCGCTCAAGGAGATGCAGCACCAGCTGGCCGGCTTCGGCGACGAGCGGGACGGCGCGGTCGCCGACGGCCCGGCCGGCGCGCCGACGCTGCGCGGCGTCAGCCTCGCCCGGGAACACGGCATCGCGGTCGCGAACTTCAACATCGACGCCCCGATCACGACGACCAAGCCGGCCCGCGACGAGTCCGCAAAGGCCGTCAAGGACCCGGGACCGGTCCGGGAGAAGCCCGCGCAGACCGGCAAGCTCGCCGCCGCCGGGCGTAAGGCGGCCGGTGCGGTCAAGGCCGCGGTCGGCGCGGTGACCGACAAGGTGGAGCACCGGGCCGCGGGCACGAGCACCGGCGGCGGGGACGTCAAGGACCCGCAGGTGCGCACCGCCCAGCAGCGCAACCCCGACGCGTCGACGCCGACGCCGGACGCGACGAAGACGGACGCCACCGCGGTCCCGTCGAACCCCGCCGAGGCCGCCGGCGTCGCCGACAACCCGCCCGCCGGCGACGGCAAGCCCGCCGGTGACAGCGTCGGTAACGAGGAGAAGAAGTGACCCAGCCACGGCGCGAGGTTCTCGAGAAGCTCACTCCGGTCCTCACCAAGCGCTGGCTCTCGCCGGACGCCTGGCAGATCGACACGTATGAGCGGCTCGACGGGTACGCGGCGGTCCGCAAGGCCCTCGCTGTGCACCCCGACGACCTGATCCAGCTCATCAAGGACTCGGGGCTGCGCGGCCGCGGCGGCGCGGGCTTCCCGACCGGCCTCAAGTGGGGCTTCATCCCGCAGGGCGACGGCAAGCCGCACTACCTGGTCATCAACGCCGACGAGGGCGAGCCGGGCACCTGCAAGGACCTGCCCCTGATGACCTACGACCCGCACTCGCTGATCGAGGGCGCGATCATCGCGTCCTACGCGATCCGGGCCAGCCGGGCGTTCATCTACATCCGCGGCGAGGCCGTGCACGCCGCGCGCCGGCTGCGCAACGCCGTCAAGGAGGCCTACGCCAAGGGCTACCTCGGCGAGAACGTCCTCGGCTCCGGGTTCGACCTGGATCTCGTCGTGCACAGCGGCGCTGGCGCGTACATCTGCGGCGAGGAGACGGCGCTGCTCGACTCGCTGGAGGGCTTCCGCGGCCAGCCCCGGCTGCGCCCGCCGTTCCCCGCGGTCGCCGGCCTGTACGCGAGCCCGACGGTGGTCAACAACGTCGGCACGATCGCGAGCGTGCCGTACATCGTGCTGGGCGGCGCGGACTGGTGGAAGAGCATGGGCACGGAGAAGTCGTCCGGCCCGATGATCTACTCGCTCTCCGGCCGGATCGCCAACCCGGGCCAGTACGAGTGCGGCCTCGGCATCACCCTGCGCGAGCTGATCGAGCTCGCGGGCGGCATGAAGCCGGGCCACAACCTGAAGTTCTGGACGCCGGGCGGATCGTCGACGCCGTTGCTGACCGCCGAGCACATCGACACCGCGATGGACTTCGAGGGTGTCGCCGCGGCCGGCTCGATCCTGGGCACGACGGCGATGCAGATCTTCTCCGACCAGGACTGCCCGGTCTACGCGACCTGGCGCTGGCTGGAGTTCTACCACCACGAGTCCTGCGGCAAGTGCACTCCGTGCCGCGAGGGCAACTACTGGATGGTGCGCACCTACCGCCGGATCCTCTCCGGCCAGGGCACCATCCAGGATCTGGACACCCTCCAGGACACCGCCGACAACATCTTCGGCCGCTCGTTCTGTGGCCTCGGTGACGGTGCCGCGACGCCGGTCATGTCGACGCTGAAGTTCTTCCGCCAGGACTACCTGGACTACATCGAGGGCCGGACCGCTCCGCGGCTGTCCGAGAAGGCCCTGGTAGGAGCGCACTGATATGACGGACGTCGCCAAGAAGACCGACCTGGTCACGCTCACCGTCGACGGTGTAGAGGTGACCGCCGCCAAGGGCGAGCTGGTCATCCGGGTCGCCGAGCGGATGGGCATCGCGATCCCGCGGTTCTGCGACCACCCGCTGCTGGCCCCGGCCGGCGCCTGCCGCCAGTGTCTGGTCGAGGTGGAGGGCCAGCGCAAGCCGGTCGCCTCCTGCACACAGACGGTGGCACCCGGCATGGTGGTCAAGACCCAGCTCAGCTCGCCGGTCGCCGCCAAGGCGCAGGCCGGCGTGATGGAGCTGCTGCTCGCCAACCACCCGCTGGACTGCCCGACCTGCGACAAGGGCGGCGAGTGCCCGCTACAGAACCAGGCGATGTCCAACGGCCGCGCGGAGTCGCGGTTCCACGAGCACAAGCGCGAGTACGAGAAGCCGATCCACATCTCCAGCCAGGTGCTGCTGGACCGCGAGCGCTGCATCCTCTGCCAGCGCTGCACCCGCTTCTCCGAGGAGATCGCCGGCGACAAGTTCATCGACCTGATGGACCGCTCGTCCGGCGAGCAGATCAACGTCTACCGCGACGACTTCTTCGGCGGCGAGGGCTTCGGCGACGGTGACGCCGGCGAGGACCCGGGCGACGTGCCGTTCAACTCGTACTTCTCCGGCAACACCATCCAGATCTGCCCGGTCGGTGCGCTGACCGGCGAGCAGTACCGGTTCCGCGCCCGGCCGTTCGACCTGGTCTCCTCGCCGACGTCGTGCGAGCACTGCGCGGCCGGCTGCGCGCAGCGCGCCGACCACCGCCGCGGCAAGGTGCTGCGGCGCCTCGCCGGCGACGACCCGGCGGTCAACGAGGAGTGGAACTGCGACAAGGGCCGGTGGGGCTTCCGCTACGCCACCGCCTTCGACCGCATCACCACACCGCAGATCCGCGACGCCGGCACCGGCGAGCTGCGCGAGGCCTCGTGGAGCGAGGCGCTGCTCGCCGCCGCCGAGGGCCTGAAGGCCGCGAAGGGCCAGGGCGTCGGCGTGCTCACCGGCGGCCGCCTCACGGTCGAGGACGCGTACGCGTACGCGAAGTTCGCCCGGATCGCGCTCGGCACCAACGACATCGACTTCCGGGCCCGGCCGCTGCGCGCGGCGGGCTCCTCGCTGCGCGTCGACGAGGAGGCGGAGTTCCTCGCCGCCTCGATCGCCGCCGGGTCGGACGTGACCTACGAGGACGTCGAGGACGCCCCCGCGGCGGTCATCGTCGGCCTGGAGCCGGAGGAGGAGTGCCCCATCCTCTTCCTGCGGCTGCGCAAGGGCCACGACAGGAAGAAGCTCAAGGTCACGGCCGTGGCGCCGTACCTGAGCCGCGGTTTTGAAAAGCTCGGCGCGACCCTGGTCGCGGCCGTGCCCGGCGATGAGGCCCGGCTGCTCGCCACCGACGCGACGGTGACCGGGGCGCTCAGCGAGCCCGGTGCCCTGCTGCTCGTCGGCGAGCGGCTCGCGAGCGTGCCCGGCGGCCTGTCCGCCGCCGCCGCGCTGGCCGCCCGGACCGGAGCCCGCCTCGCGTGGGTGCCCCGGCGCGCGGGCGACCGCGGCGCGGTCGACGCCGGCTGCCTGCCCAACCTGCTGCCCGGCGGCCGTCCGGTCACCGACGCGGTCGCGCGGGCCGAGCTGATCAAGGCCTGGGGTGTCGAGGAGGGCGCGCTGCCCGGCGCCGTCGGCCGCGACACCGACGCGATCGTTGCGGCGGCCGCCGACGGCACGCTCGGCGCGCTGCTGGTCGCGGGCGTCGACCCGGCCGACCTGGCCGATCCGCGCCTGGCCGAGCAGGCGCTCGACGCCGTGCCGTTCGTGGTCAGCCTCGAACTGCGCCAGAGCGCGGTCACCCGGCGCGCCGACGTGGTGCTGCCGGTCGCGCCCGCCGCCGAGAAGCCCGGCACCTACATGGACTGGGAGGGCCGGCTGCGGACCTTCGAGGCCGTGCTCAACACCACGTCGATGACCGACGGCCGGGTGCTGGAGGCCATCGCGGCGCTGATGGACGTCGCGCTCGGCACCGGCGACGTCTCCTCGATCCGCCGCGAGCTGGGCAGCATCCCGGCGAGCCGGAGCGACCGTCCGGCCGTGCCGGCCGTCGCCGCGGCCGAGCCGGCCAAGCCCGGTGCCGGCGAGGCGGTCCTCGCGTCCTGGCATCACCTGATCGACCTCGGTTCGATGCTCGACGGCGACGAGGTGCTGGCCGGGACGGCCCGCACGCCGCTCGCGCGCATCGGCAAGGACCTCGCCGAGTCGCTCGGCGTCGCCGACGGCGACGCCGTCACGGTCGGCACCGACCGCGGCGCGATCACGCTGCCGGCGGCGATCACCGATCTGCCCCCGCAGGTGGTGTGGCTGCCCACGAACTCGCCGGGCTCGACGCTGCGTCGCAGCCTCGGCGTCACCTCGGGTGCGGTGGTCCGGCTCAGCGCCGGCAAGCCGGGTCCGATCCTCGCTCAGGGGGCGAACTGATGATGACCTCGGCGATGATCCTCGCCAACGCGCAGGACCCGACGCTGGAGACGTTCGAGAACGACGTCTGGTGGATCGTGCTCATCAAGCTGCTGGGTGTCTTCGTCATCCTGCTGCTGCTGACACTGTTCACGATCAACTACGAGCGCAAGGTCGTGGCCAGGATGGCGGTCCGCCCGGGCCCCAACCAGGTCGGGCCGAAGGGCTGGCTGCAAAGCCTCTCGGACGGCGTGAAGCTGCCGTTCAAGGAGGAGATCATCCCGAAGACCGCCGACAAGGTGGTCTACTTCATCGCGCCGGTGATCTCGGCGACGGTCGCGTTCACCGCGTTCTCGGTGATCCCGTTCGGGCCGGTCGTGACGATGTTCGGGCAGTCGACCGCGCTACAGCTCACCGACGTGCCAGTCTCCGTGCTCGTGCTGCTCGCCTGCTCCTCGATGGCCGTGTACGGCGTCGTGCTGGCCGGCTGGGCGTCGGGCTCGACGTACCCGCTGCTGGGCGGCCTGCGGTCGAGCGCGCAGATGATCTCGTACGAGGTCGCGATGGGCCTGTCCATCGTCGCGGTCTTCATGACCGCGGGAACCATGTCGACCTCGCAGATCGTCGCGGCACAGGCCGGCAGCGATCCGTCGACAAGGGTGGACATCTTCGGGATCCAGCCGACGCCGCCGAGCTGGTACGCCGTGCTGCTGCTGCCGAGCTTCATCATCTACTGCATCTCGGCGGTCGGCGAGACCAACCGTGCGCCGTTCGACCTGCCCGAGGCGGAGTCCGAGCTGGTCGGCGGCTTCCACACCGAGTACTCGTCGTTCAAGTTCGCGCTCTTCTTCCTCGCCGAGTACATCAACATGATCACCGTCTCGGCGTTCGCGACCACACTGTTCCTGGGCGGCTGGCGGGCGCCGGCTCCGATCACCACCTGGTGGGCGGGCGCCAACTCCGGTTACTGGCCGCTGCTCTGGTGGCTCGGCAAGGTGCTGATCCTGCTGTTCGGCTTCATCTGGCTGCGGGCGACCCTGCCCCGGATGCGCTACGACCAGTTCATGCGCTTCGGCTGGAAGGTGCTCATCCCGGTCAACCTGGTCTGGATCCTCTTCCTGGCCGGGGTCCGGGTCACCAACACCCGGGTCGAGGGCAGCGCCCGCATCGTGGTCTACATCGTCGCCGCGGTGCTGGTGCTCGGCATCGCGCTGCTCTGGCCGGCCAGCAAGAAGGCACGCGTGTACTCCATCGAGGAACAGCTCGCCGCCCGGCCACCGGGCAGCTTCCCGGTGCCGCCGATGGACCTCCAGGTGCCGCCCAGTCCGCGGGCGCGCCGCGCGGTCGCCGAACGCCAGCCGGCCACGGTCGGCGGCACGACTCCCAGCCCGGACGACACGTCAGACAAGGAGGTGTGACGTGGGAACGTTCACGGGCTCGTTCAAGGGCTTCGGGGTCACCTTCGCGCACATGTTCCGCAAGGTCATCACGACCGACTATCCGTTCTCGCCGCCGAAGCCGGCGCCGCGCTACCACGGCCGGCACATCCTCAACCGGCACCCGGACGGCCTGGAGAAGTGCATCGGCTGCGAGCTGTGCGCCTGGGCCTGCCCGGCCGACGCGATCTACGTCGAGGGCGGCGACAACACCGACGAGCAGCGCTTCTCGCCCGGTGAGCGGTACGCGAGCATCTACCAGATCAACTACGCGCGCTGCATCTTCTGCGGCCTGTGCATCGAGGCGTGCCCGACCCGTTCGCTGACCATGAGCAACGAGTACGAGCTCGCCCGCGACAACCGCCAGGACCTCATCTTCACCAAGAAGGAGCTCCTGGCGCCGCTGCTGCCCGGCATGGAGCAGCCGCCGCACCCGATGCGGCTCGGCGAGACCGACAAGGACTACTACCTCGGCGCGCTGACCAACCCGGGCACCTCCGCCGGCGCCGAGCGGGCGCCGCTGACGCCGGCGGTCGTCAAGGACGCGCTCGGCGAGGTGGCCCGATGATCGCCCTCGCGGCTGAGGCCGCCGGCCAGGTCTCCACCGGCGAGGCGTGGGCCTTCTGGATCCTGGCCCCGCTCGCCGTCATCGGCGCGCTGGGCATGGTCCTGGCGCGCAACGCCGTGCACTCCGCCCTGTGGCTGATCGTCACCATGCTCAACCTGGGCTTCATCTACGTGATCAACCAGGCGCCGTTCCTCGGCGCGGTGCAGATCATCGTCTACACCGGCGCGATCATGATGCTCTTCCTGTTCGTGCTGATGCTCGTCGGCCGCGACGTGTCCGACTCGCTGATCGAAACCCTGCGCGGGCAGCGGATCGCCGCCATCCTGCTGGGTGTCGCCTTCGGCATGCTCGTCGCGACGGGCCTGGCCCGCTCGCTGGGCGGCACCGAGGTCGTCGGCCTGGCCGAGGCGAACGGTGCCTACGGCGGCAACGTGCAGGGCATCGCCCGGCTGCTGTTCACCAAGTACGTGTTCGGCTTCGAGGTCACCTCCGCGCTGCTGATCACGGCGGCCGTCGGTGCCATGGTGCTCGCGCACGTCGAGCGCGCCAAGGAAGAGATCGCCGACCAGGTCACGCGCATGAAGGCGCGCTTCCGGCCGGGCACCTATCCGGGACCGAAACCCGGCCCCGGCGTCTACGCGAACACGATGTCGGTCGCCGTGCCGGCCCGGCTGCCGGACGGTAACGGCACCGAGCGCAGCATCTCGCCGATCCTGCCCGTGCGCGAGCTGACCGCCGGCGAGGCCGCACCGAAGAGGACAGAGAAGTGACACCTGACTACTACCTTGTGCTGGCGACGATCCTGTTCACCATCGGCGCCGCGGGCGTACTCGTGCGCCGCAACGCGATCGTGCTGTTCATGTGCATCGAGCTGATGCTGAACGCCGCGAACCTCGCGCTGGTGACCTTCAGCCGGATCAACGGCACGCTCGACGGCCAGATCATCTCGTTCTTCGTGATGGTGGTCGCGGCGGCCGAGGTCGTGGTCGGCCTGGCCATCATCATGTCGATCTTCCGGACGCGGCGCTCGGCCAGCGTCGACGACGCCAACCTCCTCAAGTACTAAAGGGGCCTTCACGTGGAACAGACAGTGGAGTATGCCCACGCGACCGGGCTGCTGAGCGGGATCTGGCTGCTGGTGGCCATTCCGCTCGCCAGCGCGGCGGTCCTGCTCCTGCTGGGCAGGAAGGCCGACAAGTGGGGGCACTGGCTCGGCGTAGTGGCGGTCGCCGTGCCGTTCGTCCTCGGCCTGTCGATGTTCTTCAGCCTGCGCGGCCTCGACCCAGACGCCCGGGCCGCGGAGCAGAGCCTGTGGGACTTCATCGTGGTCGGCGGGCTGCACGTGGAGTTCGGGTTGCTCTTCGACCCGCTGGCCGCGGTCTTCGTCCTGCTGATCACCGGTGTCGGCTCGCTGATCCACCTGTACGCGGTCGGCTACATGGAGCACGACCCGGAGCGGCGGAAGTTCTTCGCCTACTTCAACCTCTTCGTCGCCGCGATGCTGCTGCTGGTCCTCGGCAACAACTACGTGATGCTCTACTTCGGCTGGGAGGGCGTCGGCCTGGCGTCGTACCTGCTGATCTCGTTCTGGTACGTCCGGCCGTCGGCGGCCACCGCCGGTAAGAAGGCGTTCCTGATGAACCGGGTCGGCGACGCCGGCCTGGCCATCGGCATCTTCCTGCTCTTCGCCACGCTGGGCACCACCCAGTACGACGAGGTGTTCAACGGCGTCGGCGCGCTCTCCGGCACCACGGTGCTGGTACTCGGCATCCTGCTGCTGCTCGGCGCGGCCGGCAAGTCCGGCCAGTTCCCGCTCCAGGCCTGGCTCCCCGACGCGATGGAGGGCCCGACCCCGGTCTCGGCCCTGATCCACGCCGCGACGATGGTCACCGCCGGCGTCTACCTCATCGCCCGGTCCAACCCGATCTTCTCGGCGAACACCACGCTCCAGACGATCGTGGTCAGCGTCGGCGCGCTCACGCTGCTGCTGGGCTGCATCATCGGCGCCGCCAAGGACGACATCAAGCGGGTCCTGGCCTGGTCGACGGTCAGCCAGATCGGCTACATGTTCCTCGGTGTCGGTCTCGGCGGCGGCGCGTACTCGCTGGCCATCGTCCACCTGCTGGCGCACGGCTTCTTCAAGGCCAACATGTTCCTCGGCGCCGGCTCGGTCATGCACGGCATGCACGATCAGGTCGACATCCGGCGCTTCGGCGCGCTGTCGAAGTACATGCGGTGGACCTGGCTGACCTTCATGATGGGCTGGCTCGCCATCATCGGCATCCCGCCGCTGTCCGGCTTCTTCACCAAGGAGCCGATCATCGTGGCGGCCTTCGAGCGCGGCGACTGGACCTCGTGGCTGTACGGCGGGGCCGCCCTGCTCGGCGCCGGGCTGACCGCCTTCTACATGACGCGGCTGTTCATCCTCACCTTCCACGGCCCGAAGCGGTGGACCGAGGACATCAAGGAGCCGCACGAGTCGCCGTACATCATGACCGTCCCGCTGATGCTGCTGGCCCTCGGCTCGATCGGCGCCGGTTTCCTGATGAAGACAAGCGTCCCGCGCTGGCTGGAGCCGGTCCTCGGCCCGGAGGTCGCGGAGCACGAGCCGGTGCTGTCGCACGGCGTGATCACCGCCCTCTCGCTGGTCCTCACCGTCCTCGGCGCGGGCGTCGCGTACGCGCTGTTCCGCAAGGGCACCGCCGAGCAGGAGCAGCCCGCCGGCGTGCTGGTCACGGCCGCTCGCCGCAACCTCTACACCGACGCCTTCAACGAGGCGGTGTTCGAGCGGCCCGGCATCTACCTGACCCGCGCGCTGGTCTTCCTGGACAACAGGGGCATCGACGGCGCGGTGAACGGCCTCGCGGCCACGGTCGGCGGCAGCTCGGGTCGCCTGCGCAGGCTACAGACCGGTTTCGTCCGCTCGTATGCGTTGTCCATGCTCACCGGCGTAGTTCTGGTCGTCGGTGCCTTCCTCGCAATCCAGTTGGGATGGTTGGCGTGACCGACTTTCCGTTCTTGCCCTTCCTGACGGTGATCCCCCTGGTGGGGGCGGCCGTGGTGGCCTGTATCCCGAGGGCCAAGGCACAGCTGGCCAAGACGATCGCCTTGGGCTGGTCGCTGGTCGTGCTCGTGCTGAGCATCGTCATGTGGATCGTCTTCGAGGTCGGCGGCGACCGCTTCCAGTTCACCTGGTCGAAGCCGTGGATCCCGACCTGGGACGTCCGGTTCACGTTCGCCGCGGACGGCATCGCCCTGGTGATGCTGATGCTGATCGCGATCCTGGTACCGGCCGTGATCCTGGCGTCGTGGCACGACGTCGACGAGGCCACGCGGAGCGTGCCGGCGTACTTCGCCCTGCTGCTCACCCTCGAATGCACGATGATCGGCGTCTTCGCGGCCGCCGACGTGTTCCTGTTCTACGTGTTCTTCGAGGTCATGCTCGTGCCGATGTACTTCATCATCGGCTCGTACGGCGGCGCCCGGCGGCAGTACGCGGCGGTCAAGTTCTTCCTCTACTCGCTGGTCGGCGGCCTCTTCATGCTGGCCGCGGTGATCGGCCTCTGGGTCGTCGGCGGGCACACGTTCGACTGGCAGAAGCTCAGCGACGTCTCGGCGGCGTTCGACACCAACACCGCGCGCTGGCTGTTCCTCGGCTTCTTCATCGCTTTCGCGGTCAAGGCGCCGTTCTTCCCGTTCCACACCTGGCTGCCCGACGCCGGTGTCGCCGCCCCGGCGCCCGCCGCGGCGCTGCTGGTCGGCGTGCTCGACAAGGTCGGCACCTTCGGCATCCTGCGGTACTGCCTGCCGCTGTTCCCGGAGGCGTCGCGCTGGTTCGCGCCGGCGGCCCTGGTCCTCGGTGTCATCGGCATCATCTACGCGGCGCTGCTGGCGGTCGGCCAGAACGACCTGAAGCGGCTGGTGTCGTACACCTCGATCGCGCACTTCGGGTTCATCGGCATCGGCATCTTCGCCTTCACCACCCAGGCGGGCACCGGCTCGGTGCTGTACATGGTCAACCACGGCCTCGCGACCGGCCTGCTCTTCCTGGTCGTCGGCATGTTCGTCGCCCGCCGAGGCTCGGCGCTGACCAGCGACTTCGGCGGGGCCGGCAAGCTGGTCCCGGTGCTGGCGGGAATCCTGTTCTTCGCCGGTCTCGCGTCGCTGGCGCTGCCCGGCACCGCGCCGTTCGTCAGCGAGTTCCTGGTGCTGATCGGCACGTTCACCGTGCACAAGACCTACGCCGTCATCGCCACCACGGGCATCATCCTGGCCGCGGCGTACGTGCTCTGGATGGTGCAGCGCACCACGCAGGGCACGCTGAACCCGACATTGACCGAGTACCCGGCCATGCACAAGGACATCACGCTGCGCGAGAAGGTCGTGGTCGCGCCGCTGGTGGTCCTCCTGCTGGTCCTGGGCTTCTACCCGAAGCCCGTCACCGATGTGATCAATCCGGCGGTAGAGGCAACCATGCAGGACGTCGGCACGACCGATCCCGCACCAACGGCGGTCGCGAACGGAAAGGTGGCGCCGTAGCCATGGGAGACGTCCAACTACCCGAGATCAATTACGCCGCCCTGTCGCCGATGTTGATCCTCTTCGGCGCGGCCTGCCTCGGCATCCTGCTCGAAGCGATCCTGCCGCGCCACCGCCGCAACATGATCCAGCTGATCCTGGCCCTGGTCGCCGTCGTCGCCGCGCTGATCGCGGTGATCATCGGCCGCGACACCCGGACGCTGACCATCGGCGGCGCGGTCGCCATCGACGGCCCCACGCTGTTCCTGCAAGGCTCGATCCTGCTGCTCGGCCTCGTGTCGCTGCTGCTGATCGGCGAACGCTCCGTCGAGGCCGGCGGCGCGTTCGTCTCCCAGGCGGCGATCACCGTCGGCTCGGAGAAGGACCTGAAGCAGGCGAGCAGCGAGCCGGGCGCCACGGAGGTCTACCCGCTGGCCGTCTTCACCCTCGGCGGCATGCTGCTGTTCGTGGCCGCGAACGACCTGCTGACCATGTTCGTGGCCCTCGAGGTCTTCTCCCTCCCGCTGTACCTGCTCTGCGCGCTGGCCCGCCGCCGGCGCCTGCTCAGCCAGGAGGCGGCGCTCAAGTACTTCCTGCTCGGCTCGTACGCCTCGGCGTTCTTCCTGTTCGGCGTGGCCCTGCTCTACGGCTTCGCCGGCGCGATCGACCTTGCCGCCATCCACACCGCGGTGGCCGACCCGACCCGCAGCGAGGTGCTCCTCTTCGGCGGCCTGGCCCTGGTGTCGATCGGCCTGCTCTTCAAGTGCGCGGCGGTCCCGTTCCACGTCTGGACCCCGGACGTCTACCAGGGCTCCCCGACGTCGGTCACGGCCCTGATGGCGGCCTGCACCAAGGTCGCGGCCTTCGGCGCCCTGCTGCGCGTCCTCTACGTGGCCTTCGAGGGCGTCCGCTGGAACTTCCAGCCGGTCCTCGGCGTGATCGCGATCCTGACGATGCTGGTCGGCGCGATCCTGGCGGTCACGCAGACGGACATGAAGCGGCTGCTGGCGTACTCCTCGATCGCCAACGCGGGCTACCTGATGGTGGGCGTCCTGGCGCTCAACAAGGATGGCCTGTCCAGCACGATGTTCTACCTGGTCGCCTACGGCTTCTCGGTACTGGCGGCCTTCGGCATCGTCTCCCTGGTCCGCGACGCGGACGGCGAGGCGACCCACCTGTCCCGCTGGGCGGGCCTGGGCCGCAAGAGCCCACTGTTCGCCGCCGCCTTCTCCTTCATCATGCTCGCCTTCGCCGGCATCCCCCTGACCAGCGGCTTCACCAGCAAGTTCGCGGTCTTCGGCGCCGCAGTCGACGGCGGCCAGACCTGGCTCGTCATCGTCGGCGTCATCACCAGCATGGTGCTGGCCTTCCCGTACCTGCGCGTAATCGTGATGGTCTGGCTCTCAGAGCCGGGCGAAACAACCCCGTCGGTCTCGATCCCAGGCTTCCTAACCTCGGCCGCCCTGGTAATCGGCGTAATCGTGACCCTGATCCTGGGCGTTGTCCCGGCCCCCCTGCTGGACCTCACCAACGACGCCGCCCAGTTCGTCCGATAACCACCAACCCCAAAAGGCCCCGATTCCTGGTCTCCAGGTCGGGGCCTTTTAGTGTCCTCCTAGCGAAGATCAACAGCAGGACCATGTCGTGCCTGATTGCATGGCACAGACCGCCGCTCCCGCCGAGACCGGGCGGGGGCGGCCAATCGCCTGGCGGCTCATGAGCGGCCACCCCCACCCTGCCAGCTCCGTGCTCCCCACCACCAAACCCACGAACCGAGCCCACCCGTCACCCAGCCCAGCCCAACACGGCCCGGCTCGCCCCCGGTCCGCTCCGACTGGCTTAGCTTCGTCTGGCCCGGCCCGGCCCAGCCCAGCTCGGTCCGGCCTGGCTCGCTCCAGCCCGGCCCAGCCCGGCCCGGCCCGGCCCGGTCCGGCTCGGCCCGGTCCGGCTCGGCCCTGGTCGGTCCGGCTTGGTCTGGCCCGGCTCGGCCCAGCTCGGTCCGGCTCGGTTCGGCCTGGCTCGGTCCTGCTCGGTTCGGCCTGGTCCGGCTCGGCTCGGCTCGGTCCGGTCCGGTCTGGCTCGGTCCGGCCTGGCTCGCTCCGGTCCGGTCCGGTCCGGCTCGGCCCCGGTTCGGTCCGGCTTGGTCTGGCCCGGCTCGGCTCGGCCCGGCCCAGCTCGGTCTAGCCCGGCCCGGCCCGGCCCAGCCCAGCTCGGTTCGGTCTGGTCCGGCTTGGCCCCGGCTCGGCCCGGCTCCAGCTCGGCTCGGTTCGGTTCGGCCTAGCTCGGTTCGGCCCACCCCGCCCCGGTTCGGCCCGGTTCGGTTCGGCCCGGTTCGTCCGGCCCGGTTCGGTCCGGCTTGGTCCGGCCCGGCCTAGCTCGGCTCGGTCCGGTTCGATCTGGCTTGGCCCCGGCTCGGCCCGGCCCGGCCCAGCTCGGCTCGGTCCGGTCCGGTCCGGCCCAGCTCGGCTCGGTCCGGCCCAGCTCGGTCCGGTCCGGTCCGGCCCGGCCCAGCTCGGCTCGGTTCGGCTCGGTTCGGCTCGGTCCGGCCCACCCCGCCCCGCACCGACCCGGCCCCGCCCCGCCCCCCGCACCGACCCGGTCCGGTTCGGTCCGGTTCGGCTCGGTTCGGTCCGCCCGGCTTGGTCCGGCTCGGTCCGGCTCGGTCCGGCCGAGCCCAGCCCAGCTCGGTCCGGTTCGGTTCGGTTCGGCCCACCCCACCCCGCACCGGCTCGGCCTACCCCGCCCCGCTCGGTCCGGTCCGGTCCGGCCCCACCCGCCCCGCCCCGCACCGACCCGGCCCGGCCTGGCTCGGCCCGGCCCACCCCGCACCGACCCGGCTCGGCCCGGCCCGGCCTGGCTTGGCTTGGCTTGGCTTGGCTTGGCTTGGCTTGGTCTAGCCCGGCCCGCCGCACCCACCCCGCACCGGCTCGGCCCACCCCGCACCCGGCTCGGCCCACCCCGCACCCGGCTCGGTCCGGTCCGGCCTACCCCATCCCATCCCATCCCGCCCCGCACCGCCCCGCCCCGCACCGGCTCGGTCCGGCACGCGCCTCACCGCCCGGCCCGGATCGGATCGGATTGGCGGAGCGGGGTGAGGGGGGTTGGGTTGGGTGGAGTTTGTGGAGTTTGTGGAGTTTGTGGACTTGGGGGTGGTTGGTTCGTGGTTGGGGTGGGGACTTGGGCGGCGGCGGCCTGATCAGAGGTGGTGTGCAGGGGCTTGGGGGCGGGAGCCTTGGTGGACATTTCTGGATCCGTATTTTGGGATGTTTTGGATCTTGGTCTTCGGTTCGTCGGCGGTGTGGGGCGGGCTGGCTCGGTCGACATTTCCGGATCGGTGCCTTGGCGTGGTTTTGGACCTTGCAGTTGGCCCCCCTGAGGCGGCCCTTGTCGGGGGCGTATGGCATCGTGAAAGTGTGGTGAGCACCGGAGACAGCGCGCTGACGTCGCTTGGCCTCGACATAGACCCTGCGGTCGACGTGTCGGTGTCGGCGACTCTTGCTGCTGTGGAGGATGCGCTGCGCAGCAATGTCGCCAGCGCCGATCCGCTGGTGGCCGAGGCCTCGCGGCACCTGATGGACGCCGGCGGCAAGCGGTTCCGGCCCCTGATTCTGGCGCTGGGCGCCCAGATGGGCGATCCCTCGCGGGCCGAGATCGTGCCGGCCGCGCTGGTCGTCGAGCTGACCCACCTGGCCACGCTCTACCACGACGACGTCATGGACGAGGCCACCGTGCGGCGCGGTGCGCCGAGCGCCAACGCGCGGTGGGGCAACTCCGTCGCCATCCTGATCGGCGACTACCTGTTCGCCCGGGCCGCCGACATCGCGGCCTCGCTCGGTCCCGAGGCCGTTCACCTGCAGGCGCGGACGTTCGCGCGGCTGGTGCACGGGCAGATCGCCGAGACCGTCGGGCCGCGCGGTTCCGACCCGATCGAGCACCACCTGAGCGTCATCGCCGACAAGACGGCCTCGCTGATCGCCACCTCAGCCCGCTTCGGCGGGCTCTTCTCCGGCGTGACGCCGGCGCAGGTCGAGGCGCTCACCGGCTACGGCGAGACGATCGGCATCGCGTTCCAGCTCTCCGACGACCTGCTCGACATCGCCTCCGAGTCGGTGCAGTCGGGCAAGACGCCCGGCACCGACCTCCGCGAGGGCGTGCCCACGCTTCCGGTGCTCTACGCGCTGGCCGACGACGACACCGACGGTGCCGCGGTGCGCCTTCGTGAGCTGCTCGCCTCCGGGCCGCTTGTCGACGACGCGCTGCACGCCGAGGCGCTCGGGCTGCTGCGGGAGTCCGCGGCGATGAAGCGGGCCCGCGAGACCGTCCGCACCTACGCGGAGGAGGCCCGGGCCCAGCTCGCCGGGCTGCCGGCGGGTTCGCCCCGCCGGGCTATGGAGTCGCTGTGCGACTTCATCGCAGACCGCACCAGCTGACTCGTCAGGCCGTCGCGGTGGTGACCGCGTGGCGGGTCAGCATTCTGCTTCCCGCGACCATCGCCGCCGCCGCGCAGAGCATCGCGAGCGCCGCGGCCGTCCACATCGCCGGGTAGCCCGCCGTGGCGGCCAGGGTGCCCAGGCCGAGTGGCCCCAGGCAGCCGCCCGCGTACACTCCGGTCTGCGTTATCGACGTGGCCGCCGCCGGTGCCTGCGGGTGCAGGCGGACCACGGCGAAGTTCATCAGCCCGGGCCAGGCCCAGCCCAGCCCGAAGCCCAGGACGACGCCCAGGACCAGCGTGACCGGGCTCGGCGCCGCCATCAGTGCCAGCCCGGCCGCCCCGGCGACCAGCAGCACCGCGATCACGGCGATCTGGTGCGCCGGGAAGCGGTCCGCCTGCCAGCCGCCGTACAGCCGGGTCAGCACGCAGACCGCGCCGCCAAGGGTCAGCGCCAGCCCCGCCGTGCCGGGCGCCAGGCCGCGGGCCACCGCCGAGTCGACCAGGAACGTGCCGAGCGCGTTGGCCGAGCCCGCCGCGAGCGTCGCGCCGACCCCGATCACGACCAGGGCCGCGGTGGCCCGCTCTCCGGTGCCCGTCTCCGGCCGTTTGGCCGCGGTAAGCTCCGACGGTACGAGCAAGAGCGCGCCGGCCGCACCGACCGCCGCGAGCACGAACGCCCACCGCCAGCCGACGGTCAGGGCCACCGCCGGCACCGCGGCGCCCGCCAGCAGGGTGCTGACGGGGATCGCCGCCTGCTTTACGCCGAACGACAGGCCCTGCCGGCGCACCGGCACGTGCCGCGACAGGCTGGTGTTGCTCGCCAGTTGGCCCATCGCGTTCCCGGCCGCGCCGAGCGCCAGGATCGCGATGAGCGTCCACAGTGACGTCGCCGCGACCGCGACCGTCAGCAGCGTCGCCGAGGCGAGCGCGACGCCGGCCCGCGCGATCGCCGTCGCGCCGTACCGTTCGACGAGCGCGCCCGCGGGCACGGAGGCAAGCGCGCTTGCCCCGAAGTACGCCGAGACAGCCAATCCGAGACCCGCCGGGGTGAAGTCGAGTTCGTCGCCGATCTGGACCGCGAGTCCGCCGACGAGGAACACCGGAACCGAACAGGCGATGGTGGTGGTGAGCGCGCCGGTGACCGCGCGCCACGGCCTGACCGAGTACCCGCTGGTAGCGGCGTTCTCGGCGGGCAGGATCCGGGGCTCGGCCATCAACCGGAGGTTATGCCCAGCGGCGCCGAATGCGAGACGGTGAGTGTTAATGACCACACGTGCCGTAAAGATCGGTCATGGTCGACACGCTTGAGGCATTCCGTCGGGGGAAGATTATTCATATGGTGTAAGTCCCCGGCGTCGGAGGTGGCTGTGCGCGACCCCCTGGCGGAGCCGTCAGATCTCATCCGGAGCGTGTCACGCGCCCTGCGTGTGCTCGAATCGGTGGGTCGGGCTCCGCGTGGACTCACCGTGAAACAGATCGCCCGGCGGTGCGAGCTCACCGTCGCGACGACATATCACCTCGTCCGCACTTTGGCCTACGAGGGCTATGTGATCCGCAGAGAAGACGGCACGTACATCGTCGGCCTGGAGATCGCGGATCGTTATCGCGAGCTGGTCTCCGCGTTCCGGGGCCCGCCGTCGGTCGGCGAGGCGTTGCGCAGGGCCGCGGTCGAGACCGGCTACAGCCACTACCTGGGCCGCTTCGTCGGTGGCCGGATCGCCGTCACCGCCTGCGCGGAGGGCGCCCGGTCGCCGTTCATGGACGATATGGTGCCCGGCTTCGACGAGGGCGGGCACGCGACCGCGCTCGGCAAGGCCCTGCTCGCGACCCTGACCGCCGACCAGCGCGCCCGCTATCTGCGCGACTGGGGCATGCGGGCGTTCACCCCGGCGACGCTGACCTCGCCCGAGGCGCTCGAGGCCGACCTGGCCGCGGGGGAGCGGCGCGGGATGCAGCTGGAGATGGGCCAGTTCCGGCAGGGACTGGCCTGTGCCGCCGTCAACGTCGTCTCCGACCGGGACATGGAGCGCAGGCTGGTGCTCGCGTGCGCCCTGCCGGCCGCCGAGATGCTGACGTCCGCCCGGGTGGTTCGCGCCAAGCTGACGGCCGCCGCCCGCAATGTCGCCGAGGCGCTGTCCGCGGGCGACGCCGTCACCGCCTGACCGCCTCCCGGCATGAGTGAACTGCGGGCCTAAGACTCCTTTGAACCGCCCGACCCGAGCGCACGTAATACGGGTTGGAACGCGCGAGGGAGGTCGGCAGGCTTGGAGGATCAGGATGCCGAGCTTTTGCGCGCTCTGCAGGACGAGCACGGGGACGCTCTGTTCGCGCACGCCGTTCGCCTCTCCGGAGGGGATCGGCAGCAGGCGGAGGACCTCGTGCAGGAGACGCTGCTGAGGGCCTGGCGCTATCCGGAGGTGCTCGACCCCGAGCGCGGCGGAGTCCGGTCATGGCTTTTCACCACCGCACGCAACCTGGCGATCGACGCCTGGCGGCGCCGGTCGGTCCGGGTTGGCGAGGTGGTCACCGACATGATTCCCGAGCCACCGCCGAGTGCGGACGAGGCGGACCGGGCCGTGGAGGCCTGGACGGTCGCGGAGGCACTGGGCCGGCTCTCAGCGAGTCATCGAGACGTCCTGGTGGAGTGCTTCTACCAAGGGCGATCCGTGGCGGAGGCCGCCGCGAGGCTGGGCGTCCCGCCCGGCACGGTCAAGTCGCGCACGCACTATGCGCTGCGCTCACTACGCATGGTTCTGGACGAGATGGGGGTGACGGGATGAGATGCGATCACGAGCACGACGATGGCGCATATGTCCTCGGTGCCCTCTCGCCCGCGGAGCGCGCCGCCTACGAACGGCACCTCGCGACGTGCTCGTTCTGCCGGGAGGCGGTCGCGGACATCGCCGTTCTGCCGGGCCTGCTCGGCCGGCTCGACGCCGCCGAGTTCGAGAAGCTGCTCGCCCCCGATCTGCTGCCGCCGCCACCGAGCCGGCGCACCAGCGTGCCCGATCTGGTCATGGCCGCGCAGTCGACGCGGCGCCAGGAACGCCGGCGGGTCCGCTGGCGGGTGCTCGGCTCGGCGCTGGCCGCCGCCTGCCTCGCGCTTGTCGTCGGCGTCGGCACGGTGTTCTGGATGGGCCGTGGCGTCGTGGATCCGTCGGTGACCGGCCCGACCGTGGCGATGACGCCGGCCAGCGACCGGGTGCCGGTGACCGCGAACATCAACCTCACCGGCGCCGCCGGGGGCACGAAGATCAACCTCGTCTGCTTCTACAACCGGGGCAACGAGGAGTCGGAGCCCTACCGGATCCGGCTGATGGCGTACGGGCCGAACCGGGAGAGCGAGCAGCTCGGCTCGTGGGTCGCCTCGCCCGGCAAGGAGTTCACGATGTCCGGCGTCACGCACTTCACCGCCGGCACGCTGTCGCGGCTGGCGCTGGTGCGCAACGACGACAGGACGCTGCTCTCCTACGACGTCCCCTGACGGGAGTCACTCTCGTCAGCGTGGCGGAAGGACGGCGGCTGGTTCGGCGGTGGCGGCCGCTGGGGCGGCCGCCGTCCTCCCTCTTGCGGCCCGGGCGCCCCGGATCCCGTCGACCGTGAAGATGATCAGGGCGATCCAGACCAGCGCGAAGCCGACCAGCCGGGGCGCCGGCATCGGCTCGTGGAAGATCAGCACCCCGCAGGCGAGCTGGAGGATCGGCGCGACGTACTGGAGGATCCCGATGCCGACCAGCGGCACCCGGTTGGTCGCGGCGGCGAAGAGCAGCAGCGGTACGGCCGTGGCGAGCCCGGACAGCAGCATCAGGATCGTGTGGGTGGCCGAGACGTGCCCGAACTCGGCGCCGCCGGTCGCGTTGAGCCAGCCGAGGTAGCAGAGCGCGGGCACGGCGAGCACGGCCGACTCGACGAACAGGCCCTCGGCGGGCGGCAGCCCGAGCCGCTTCTTGATCAGGCTGTATGACCCGAAGCTCGCGGCCAGCGCGAGCGCGATGTACGGCAGATGCCCGTAGTCGGCCGTCAGGACGGCGACGGCCAGCGCGCCGACGCCAACGGCGGCCCACTGCCAGCCCCGCAGGCGCTCGTTCTGCACGGTCACGCCGAGCAGCACGACGACCAGCGGCGTGATGAAGTATCCGAGCGCCGTCTCGACCACCCGCGACGAGTTGACGCCGTAGATGTAGGTCGCCCAGTTCGCGCCGATCAGCACCGCGGCCAGCGTGATGCCGCCGAGCAGCCGCCGGTCGCGCAGGATGCGGGACAGAAAGCGCCAGTTGCGCATGGCGAGCAGCACCAGGCTGACGAAGAGGACCGACCAGATCACCCGGTGGGCGAGGATCTCCAGCGGCCGCGAGGGCGCGAGCAGCTTGAAGTAGATCGGAAAGAAGCCCCACAGCACGTACGCCGTGAGGCCGTATAGATAGCCGCGTCGTTCCTCACCCATGCACTCACCGTAAGGTCCATGCCGGGGTTCCGGTCCTTGCGTATGTCCCAGCTCACCGGACCAATCGTCCGGCCGTGGCCTGAAGATCGCATTCCGGCGCAGGGCGCGGCGCGGCCCGGCACGCGTCGCGGTGAACGCGTGCCGGGCCGCGGTGGTGTACCGCCGCTTACTTCTCCCCGCGGTCCGGGACCAGCATGTTGAGCAGCCAGCTCACGACGCCGACCAGCAGCGCGCCGAGGACCGCGCTCGGCCAGAAGTCATCCACGTGGAACGCCAGGTCGAACTGGCCCGCGATCCAGCTGACCAGCATGAACAGCAGGCCGTTGACGACCACGGAGATCAGGCCGAGGGTCAGCACGTACAGCCCGCAGCCGATCACCTTGATGATCGGGCGCAGGACCGCGTTCACGATGCCGAAGATCGCCGCGACGATCAGCAGGGTGATTACCTGATCGCCGATGGATTCGGTGGTGAGACGGATGCCGTCGATCACCAGTGTCGCGATCCACAGCGAAACGGCGGTGATCACCAGCCGGATGAGGATGCCCATGGCACGGGATGGTGCCATGATCAGTCCAGTCTTGTGGGGAACACCCCCCGTTCTTGTCCCGGTCGTTGCGTGTCGGGCGCGACAAAACCGGCCAATCCCCAGTTACGCCGCGGCGCTCGGGCCCGGTCCGGCCCTGGCCGGCTCAGCCGCGGACCGGGGGGCCGATGAGCTGGGTCTCGATCGGGGTCTGTGACAGGGCCGCCCAGCGAACCGCCCGTCTGTTGATCACGCCGACCATGTCCGCGCGGATCTGGGTCAGCCACTTCGCCGTCTCGCCCAGGCCGAGGGCCGCGCCGACCAGGCCGGCCTCCTCCGCGCGCAGCGGCTGGACCAGCAGCAGATCCGCCCGGGAGGCCACGTCGGCGTCGGCCGAGCTGAAGTCGTCGCGCACCACGAGCGTGGCCTGCCAGCCCGCGCCCGGGCGGTTGTCGGCGCCGACGGGGCCGATGTCGACCACCACGAGCAGCGGGTGCAGCGCCGTACCCGGCGGGATCTGGACCGTCCGCCCCGGCGGGATGACCGCGATGGACTCGCCCGGCACCGCCGCGCCTCGCACGAACGGCTCCCAGGCCTGCGGCCGGGCCGTCTGCACGACCACCCGGGCGCCGAGGGCCATCGCCCGCAACGCGAGCAGTTGGGCGCAGCGGACGCCGCCGACGAGCAGCGCCCGGGTCTGCTCGGGACGGAACAGCCGCGCGATGACCGGCTCGCCCTTGCGGTTGGCGCCGATCATCAGGCCAGCGCCGCCGATCGGCAGCTGGAGGTCGTCGAAGAGGTCGGCGTGGGCCGCCTCGGGGCCGGGCAGGCCGGGCAGCCCCGGTGTGGTGGGCATGGCCAGCGGCAGGGTGGCGGTGAGGCCGTCCAGGTGCTCGCCGTCCAGGCGCCGGGCCGTGGCCCGCTCGGCGGCCAGCAGCTTGCGCAGCGCCTGCGCCGCGACCGAGAGCGAGGCGGTGTCCGGCGCCGCGAGGCGGATGGTCAGGTCCATCGCCGTCTGGTTGCCCGTCGCGGAGCGCGGGCCGGCGCCGAGCGCGACCGTCGTCGCGGCCGCGGGCAGCGCCAGCATCCGCGGCACCAGCCGGCGTGCGGTCTCGATCCGCGGGTCGGGCCAGCGCTGTAGCCGGAAGGTCGCCTGGGTCAGGCTGCCGACCCGCAGGCCCGGCCAGGTCTCCTGCGCCGCGCCGACGCCGTCGTCGTGTGCCAGCTCGGCGATGACCCGCAGGGCCGCGGCCCTGCCGAGCGGCCGGGCCGGGACCGGGCCGAGGCGGCGAGACAGCTTGCGGACGAGGCCGGACAGCGCGCGCCGCAGGTCCTCCTCCGGCCAGCCCTCCGCGCGCAGCACCCGGACGGCCAGCAGCGCCCGGCTGTGTCCGAGCAGGCGGCCCTCGGTGAGCTGGCGATAGGAGTTGGCGGGGGTGCCGCCGCCGGCGCGCAGGGACGGCGCGGGCGCGCCGATCAGCAGGAGCTGCACGCGGCACGGCGGGTGCTCGCCGCCGGCGGGTGGCAGCAGGCCGGCCGGCGACGGCAGCAGGGCGCTCTCCTCGGCGAGCAGGCCGTTCGGGTCGCCGAGCTCCAGCACCGCGGTGAGGCCGTGCCCGTCGACGATGACCGCGGCCGGGTCCCCGGCCAGGTCGGCCTGCTCGATGCGGGATCCCGGCGCGACGAACTCGAGCAGCGCGCCCGGTGCGGCCGCCACGGAGACGGCGTGCCGCCGCCCGGCGAAGCGCGTCGCGGTGCCGAGCCACTCGAACGCCCACCGGCCGCGCAGCCGCAGCCAGGTGACCGCGAGCAGGATCGCCGCCAGGAACGCGCCGGCGGCGAGCCCGAGCGGGCCGTTGATCGCGCCGACGAGTAAGGCGACGATCGCCACCTGAGTGCTGACCCACTGGCCCGTGCGAATACCGAACAATCGTCCATGTCGGACACGTTTCCGGCGGATCTTCGGCAGTGGGCGGCCGGCGCCGCTGAGCTCCGGGAAGCCGCGGCCACCCGCCACATCTGCCGTCACCTGCGCCCGCCTCTCCTGTAGCACGCCCTGACCGCGCGGCCCCATCGTAGGACTCGGGTGGCCTGAGCAGGGGGCGGTATCGATGTCCACAGCTTGTCTCGCGGGGCTACCGTGACTGCGTCCAAGCCGTTACCGTCGGCGATGAGAATGGACAATCGGCTGCTCAGGGGTGCCCCCCACTGTCTGGTGTAAAGGGCTAACCTGAGAGCCACGCCACATGCTCCGGTGGTCGTCAAGCACGACCCGTCCACTCAGGATCCGGTGCAGCGACAGACGATCAAGAAAGCGGGGTGACGTCCGGGGTGTCCGAGACGAAGGCGCAAGCCGCGGTGATGGCGAAGACCGCCGCGCAGTTCGATCAGGTCAACAATTCGCTGACCTCGATGTTGAACAAGCTGATGCACGAGCTCTCCCACCTGCAGACCGCCTGGGTCGGCCGGGGTGGCAGGGCGTTCGAGACCGTCAAGGTCCAGTACCAGCGCGACCTCTCGAACCTGAACAAGGCCCTCGCGGAGACCGCGGAGGCGATCCGGACCTCCGGTGTCAGCTACACCAGCACCGACGACTCGGCGGCCGACATCGTGACCAAGTCCGGTGGCGGTGGCCACACACTGCCGCTCTAAACCCAAGCGGGGGAAGGATCACTTCATGAACGACGGTTTGCTGAAGGTCAACTTCGGGGCCCTGGCTCAGGCCGCCGCGGACATCCAGAAGGCGTTGAACGAGCTCGAGTCGCAGCTCAGCCAGCTTGAGGCCGACGCGCGCCCGCTGGTGGCGACGTGGGAGGGCAAGGCGCAGTCGGCGTACGCCATGCGTCAGCAGCGGTGGACCAAGGCGTCCGCCGACCTCAAGGGCATCCTGCGTGGCATCAAGCTAGCGGTCGACCGGTCCGCCCAGGACTACGCCGCGACCGAGGGCAATGCGGAGAAGCGCTTCAGCTGAACTTCGCGTACCGCCGAATCTTCGCGGCACGGCCGGAACGCCCGAAAGGGTGTCGTTCCGGCCGTTGCTGTCTCTCCCTAGATCTGGTTACCTTCAGTCATTGGGCGATATCTCTGTGCGACGCGTGTGGGTATGGGCAGCCTTTGATCACGCAGATGGACCACTTCTTGGCTGTATGCATCCATCCGCCCATTGTGATCGCCGCCTGACCTTGTAGGTTGTACGCGTTGAGGTGGCCCGTTCGCCGCGAAGGGAGAGGTGGACGTGACCGAGTGGGAACCGGCTACGGACGCCGAAATCGCGATGCGCAACGCCTTGCGCACCGACGATCAGGAGTCTTATTTCCGTATTCTCGCCGGGGTCGACCTGCTCTTGCCGGTCTCGGCGGACGCCCTCGCCGGCCTCGCCCCGCTCGGCTGGGGCACGTGGAGCACCGGCGGCCGCACACACGTGCTGGCCTTCACCTCCCCGGCGGCGTTGCAGGCCTGCCTGGCCGACTACACCGGCTCGGCCCGCCGGGTGGCCTATGCGGAGCTCGCCGACACCTGGCCCAACCTCGAGTGGTGGCTGGCGGTCAACCCCGGCCTGCCGATCGAGGGATACCTGCCGGCCTGGTTCGTCGCCCAGCTCTCCCGCGGTGACCTGCGCCTGCCGACCCGTGGCCCGGGCCGAGAGGGCAGCAACGCGCCAGAGCGCATCCAGGACCTGCACGCGGCCGCGACCATGGCCGCGAACGCGGCGGCACAGGGCTACTCGGCGGCCGCGGCGGCACAGAATTACCCGCCGGCCACCCAGCCCGGCGGTCCCATGACCGACCGGCCGATGTCGGGCGCCCCGATGTCGAGTGCTCCGGTGTCCGGCGTGCGCTCGCCCGGCGCGCCGACGATCGACGGCCCGTCCTCCGGCAGCCCTGCCTACAGCGGCTCTCCCTATGGCCCGCCTCCGAGTGGCTCTGCCTACGGCCCGCCCCCGGGCAGTTCTGCCTATGGGCCGCCTCCGGGCAGTTCTGCCTATGGGCCGCCTCCGGGCACTTCTGCTTACGGGCCGCCCCCGGGTAGCTCCGCCTATGGCCCGCCTCCGGGCGGCTCTCCCTACGGTCCGCCTCCCGGTGGCTCCGCACCCGCCGGCCCGGCGCCGTCGGGCGTCGGTGGTGCGGCCCCGCACGGGGGCACCACCCCCGGCGCGCACCCCTCCGGACGTCCGGCACCCGCCTCCGGCAGGCCGGCCGACCCGGCGGGTGGCGAGGTGGGCCCCGGCGGCCTGCCGCTGCGTACCCCCGGCGGCGTGCTGCCCAGCGGACTACCCTCGCGCGTGCCCGGCACCCCGCAGGGCCCGGGCGGCGGCCGGGGCAACGGCATCCCCGGCGGCCAGTTCAACGGTTTCGGCGTGCCCGACCGCCCCGGTGCGGCGCAGCCCACCGGCCTCGCGGGCGAGCCCGGCGGAGCACCGTACCGACCCGGTGGCGAGGCGAGCGGCGACGTGCCCGCCGCCTACGCGCCGCCGACCATTCCGCCAGGCGGCGCTACCAGGCCGCCGAGCATGCCCAGCGCCCTCGACGCCCTCGCCGGCCGGACCGGCGCCCCCGCCGGCGGTCCGAGCGCCCTGGACGCTCTCGGTAACCGCCCGGGCGCGCCCACCTCGACGAGCCGGGGCGGCGCCTCCGCCGAACCGGCACCGCTGCTGCAACGCCCGGACGCGCCGTTGCCCACGCGCACCCCGATGGCGCAGACGCCCCCGCTGCCGGCACACATCCCGCCGCCCGCGGACGACGACGACGCGCAGCGGCCTCCGGCGACCGCCGACGAACCGGACCAGGACGCCGCCGACGAGGCGTCGCCCCAGGCGACCCCGCAGTCCGCGGCCGGGCAGTCCGCGGCCGCGCCGCCGCGGTCCGGTCTCGCCCCGCCGGTCATCCCCGGCGTGGCAGGCGCCGGCCGGTCGGACACCGGCCCGGCCGTGCCCGTGGCGCTGGAGCGCCGCCCGGTACCGCCGGCGGCCAGCACCGCGCCGGCGGCCGGACCCGCGCCGGAGGAGGACGACTTCATCCCGGCGAACGAGGTCGAGCGCGAACTCATCCAGGCCGTGGACGACGCCAGCACCGACTCCTTCCTCTCCACCCTGCTGCTCGCCACCGTGCTCGTGCCCGTCGCGCCCAACTCGCGGCCCGGCAGCGCACCCGGCGAGTCCGGTTTCGCCTTCCGGACCGAGGAGACCGACGGCGAGCGTTTCCTCGTCGTCTTCACCAGCCGGGACCGGCTCGCCGAGCACTTCGCCGAGCCCGCCCGCACCGTCGCCGTGCGGTTCGTCGACCTGATCCGCAACTGGCCCGACCCGGCCTGGTCGTTCGCGGTCAACCCGACGTCGGTGATCGGCGCCAGGTACCCAGGCCCGCAGGTCATCGCCCTCGCCAGCTGGGCCGTCGAGGCCGGCCTCGGCGGCGACCCGGCCGACGCGCCGCCGGCCGAATCCGTCTCGGCGGCGCCGCAGCAGCGGCCCACCGAGCCGTCGGCGCCGTTGACCACCATGCAGAAGGCGGTGCCCGCCGAGCAGGTGGACTACTACCTGGAGCGCGGCTACGACCGGGTCGCCGGTTTCGTGCACCGGGCCGGCGAGGTCGAGCACCTGAACTCGCCGGGCGAGCTCTTCGCGGCGCTCGGCCTGATCTACGACGGCTCGCCGTACCAGCCGGATGCCAAGGAGGCCTTCGTGCTCCGCTGGCCGGCACACCGGCCAAGCCTCTACCGCATCCCGTACGGCGGGCAGAGCGAGCAGGCGCTGCGGGCCATGGACGGCTGGGTCATCGAGCGTTCCCCGTTCCGGGGCAACGGTTTCGCACCCGGCGAGGGCAAGGACGTCATCGCGGAGTTCAAGGTGGACAGTGTGCGACTGCCGCACGGCGCGGAGCTGTGGCGGATGGACGCCGACGGCGACAAGCAGCTCGTCGCGGTCTTCGACTGCGACGCGCCGGTGTGGCGCCGGGCCGGTGAACAGTGATGCGCGACGGCTACGTGGTGACCTGGCACGGCCGGGAGTACGACGCGGCACCCGACGGCGAGAACGTGCGGATCTACGCGCCCGAGGCCGGCGACGGCTTCGAGGAGGCCCGGCCCGGCCGGTACGTCCGCGTGCTCGAGCCCGGCGAGTTCAGCGACCTGGTGTACGTCCGCACGACCTGTTCGTGGCGCGGCGAGCCGTTCATCGTCCTGGCCGAGGCCGACTCCTGGCTACGCGTCGAATACACGGGCGGCCGGGCGCCGATCGCGCGCGACCTCGGCCTCGAGGAGTTCGACTTCGGGGTCTACCAGGGCTGGGCGCCGGCGCACGAGGTCAGCGAGCTGTACGAGCACCGCGTCTAGGTCTTGAGCCAGCGCAGGATCTCGCCCGTGATGATGTCGGGCGCCTCCTGGTGCAGGAAGTGACCGGCGTCGGGGATCAGGCGCCACTCGTACGGCGCGATCACGTAGCGGCCCGAGCCCTGTGCCGTGCGGGGCAGGACCGCCGTGTCCAGGGCGCCGTGCATCTGGAGCGTCGGCGTGATCAGCGGGCTCTGCATCAGCTTGACGAAACGGTAGCCCTGTAGCCGCAGCGCCGACCGGAACACCCAGCGGTAGGCCTCGAGCGCGCAGAACGCCGCCTGCGGGATCTGCATGGCCTCCCGGCACCGGGCCACGAATTCCGCGTATTCTCGCGTCTCCGCCCATCTCGGGCTGCTCCACTGCCGGATCAGCTCGCCGACCAGGGCCGCGTCGTCCTTGGTCAGCACGTGCTCGTAGCGGGGGACCTGGAAGCGCAGCAGGCTGGCGCTGGCGGACAGCTGGCCGCGCGGGTCCGCGAAGAGCGCCGCGCGCAGCCGCAGCGGGTGTGCCGCGCCGAGCACCACGAGCCGGCTCACCATCTTGGGGTGGAACGCCGCCGCCGCCCAGCCGATCATGCCGCCGGCGCCCGCGCCGACGATCATCGCGGAGCGCTCACCGAGCGCCCGGATCAGGCCGGTGACGTCGGCCGCCATCGTGTAGCCGTCGTAGCCGCGCGGGGGCTTGTCGCTGGCGCCGTAGCCGCGCAGGTCGATCGCGACGGCCCGGAACCCGGCGTCGGCGATCCGGGTCAGCACGTCGCGCCAGGTCCACCAGAACTCGGGGAAGCCGTGCAGCAGGAGCACGAGGGGCCCGGTGCCCGCCTCGACGACGTGGAAGCGGCTGCCGTTGGCGCCGACGGAACGGTGGGTCCACGGACCCTCCGTCAGTACGCACGCCTCGTCCACCTGGGCACTCATGCGAAACAGGGTACGGGCCTAGGGGAAATGCTGGATGGCACCCACGCTTACCGGGATGCCTTCGCCACAGTCGATGCGCAGTTTCGCGGGGGCGAGCCGGGCCCGAATGTGATCACCTTTGGCCAGTTTGATCCCGGTGTCCGAGTACATCGCGTATGCGACGCCGTCGAAGGTGACCATGCCGTAGCAGGGTCCGGTGCCGCCGCGGGTGATGGTGCCCTCGGTCCAGCCGGCGGTGTGGACGATGTCCGTCGGGGTCTTGGGTATCCCGGCGGGCCGGGACGGTGGTGCCCCGGTGGGCACCGAGCTTCCGGTGGGCTCTGAGCCGTCGGGAGCGACCGGGCTCCTGGCCGTGCTCGAGGCTGTCGGGGTGGCGCCGCTGGGCGGGACTGGCACGGAGTTGCCCTGGGTCACGGTCGGCCCGGAGCAGCCCGTGAGTAGCCCCAGGACCAGGAGCGTCGCTGTGGCCGTACGGGAAAAAGTGATCATGATGCACCTCCGTGAGTGAGACCCGGTTCTTCCGCCGTGGGTTCCCGCCGGAAAGGGGCGACGCCCGGGCGCCGAGGCGCCCGGGCGTCGCTGTGGTGCGGGTCGGTCAGGAGAACTTGACCTTCAGGGACGTGCCCTTCTGCTCCACGACCTTGATCTTGACGCCGACGGCCGGCAGCTTGACGCCGGCCCACGGGATCTCGTCGTAGAAGTACTTCTTGGTGTCGTCGAACGTCGACTGCCCGGCCTGGCCGCGGATGTAGCTGGCCTTGCCGTTGAGGTGCAGCGTGAACGAGTCCGCCTTCGTCGTGCCGAACGGCGCGTCGTAGAGCTGGATCCGCGAGCGCCACGGTGCGCCGTCGAGGTTGTAGGACGGCGCCGGGTGGCTGTCGATGATCAGGTTACGACCGGAGCCGGGGTGCTGGTTGACGTTGTTGTCAGCAACCGACGTGTCGTTGTACGAGATCAGCAGACCCTGCTGGTACGAGAAGTGCTCGACCCAGTCCGGCTTGGTGGTAGCCCAGCCGAAGTTGTACGGGCCCGTCTTCAGGTACTTGTCGTACGAGGTGTAGGTGCGGTTGCCCGCGATGTAGAAGTTGTCGTACTCGGCGGTGATCGCGGAACCCTCGACGCTGAAGCCGGCAGCGGTCCAGGTCGGGGTGCCCTCGGCACCGTCGACGGCGCCCGCGGTCCCGTTGACCGTGACGGCCAGGTCGTCGCCGAAGAAGCCGCCCGCGGACAGGCCGCCGTCGGTGATGTAGTGCAGGCGGACCTGCACGGTCTTACCGGCGTACGCGTTCAGCGGGATGCTGATGTTCTTCCACGCGCCACCGCTGTCGCCGCCGAGAGCCGGACGCGGCGGAACCGCGCCGTCGACGCCGAGCGGGGCACCGTCGACCGTGCCGTCGAGCGCGGTCCAGTTGGTGCCGTCGGTGGAGGCCTCGAAGTAGAGGTAGTCGTAACCCTCTTCGATGCTGTAGCGGCCCTTGAGGTCGAGCGACGCGGAGGTGGCCCCGGTCAGGTCGACCGACTTGGTCAGCGTGGTGTTGAGGTTGTCGTCGTTGCCCGAGAAGTACTGGCTGTCGCCGGCGAACGGCGCGCCGAGGTCGGTGGTGACCTCCTTGTCGGGCAGGACCACGACCGCGGCCTGCGCCTTCTTGCTGTTGTACTCCTGCGGGCCGAGCTCGAGGGTCTTCTTCTGACCCGCGACGACGGTCTCGTAGTCGAGCCAGCCGAGCTGCAGCTTGTTCCAGGCGCCGATGTCGCCCGGGCGGGTGCCGAGGGCCTCGCCGGCGCCGGAGAGCCGGCTCTGCGCCATCAGGGTCCAGAACTCGCTGTTGTTGTTCGCGCCACCGGAGGTGTCGTAGTCGTCCGGCAGACCGAGGTCGTGGCCGTACTCGTGAGCGAAGACGCTCAGGCCGCCGTTCTCGGGCTGGACGGTGTAGTCACCGATCCAGATGCCGGTGTTGCCGATCTGGGTGCCGCCGGCCTTGTTGGTGACCGGGCCGGTGATGCCGGCCGAGGTGTTGTACGCGTACCAGCGGTGCGCCCAGATGGCGTCCTCGCCCTGCTGCGGGTCGCCGTCGGACTGGTCGCCGCCGGCGTGGACGATCTGGAAGTGGTCGATGTAGCCGTCGGCCTCGTTGAAGTCGCCGTCGCCGTCGAAGTCGTAACGGTCCCAGACGTCGAAGCTCGCCACGTCGGCCTTGATCTGGGCGTCGGTGCGCCCGGCGGCCTTCTGGTCCGCGACCCACTTGTTGGCGGCGTCGGTGACGAGCGCCCACGTGTTGGTGTCGGTGCAGAGGCCGTTGATGTCGCAGTCGCGACCGTAACGGGCCTCGTTGTAGTTGACCTTGACCCAGTCGGTGACCTCGCCGTCGACGCTGTAGCGCCCGGACGACTGGGTCTCGTAGTAGGTCTTGAGCGACTCGGCGCCCTTGCCCTCACCGAAGTAGAGCTTCTGGAAGTGGTCCCGGTTGTAGTTGGCCTGCCACACCGTGCTGTTGTCCTTGGTGCGGTCCGGCGCCGGGATCTTGTTGTGCAGCGGCCCCTCGAACGTCGTCGGGCCCGCGGTGAGCGGGTCGCTGTCGACGTCCGGGTAGTTCGGGTGCCGGTCGTTGCCGAACTCGGCGAGGATCACGAAGAGCCGGTCGGTCTGCTCGCGGCCGAGCTCGACGTACTGGTCCTGACCACCGCGGCCGACGCGACGGTGGGTCTCGCCGCCACCGTGGGTCTTGCCGATCTTCGCAATGGTGCTGCCGCCGCGCTTCTGCGTCTTGACGGTGCCCTTGAGGATGCCGTTGACGGCCTCCTGGCGCAGCTCACGGCGCTTGTCCTCGAACGGGTTCGGGAGGTCGTCGACCGGGGCCTTCTTGCTGGCCTTCGCCGGAGCCGGATCCACCGGGGGCGCCGCGGTCGCCGCAGCCGGGAGCATGATCCCGACGCTGGTGACCATCGCGGCGCCGAGTAGTCCCACGACTACTTTGCGCACTACGTACCTCCGTTGACGTGACCGATCGCTGTGTGCAGCGGAACGGCGGTAAACGGCCCCGACGATTCGGGGCTCACGTGAAGGTATGCAAACACTCCGATCTATGGAAGTGCTTGTCGCAATTGAAAGTAGATCTTTACGCGATGTGACTCTGTGTCGATGGACAAACGGGTCAGTCGAGCACGTCCAGGGCTGTCACCTGGTAGAGGTCGCCCGTTCCACAGTCGATGCGCAGCAGCGACGGCTCGGCCCGTACCTGGATCCGGGTGCCCTTGACCAATTCGCGCCCCCGATTCTCGTAGAGGGCGAATTGCTTGCCGTCGTCCGTGATCAGGCCGTAGCAGGGTCCGGAACCGCCGCGGTTGACCGTTCCGACGATCAGATCGTTCTGCTGGAACGCGTCCGTCGGTTCGCTCGGCGGCGCGGTCGGCCGCGGCTGCGTGGGCAGCGGAGCCTGACCGGTTTCGCCCGGTTGGTAGCAGCCGGCGAGGAGTGTCGTCATCAACAGCACGGCGATCGGGGCGCGGTTCATGGCCATTACCCTCCGACGTCACCCGGGAGCGGATGGTTCCGAAATGAGACGGCGCCCGGGGAGAGACTCCCCGGGCGCCGCTCGGTGTTACCGATGGATCAGCTGATCTTGACCTTGATGGAGGTGCCGTTCACGTCGACAACCTTGACCTTCACGCCGACGGCCGGGAGCAGGACGCCCTGGTTCGGCAGCTCGGAGTAGAAGTACTTCTTGGTGTCGTCGAACAGCGGCTGCGCGGCCTGGCCACGGATGTAGCTGGCCTTGCCGTTGATGTGCAGCGTGAACGAGTCGGCCTTCTTCAGGCTGAACGGCGCGTCGTACACCTGGATGCGGGCGCGCCACGGCAGGCCCTCGAGGTTGTAGAACGGCGCCGGCCGGCTGTCGATGATCAGGTTGCGACCCGAGCCCGGGTGGACGTTCGTGTTGTTGTCGACCTGCGAGGTGTCCCAGTAGGAGATCAGCAGACCCTCCTGGTACGCGTAGTGGTCGACGTAGTCGGGCTTCGCCGGCTGGTAGCCGAAGAAGTACGGGCCCGTCTTCAGGTACTTGTCGTACGAGACGTAGCTGCGGTGGCCCGCGATGTAGAAGTTGTCGAACAGCTTGGTCGAGCTGGCACCGACGATCGTGAACCCGCTCAGCGTCCAGGTGGTGGTCCCCTCGGCGCCGTCGGTCGACACGGTCGCGCCGTCCGCGGTGACGGTGATGTCGTCACCGAAGAAGCCGCCCTCGGAGACGCCACCGTCCGTCAGGTAGTGCAGGCGGAAGGTGATCTTCTTGCCCGCGTACGCGTTCAGCGGAACCGCGATGTCGGCCCAGGCGCCGCCGGTGCTGCCGGTCAGCGCGGGGGTGTTGCTGGCGTCCGTCGGGAAAGCGGCGCCGTTGATGGTGCCGTTCAGCCGGGTCCAGGTCGCGCCGTTGTCCTCCGAGGCCTCGAAGTACAGGTAGTCGTAGTCGGCCTCGATGTCGTAACGGCCCTTGAGCGTGACCGCCGAGGTGGTCTTGCCGGTCAGGTCGATGCTCTTGCTCAGCGAGTTGTTCAGGTCATCCGCGTTGCCGGAGAAGAACTGCCCCGCACCCGCGTAGGGCGCGCCGAGGTCGGTCGTGACCTCCTTGTCGGGCAGCACCACGACCGCGCCCTGAGGCTTGGCGGTGTTGTACTCCTGCGGCCCGAGGTTCAGCGTCTTGGACTGACCCGCCACGACGGTCTCGTAGTCGAACCAGCCGAGCTGGAGCTTGTTCCAGGCACCGAGGTCGCCCGGACGGGTGCCGATGCCCTGGTCGTCCTTGGCGCTGAGCCGGCTCTGCGCCATCAGCGTCCAGTGCTCGTTGTTGTTGTCGCCGCCACCGGAGGTGTCGTAGTCGTCCGGCAGGCCGAGGTCGTGCGTGTACTCGTGCACGAAGACGCTCAGGCCGCCGTTCTCCGGCTGGATGGTGTAGTCGCCGATCCAGATGCCGGTGTTGCCGATCTGGGTGCCGCCGAGCAGGTTGCCGCTCGGGCCGGTGCGACCCTGGTCGGTGCCGTAGGCGTACCAGCGGTGGCTCCAGATGGCGTCCTCGCCCTGCTGCGGGTCACCGTCGGCCGCGTCGCCGCCGCCGTGCACGATCTGGAAGTGGTCGATGTAGCCGTCGGACTCGTTGAAGTTGCCGTCGCCGTCGAAGTCGTAGCGGTCGTACTGGTCGAACGACTTCATGTCGGCGGCGATGTCGGCGTCGCTGCGGCCCGCGGCCTGCTGGTCGGCGACCCACTTGTTCGCGGCGTCACGCACCAGCGCCCAGGTGTTGCTGCAGACGTTGCTGCCGCAGAGGTCGCGGCCGTAACGCGCCTCGTTGTAGTTGACCTTGACCCAGTCGGTGACCTCGCCGTCGACCGAGTAGCGGCCGGACGACTGGCTCTCGAAGTAGGTCTTTACCGACTCGACGCCGGCGCCCTCGCCGAAGTACTGCTGGCGGTAGAAGGCGGGCGAGTAGTCCGAGCGCCAGACGGTCGAGTTGTCGACCGCGCGGTTCGGCGCCGGGATCTTGTTGTGCAGCGGCCCCTCGAAGGTGGTCGGTCCGGGGATCGCGGGGTTGCTATCCACATCGGGGTAGCTCGGGTGCCGGTCGTTGCCGAACTCGGCGAGGATCACGAAGATCCGGTCGGTCCGCTCGCGGGCGACCTCGACGTACTGGTCCTTGCCCGCCTTGGGCACGGACCGGTTCGTCGCGCCGGAGCCCTGGGTGCGCCCGACCTTGACGACCGTGCTGCCGTTCTTCGTCACCGCTTTGGCCTTGCCGCTGACAACGTCGGCGACCGCGGCGTCGCGCAGCGAGCGGCGCTTGTCCTCCAGCGGGTTGGGCAGATCGTCGACCGGCGCCGAGTTGGCCTTGGCGGCGGCTGGGGCGGGATCGACCGGCGGGGCGGCGTTGGCACCGGCGGGGAGCAAGACCCCGACACTGGTGACCATCGCGGCGCCCAGCAGTCCTGCGACCACCTTGCGCACTACGTGTACCTCCGTTGACGTGACCGCACGCTGGGTGCAGCGGACGGCGGTATTTCGGCCCCGGATTCGGAGCTCACGTGAACGTATGCAAACGCACCGATGCGTAGGAAGGGGTTGGCGACATTGATGGACGATAGAGACCCGTTATGGTTTTTCCATATTGCAAGCACCGGCAAATGGCCAGAAATTGGGCCGTAGCCTTGAAACGGCGGCAGACCCCTACGATCGCAGGTCTGCCGCCGTCAATAGATGGTTGTCTCAGTCTTCGGACTTGCTCCCCTGCATGCCGGAGGAGATCAGGTCCATCACGGCGGAGTCCTGGAGCGTCGTGACGTCGCCGAGCGAACGGTGCTCGGCCACGTCCTTCAGCAGGCGCCGCATGATCTTTCCGGACCGGGTCTTGGGCAGCTCGGCCACCAGCATGATCTGACGCGGCTTGGCGATCGGGCCCAGCTTCTTGGCCACGTGGTTGCGCAGGTCCTGAATGAGTTGCTCGCCCTGGTCGCCGGAAGTGTCCACATTGCCGCGCGGAATGGTGAACGCCACGATCGCCTGGCCCGTCGTCGGGTCGGTCGCGCCGACCACGGCCGCCTCGGCCACCGACGGGTGCGAGACCAGCGCCGACTCCACCTCGGTGGTGGAGATGTTGTGGCCCGAGATCAGCATGACGTCGTCGACCCGGCCGAGCAGCCAGAGCGCGCCGTCGTCGTCCTTCTTGGCGCCGTCGCCGGCGAAGTAGACCCACTCGTCGCCCACGCCGGCGCCCTTGCCGAAGCGCGACCAGTACGTGTCGATGAAGCGCTTGTCGTCACCCCAGATCGTGCGCAGCATCGACGGCCACGGGTCGCGCAGCACCAGGAACCCGCCGCCGCCGTTCGGCACCGACTCCGCCTCGTCGTTGACCACGTCCGCGGAGATGCCCGGCAGCGGGGTCATCGCCGAGCCGGGCTTAGACGCCGTGACGCCGGGCAGCGGCGAGATCATCATGGCGCCGGTCTCGGTCTGCCACCAGGTGTCCACGATGGGGCAGTTGTCGCGGCCGACGTGCTCGCGGTACCACATCCAGGCCTCGGGGTTGATCGGCTCGCCGACGCTGCCGAGCAGGCGCAGCGACGACAGGTCGTGCTTGGCCGGGATGTCGTCGCCCCACTTCATCATGGTCCGGATGAGGGTCGGCGCGGTGTAGAGGATGCTCACCCGGTACTTGTCGACGATCTCCCAGAACCGGCCCTTGTGCGGCGTGTCCGGTGTCCCCTCGTACATGACCTGGCTGGCGCCGTTGGAGAGCGGGCCGTAGACGATGTAGGAGTGCCCGGTGACCCAGCCGATGTCCGCGGTGCACCAGTAGACGTCGCTCTCCGGCTTGATGTCGAAGACCGCGTTGAACGTGTACGACGCCTGGGTCAGGTAGCCGCCGGTGGTGTGCAGGATGCCCTTGGGCTTACCGGTCGTGCCCGAGGTGTAGAGGATGAAGAGCGGGTGCTCGGCGTCGAAGGCCTGCGCCTCATGCCGGTCGTCCGCCCGCTCGACCGTCTCGTGCCACCACAGGTCCTTCTCGCCCCAGGTCACCTCCTCACCGGTACGGCGTACGACAAGCACGTGCTCGATGCTCGGGCACTGCGCGACGGCCTCGTCGACGGTCGGCTTGAGCGCGGACGGCTTGCCGCGCCGGTAGCCGCCGTCGGCCGTGATGACCAGCTTGGCGTCGGCGTCCTGGATCCGGGTGGCGAGCGCGTCGACGGAGAAGCCGCCGAAGACGACGCTGTGCAGCGCGCCGATCCGGGCGCAGGCCAGCATCGCGACCGCGGCCTCCGGGATCATCGGCAGGTAGATCGCGACCCGGTCGCCGGCGGTCACGCCGAGCTCGGTGAGCGTGTTCGCCGCCTGGGACACGCTCTTGAGCAGGTCCGCGTAGGTGATCGTGCGGCTGTCGCCGGGCTCGCCCTCCCAGTGGATCGCGACCTTGTCGCCGTTGCCGGCCTCGACGTGGCGGTCCACGCAGTTGTACGCGATGTTGAGCTTGCCGCCGACGAACCACTTGGCGAACGGCGCGTTGGACCAGTCGAGCACCTGGTCCCACCGCTCGGCCCAGTCGAGGCGCTCGGCCTGCTTCTCCCAGAACGCCAGTCGGTCCTCGGCGGCCTCGTCGTACGCCTCCGCCTTGACGTTGGCGCTCGCGGCGAGGCCGGCCGGTGGCGGGAACGTCCGCGTCTCCGAGTACAGGTTCTCCAACGTCTCACTCATGCCGGGGCTCCGCTTCCCTGTTATTGATGATTCGCTCGCTCATGAGGGCTTGTGTGAACACTAGTTCTGCCGGGGGTACCCGGCGAGATAGCGTCTTCTGGCCGCGCCGAGCGGCACTCGGTGCGCGCCAATCGGGCACGACATGATCGATACTGCGCGAATCTTGCCACTTCTGAGCCGCTTCGCGCATCCCGTGTTTCGGGTCTTTTTCCGGCTACCGTTGCCCCGTGACTCCGGATCCGCTCGCCCCGCTGCTCGCGCTCGCCGACGTCGAGCCCGCCTTCACCGCCGCCCGGGAACGCGTCGACGCCGCGCTGCGGCATCGCTCGCTGCGCCGCAAGGGCGGCCAGGTCGCCGCCGAGGTCAGCCTGCGCGCCTCCGTCGCCAGCGCGGCCCTCGAGGACCACCGGTACGACCTGGAGGAGGTACGCGCCGGAACGGTCACCGATCCCGTGCTCCAGGGCGCCCTGCGGGTCGCCGAGGGGCTCGGCGGGCTGGTGGACCTCTGGCCCCGCGCGCCGCGCCAGGTCCTCGCCCGGCTGCACATGCTCGCGGCCAACGGCGTGGTGCCCGACGACGCGCTCGGGCGGCTGCAGAGCGGTGCGGACCGCATCGACGCGCTGGCCGGGCTCGTGGCCGGAAACGATCGGACCCCTCCGATGCTGCTCGCCGCGATCGTGCACGCCGAACTGATCACCCTGAGGCCGTTCGCTGGCCCCTCCGGGGTCGTCGCGCGGGCGGCCGCGCGGCTGACGCTCATCGGGCGCGGCTTCGACCCGCGCGGCCTCGTCGGCGTCGAGGCCGGCCACCTGGCCCGCGAGCCCGAGTACGTCGGCTCGGCGGGCGCGTACGCCACGGGTACCCCGGACGGCGTGCGGTCCTGGCTGCGGCACTACGCGGCGGCGGTCTCGGCGGGTGCCGACGAGATCGCGGCGATCGGCGACGAGGTCCTCGCCCCTGCGGGCGGATAGCGTCCCGATGCGTTTACCCGGACCGCGCGTCGTGGGCATACTCGCGTGGTGGGAGACGAGTGGGTCCGCCCGTACACGCCCGGCACCGGCCGCTGGCTCGTGATCGGCTGGGAGGCGATCGCGCTAGCCCTGTTCGGGTGGGCGACCGTCGAGCAGTTCGGGCTGGCCGAGCCGCTCGTCCGCATCGTCGCCGGCGCCATCGCGGCCGGCTGGGTGGTGGGCGGCTGGCGGATCTGCGAGATGGGTGTCTACGTCGGTCCGGGCGGGGTGCGCATCCGGGGGCTGCTCCGGTCACGGACGCTGAGCTGGGCGGACATCGCGCACGTCCGGCTGCACCGGCACACACACCGGATCGGCGGGTGGGAGATCGAGGGCGGGATGACCGTCCTGATCGAGCGCCACGACGGGACGACGGTCAACACGGAGCTGTGGGCACAAGGCGTCGACTTCCACTCCCGGCCGCACGTGTTCCGCGCGGTCTACCAGGAGCTGCGCAACCGGCACCGGGCCGCGATCGCGGCGGCCTGAACGTGAGGACGGCGCCTCCGAGGAGGCGCCGCCGCTTCGCACGTCCAGACCGGGTTATCAAGCGTGCACCTGGGTCGTTGTCGACAGTCCTGATGAGGTGCCGCCGCAACGTGCCTGCCGTGGCTGATCGCGCGTGGGTTCCCGGTGGCCGTGCACGGATCCTGCTCCGAGGTCCGCGTGTTCTTTCTACGCCGGTCAGCGCTTGATCGCCAGGGTTCCGGCGGGAAAAAGTTACTTACCGTCATCCGTCAGACGCTTTGCGCTTAAGGCCGTGTGACCCCTTACGCCATGGCGGCGCGGGTCCGGCGGTGCCGGCCGTAGATGGCCAGGCCGATCGCCACGCCGACCCCGACGCCGATCGCGGCCGCGGCGACCGGCACCGCGGGGCGTTCCCGCAGCCTGCGGCCCAGGGGGATCGGGTGGCGGAACTCCAGCACGGGCCACGAGCGCTCCAGCGCCACCCTGCGCAGCGTCCGGTCCGGGTTGACCACGCTCGGGTGGCCGACCGCCTCCAGCAGCGGCAGGTCACTGCTCGAGTCCGAATAGGCGTAACACTCCGCTAGGTCATAGTCACGCTCGGCGGCCATCGCGCGGACGCCGGCGACCTTGCTCGGGCCGGCCGCGTAGAACTCCACCTCGCCGCTGTAGCGCCCGTCGACGATGCCCATCCGGGTCGCGATCACGTCGTCGATGCCCAGCTGGGCGCCGATCGGGCGCACCATCTCGTCGCCCGACGCCGAGACCAGCACCACGTCGCGGCCCGCCGCCTGGTGCTCGCCGATGAGGACCGCGGCCTCGGCGTACACGTAAGGGTTGATGAGCTGTTCGAGGGTCTCGGCCACGATCTGCTGCACCTGCTCGACCTTCCAGCCCTTGCACAGGGCGGCCAGGTAGTCGCGGGTGCGCGCCATGGTCTGCTCGTCGGTGCCGCCGAGCCGGAACATCAGCTGGGCGTAGGCGGATTTCACGACGTCGCGGCGGCTGATCAGCCCATCGCGGTAGAAAGGCCGTCCGAAGGCCAGCGCGCTGGACTTGGCTATGACGGTCTTGTCGAGGTCGAAGAACGCGGCACTCTGGCCCACGGGCCGAAAGTGTAGCCGCATGGTGCATAGCGGCGGCCCAGGAGGCGCCGAGTGGTCACGGAAGCGCGACATGAGAAGGACGGTCACCCTGGGTACTCGACGGTGGCGCGGTACTGAGGCATGCTTATGTTGCGACAGGGATTCACGTTGTCGGCCTGCTGTAGCGACAATCCCACCCGAATTCTCGGTGGTTGCGCCCCCCGCGATCACCGGGTCCGATTCGGCTCGACCCCCCCGGAGCCGAATCTCAGGACGGCCCCCGACTCCCCCGTCGGGGGTCGTTCCCTTTCCCGGCCCGGTCGCGTTTCCGGCCCGGTCGCGGCGGGTGTTCGGCGGATCGTGTCGATTCGGGGCGGCGGCGTTCGTAGCGGAAGTGAGAGGCGGCCCGACGGGCGGCCACAGGACTACCGAGGTGAACGACATGGCCGTTACCTACACCTTCGATATCTTTGCCAGCCTCGACGGCTACGGCGCCGCTACCGGCGACTGGACGGGCTACTGGGGTAAGCAGGGCCCGGAGCTGCTCGAGCACCGCCTCGCCCTGTACGAGGCCAAGCAGCGGATGGTCTTCGGCGCCAACACGTATCGGACGTTCGCCGGCCTGCTGGCCTCGAACACCGAGGAAGCGGTGCGTGACCCGTGGGTCACCCGGATGTGGAACATGCCGGCGACGGTGGTGTCGACGACGCTGACGGAACCTCTCGACTGGCCGGACGCGACCGTTGTCAGCGGCGACGCCGTCGACGTTGTCGCGCGGCTCAAGGAGCGGTCGGAGGTGCCGCTGCGGTCGCACGGCAGCCTGTCGCTTAACCGGGCGTTGATGGCCGCCGGCCTGGTCGACCGCGTACAGGTGACGATCTTTCCCGTCATCACCGGTCAGAACGGCCTGGAGCCGATCTTCCGGGGTGCGGCCGACTTCGACCTGGAGCTGCTTGAGAGCCGGACGCTCGACGGCCGCATCCAGGAGCTGATCTACCGGCCTACCCTTCACTGATCCGTACGGTTCTGCGGCCAGGTCCAGGCGACTCTGACGATGGTTAGCAGGAGCGCCAACTCGACGGCGGTGCCGAGGATGTAGTAGATCCAGCTCTGGCCGACGATCGTCACGGCGGCGGTTACGGTCGACGTAGGCGAACACGAAGAGCGTGGCGATCCACAGGCCGCAGAGTGCGATCTTCACGTCCACCTTCGCGTCGTGAAGCTGATCCTTACCCATCGACGGTGTCCCCGGTTGGCCGACATCGCCGGACAGCGTCGAGTGTGTAGTGGGGCGGCAAGCTTGCGGGCTGTGGCGCGTTCGCGGCTTAGGTGCCGGGTGGTCGAGCCGATCGTGTGGGTGCCGGCCATCTGCTCCGGCCGCGGTCACCTTGGTGGCCGATACGGAAGGGGTTCGCATATGGCGCATCACTACCCGCCCGCTCCGGCCGATTTCCACCCGGATGGGCGTTATGCAGCGGATCCCAATCTGGGAGTGCCGGCGACGCCGAACCAGTACGCGCCGGGCTCTTACACGGGTGCGTCGCGTTTGCCGGCGTCGGCGGGCTTTGGGCAGTCGCCGGGCAGTGCCGCGCACTGGATGGTGCCGACCGGGCGGTCCTGGCAGTCGATCGCCGCGGGTTATGTGGCGTTGTTCGCCATCGTGCTTTGGTTCCTCGGTCCGGTGGCGCTCGGCCTCGGTGTCTGGGCACTTTCCAAGGCCTCGCGCGACCGTAGCCATGGCCGGGGCCGGGCCATCTTCGCGGTGGTCGTCGGCGTCTTGGCAACCGGAATGCTGTTAATGCTGGCCACGCTGTAGGCCGGGCGCCGACCGGCGTCCGAAGGGGCTTCGAGATCTCGGGCGCCCTGCTACCTCCGTACAGAGGTGGCAGGGCGCCCGAGTTTTTTGTGCTTGCCGATAGCAGATCGGCCGGTCTGGCGGGAGCTGTCCACAGGTAGGGGAGTTATCCACAGGCGGGAGCCAGCCGGTTGAGCGGGCCGCGGAGGAGCGGAACGGTGGGTGCCCAACCGCCCGCCGTACCCGTGGAGCCGCGATGTCAGCCCGCACTTCCGTCCGAACCGGACCGCGCCTGCCGCTCGTCGTGACCGCCGATCCCGACCTCCTCGACGACCTGCTGCGCCTGGCCGCGGCGGGTGGCACGGAGGTCGACGTCGCCCCGGACCCGGTGGCGGCCCGAGCGCGCTTCGCGGCCGCCCCACTGGTGATGATCGGCGTGGACCAGGCGGCGGCCTGCCTACGCGCCCGCCTCCCGCGGAGACCGCGAATGGTCATAGTGGGCCACACCCCGGCGGTGGTGGCCGCGTGGGAGGTGGCCGAGAGCCTCGGCGCCGAACACGTCGCCGAGCTGCCGGCGGCCGAGCCCTGGCTCGTCGACCGCTTCGCCGAGCGCCCGGACGCGACCCCGCCGGGCCGGATCCTCGCCGTGATGGGCGGCCGTGGCGGCGCGGGCGCCAGCATTCTGGCGGGTGCCCTCGCCGTGACCGCGGTGCGCACCGGCCATCGCACGCTGCTTGTCGACGCCGACCCGGTCGGTGGCGGTCTCGACCTGGTGCTGGGCTGGGAGGGCGTCGACGGGCTGCGCTGGCCGGCGCTCACGGGCGCGGGCGGCCGGGTCGACCCGCCGGCGCTGCTCACCGCGCTGCCGCACCGGGGTGACCTGGTGCTGCTGTCGTTCGCCCGCGACGAGGTGCTCGCGGTGCCCGGCGAGGCGATGGCCGCGACCCTGGACGCCGCCCGCCGCGGCCGCGACGTGATCATCGCGGACCTGCCCCGCCAGCTGGACGACGCCGCGGCGCTGGCGCTGGCGGCGGCCGACCGCGCGATCCTGATCGTGCCGGCCGAACTGCGGGCGACCGCGGCGGCCGCCAGGGTCGCGGCCGTCGCCGGCCTGCATTGCCCGAATCTCGCGGTGGTGGTGCGGGGACCGGCGCCGGGCAAACTCAAGGCGCGCGAGGTGGCCCGGTCCATCGGGCTGCCGCTGGCGGGATCCCTAAGGCCGGAGGCCGCGGTCTGCCGGGCGCTGGAGAAGGGCGACGCGCCAGCCGCGGACGGGCGCGGACCGCTCGCGGAGCTGTGCAAACGACTGCTCAGGCAGCTGGCAACCGACGAGCGGTCCGGGGTCGCGGCATGACCGCGACGCCGTTCATCCCGGGCACGGCCGCCGCGTCCACCCCGGCAGACCGGCCGGGCTCGCGGTGGTCGGGGCCGGTTGGTCCGGCTGGGTTCGCTGTCGGGTCTGCCTCGGCGGACCGGCCGGGCTCGCGGTGGTCGGAGCCGGTTGGTCCGGCTGGGTTCGTTGTCGGGTCTGCCTCGGCCGGGCGGCATGCCCTGCGCGGGGCCGGGTCGGGTGGGCCGGCGTCGGCTGGTGTCGCCGAACGGGTGCGGCGGCGGTTTGCCGCCGACGGGGTTGACGCCACGCCGGCCGCCGTGGTCGCCGCTGTGCGGGGCGAGCCGGGCGCGGCGGTGCTCGGGGACACGACCGTGCTGCGCCTGGCCGACCGGGTCCATGACCAGCTCATCGGTGCCGGTCCGCTGGCGCCGCTGCTCAAAGATCCGCAGGTCACTGATGTGCTTGTGAATGGCGTGCAGGTCTGGGTCGACCGCGGGGACGGCCTGCGGCGCGCGGCCGTCGCCCTCGGCGGCCCCGACGACGTCCGGCGGCTGGCCCAGCGCCTCGCGGGAGCGTGCGGTCGGCGGCTTGACGACGGCCAGCCCTATGCCGACGCGCGGCTCCCCGACGGGACCAGGCTGCACGCGGTGCTGCCGCCGGTGGCGACCGGCGGGCCGTACCTGTCGCTGCGGACGTTCCGGCAGCGGCCGTTCAGCCTCGGCGATCTCGTCGAGCACGGCACGGTGCCGCCGGAGCTGGCCCCGCTGCTGGCCGCCGTCGTCGATGCGCGGCTCGCGTTCCTGGTCACGGGCGGGACGGGCTCGGGCAAGACGACGCTGCTCGGCACGTTGCTCGCCCTGGTGCCACACACCGAACGGATCGTGCTGGTCGAGGACGCCGCCGAGCTGCGGCCGCTGCACCCGCACGTGGTCGCGCTCCAGGCGCGGACCGCGAACGTCGAGGGCGCGGGCGTGGTCGGCCTCACCGACCTGGTGCGCCAGGCACTGCGGATGCGCCCCGATCGGCTCGTCGTCGGCGAGTGCCGGGGCGCCGAGATCGTCGACCTGCTCGGTGCCCTCAACACGGGGCACGACGGCGGTGCCGGAACCCTGCACGCGAACGCGCCGGCCGACGTCCCGGCCCGGCTGGAGGCGCTGGGCATGCTCGGCGGGCTGCCGCGGGCCGCGCTGCATGCGCAGGTGCTGGCCGCCCTACAGGTCGTGCTTCAGGTCCGGCGTACCGATCGGGGCCGGGTCCTCGAGTCGGTCGGGGTGCTGCTGCCCGAGGGGGAGCAGCGGCTGGTCACCGTGGTGCCGGCCTGGCGGCGGGGTCGCGGTGCGGGACCGGGCGCGGAGTCGCTGGCCCGGCAGCTGGCCGAACGCGGCGTCGCGGTGCCGCCGGTCCTGGCGGCGCGGCCGTGAGCTGGGCGGTGTGGGTGCTGGCGGCCGTGCTGCTCGCCGCGGCCGCCGCGGTGGCGGTCTGGCCCGCGCGCACGGTCATTCGCCGGCTCGAGGAGCGGCGGCCCGCGCGGCCGGCCGTGCCCAGAGTGGACCTTGGACGGCTCCGGGAGTGGGCGCGGGAGTTCTCGGGCCGCCGGCCGAGGCGGGTCCTGGGTGCCGCCGCGCTGTCGGGGGCGACGGCGGGAATGATCGCGGCGGGCCCGGTGGCGGGCTTCGTCCTGGCGGCCGGCGGCGTGCTCGGCATGCGGGCGGTGCTGCGGCGGGCGGCCCGGCGGCGGGCAGCGGCGGCACGGTCCCGCAGCCTCGACGAGCTCACCGCCCTCGCTGCCGACCTGCGCGCGGGTCTGGCGATGGGTGGCTCTTCCGCGGTGTCGGGCCCACTCGGCTCGCCGGGGGACTCGCCGGCGGATCGGCGGCTCGCCGATCTGGCCGCGGCCGTGTGGCGGCTGGCCGAGCGCACCGGCGCGCCCGCCGCGGACCTGGTCGAGCGGATCGAGGCAGACGCGCGGGCGGACGACCGTTCCCGGGCGACGGCGGCCGCGCAGGCCGCAGGCGCCCAGGCCACGGCCCTGCTGCTGGCGGCGTTGCCGGTCGGCGGGATCGGGCTCGGCTACAGCGTCGGCGCCGATCCGCTTCAGGTGCTGCTGCATACGCCGCTCGGCGCGGCGTGCGCGGTCGGCGCGGTGTTGTTGCAGTCGGCCGGGCTGCTCTGGGCGGACCGGCTCGCGAACGGGCCGGCGCAATGACCGAACCGATGTGTGGCGCCGCCGCGGTGCTCCGCCCCGGCGGCTGGCCCGATGACCGAACCGATGTGTGGCGCCGCTGCGGTGCTCCGTCCTGGGGGACTGGCCCGATGACCGAACCGATGTGTGGCGCCGCTGCGGTGCTCCGTCCTGGGGGGCCGGCCCGATGACCGAGCCGACGTGTGGCGCCGCCGCGGTGCTCCGCCCTGGCGGGCCGGTGCGGGTGCCGTTCCGGCCGTGCTGTGCGGCCGCACTGCTGCTCGCCGCGCAGATACCCGGGCCAGGGAAGTCGGCGGGCCAGGAGGGCGTGGCGTGTCCGCACGAGGTGGCCTCGCTGCCCGACATGGCGCCGCTCGCGGGTGAGGTGCGTCCGTGAGCGGTGTCGCCCGGCGCCTGTCCCGGCTGGACGGGCCGCCGCTGGCCTCATCGCGCCGGGCCTCGCGGATTCTCATCGCGGTCGCCGCCGGCATCGGGGTGACGGCGTTCGGCGGGCGCTGGTGGGCGGCCGTCATCGGGCTCGCCGTCGGGTTCGCGGTCGAGCGTCACCTGCGGCGACGGGAGCCTGCGCAGGTGCGGGACGCGCGGTTGCGTGCCGTCGCTGACCTGCCGCTGAGCTGCGATCTTCTCGCCGCGGCGCTGCGGGCGGGCGCTCCCGTCGACCGGGCGGTGTCCGCCGTCGCCGAGGCGCTCGGCGGCCCGCTGGGTGAGCGGCTCGACCGGGTCGGCCGTTCGCTACGGCTCGGTGCCGATCCCCCGGAGGCGTGGGCGCACCTGGCCGACGTCGCCGGCGCGAACCGGCTCATCGCGTCCGCGGTCCGGTCCAGCGCCAGTGGCGGGGCGCTCGCCCGCGCGCTGACCCGGATCGCCGACGATCTGCGCGGCGACCGGGCGGCGGCCGCCGATGCCGCCGCGCGCCGCGCCGGGGTCCTCATCGTGCTGCCGCTCGGGCTCTGTTTCCTGCCCGCCTTCGTGCTCGCCGGCCTGGTGCCGGTGGTGGTCGCCGTCCTCGGCGACGTCCTCTGACAACCCGAAAAAGAAGGAGATCCACGTGCGCAGACTCATCGCCCGCCTCGCGGTCCTGCGAGGCGACGAAGGCATGAACACCGCGGAGTACGCGGTCGGCACGCTCGCCGCCGTCGCGTTCGCCGGCGTCCTCTACAAGGTGGTCAGCAGCCCGGGCGTACAGGCGGCGCTGACCGGGGTCATCAACGAGGCCCTGAAGTGAGCGGGCGCCGGTGGCCCGTCCGCCTGCCGGCGCACGGGCGTGATCGCGGGGCGTTCACCGCCGAGCTGGCGGCCGGGCTGCCGGCGCTCATGCTGCTCCTGTTCGCGGGCCTCACCGCGGTCGGCGCCGTGACGACGAAGGGCCGATGCGTCGACGCGGCCCGCGAGGGCGCACTGGTCGCCGCCCGAGGCGGGCCCGGCACCGAGAACGCCGCCCGGATCGCACCCGCCGGTGCGGAGATCGACCTCTCCGGCGACGCGGACGCGGTGACGGTGACGGTCCGCGCGCCGGTGCCGATCCTCGGCGGCCACCTTCCGTCGATCACGGTCGAGGCATCCGCGACCGCTGCCCGAGAGCCGGACGGGACGGGGTCCGGCGGATCGGGCGCGGCGGCAGGGGTCCGATGAAGTCCGGGCCGACGCGCGACGAACCAACCGAACCGCCCTGCGGCGCCGATGACGAGCACGGACGAGTCCGCCCGGGAAGCTGCGGCCGAGTCCGCCTGGGAAGATGCGGCCGAGTCCGCCCGGGACGATGCGGCCGGGATCGCGGGGCGGCTTCGATCTTCGTGCTGGCGGTCGGGCTGGTGCTGGTCGCGGCCGGCATCGCCGGGGCGGCGATCGGCGCGGCGCGAACAGGCCGGCACGTCGCTCGGACGGCGGCCGATCTCGGCGCCCTCGCCGGCGCGGTCCGAGCGGTCGAAGGCCGCGAGGCCGCGTGCGGGAGAGCCGCACAATTCGTGGCCGCGAACGGCGGCCGGCTGACCTCGTGCCACCTACAGGGCCTCGACATCGTGATCGAGGTCGAGGTGGCCGTGACGCCCCTACCCGGCCTCACCCGCCGGGCAACAGCAGCCGCCCGAGCAGGCCCAATCACCGCACCAGCCGGCTGACCCACCTTGCCGGGGTGACCCTGCCCTGCTCGACCTCGGCGAGCCCGACCTAGCGCAGCCCAGCGCGGCTTGGCCCTGCTTGGCCCGGCCTGGCCCGGCCTGGCTCGGCTTGGCCGGCTTCGCTTGGTCCGGTCCGGCTGGCCCGGCTTGAGCGGGTTCGGCTCGGGTTTGCCCCGTGCGGCCTTGCGCGGTCGGGCCCAGTTCTCTTCGTCGGGCGGGTCAGGTTGGGAGGGCGCCTAGGACCGCGTCCAGGACGGAGATTGCGCCGTTTTTGTCCAGCGGGCTGTTGCCGTTGCCGCACTTCGGTGACTGCACGCAGGACGGGCATCCCGTCTCGCAGCCGCACGACGCGATCGCCTTGCGGGTCGCCGACAGCCAGGCGGCCGCGGTTCCGTATGCGCGTTCCGCGAAGCCCGCTCCACCCGGGTGCCCGTCGTACACGAACACCGTCGGGGCCTCGGTGTCCGCGTGGTTCGCCGTTGACAGGCCGCCGATGTCCCAGCGGTCGCACGTGGCCATCAGCGGCAGCAGCCCGATAGCCGCATGCTCCGCCGCGTGCAGCGACCCCGGCACGTCCGGTGCCCGCACCCCGGACGCCGCCAGTAGAGGAGGCGAGATCGTGAACCAGACCGCCACCGTGCGTAGCTGGCGGGGCGGCAGGTCCAGCGGCCGGGTGTCGATCACCTCGCCCGAGCCGATGCGGCGCCGCTGGTACGACACCACCTGGTTGGTCACGTCCACCTCGCCGAGGAACAGGCCCACCGGGCCGGCATCCACGTACTCGCGGACCGACACCACCGACAGCTCCGTCACGTCCCGGGCGTGGGTCGAAAAGTCCGGCTCCGACGCCCGGACCAGGGCCACCGCGTCCTCCAGGTCGAGGTCGTCCACCACATAGGAGGCACCCTGGTGCAGGTAGACCGCGCCCGCATGCAGCATCACGTGGGACGAGCCCTGGTCGACCGTGCCGAGCAGGCGGCCGGTCGCCGATTCGACCACCGAGACCGGGGCGCCGCCGGTGCCGCGCAGGTCGACCTCCGGCCTGCCCCGGTGCGTCCAGTACCAGCCCGACGGGCGCCGGCGCAGTGCGCCCGACGCCGTCAGGGCCTCCGCGGCCACCCGGGCGGGCGCGCCGCCGAACAGCTCGAGGTCCGACTCCGTCAGCGGCGCCTCGGACGCCGCGCGGCAGAGCTGTGGGCCCAGCACGTACGGGTTGGCCGGGTCCATGACCGTCGCCTCGACCGGGCGGCCGAACAGCGCCTCCGGGTGGTGCACCAGGTAGGTGTCCAGCGGATCGTCGCGGGCCACCAGCACCGCCAGCGCCTCGCCGCCCGCGCGGCCGGCGCGGCCCGCCTGCTGCCACAGCGACGCCCTCGTGCCCGGGTAGCCGCAGATCAGGACCGCGTCCAGGCCGACCAGGTCGACGCCGAGTTCCAGCGCGTTCGTCGACGCCAGCGCCAGCAGTTCGCCCGAGAGCAGGGCCTGTTCGATGGCCCGCCGGTCCTCCTTCAGGTAGCCGGCGCGGTATGCCGCCACCCGCTCGCCCAGGCCCGGTACCGCCTCGTCGAGGCCGCGCCGGGTCATTGTCGCGACGACCTCCGCGCCGCGCCGGGAGCGGACGAACGCCAGCGTCCGGATGCCGGCGACGACCGCGTCGGTCAGCAGGTCCGCTGTCTCGCGCAGCGCCGACCGGCGGACGGGCGGGGTCTCGACCTCCAGGTCTTCCAGGGACGGGTCTTCCAGGGACGGGCATTCCAGGGACGGGGGCAGCAGCGGCGGCTCCCAGAGCGCGAACGTCACCGCCCCGCGCGGCGACGCGTCCTCGGTCACCGGTGTCACCGGCAGGCCGGTCAGCCGGGATGCCGCCTCGCCCGGGTCGCCCGAGGTCGCCGACGCCAGGATGAAGGTCGGCCCGCCGCCGTAGCCGGCCGCCAGCCGGCGCAGGCGGCGCAGGACGTGTGCCACGTGCGAGCCGAAGACGCCCCGGTAGGTGTGGCATTCGTCGATCACCACGTACGAGAGCCGGCGCAGGAAGGTGGCCCAGCGGGTGTGCGCCGGCAGCAGCGTGTGGTGCAGCATGTCCGGGTTTGTCAGCACGAACCGCGAGTTCAGGCGGATCCACTCGCGCTCCTCGCGCGGCGTGTCACCGTCGTATGTGGCCGGCCGCACCCCGTCGAGGCCCAGCCGGGAGAGCGCGCGCGACTGGTCCGCGGCCAGGGCCTTGGTCGGCGACAGATACAGCACCGTCGCTCTCGGATCGATCAGCAATTTGGTCAGTCCGGGCATTTGGTACGCCATCGACTTGCCCGAGGCGGTGCCCGTCGCCAGGACGACGTGCTGTCCCTCGTGCGCCAGTTCCGCCGCGGCGGCCTGGTGCTCCCACGGCGCCGTGATGCCAAGACCCTCGTACGCGGAGACAAGCGCGGGCGCCGCCCAGCCGGGCCAGGAGGTCGTACGCCCAGGTCGGGTGGGTTCCCGGCGCACGTGGGTGAGCGGCGAACCGCCGGCCGGTGCGACGGCGCGGGCGCGCAGCCGGTGCAGCAGTTCGGCGGGTCCGAGCCCGGGAGGCGCGCCGCGCGCGGCCGGAATGCCCGGGACGGTCGTGGTCACGTGCTGCACTGTGACACCGCCGTACCCCGAACCTCAAACGGGTACCACGGAGGTGCCGACGCGGCGGTCCCCGACCGGCGGTGGTTAGATTCGCTGTGGAGATCGGCTGCCTGAAGGCTTGACCCCGAGGGAGGAGGACCGATGGAGCTGTCGCTGACGACCCGGGCTGTCGGCGAGCACACGGTGCTCGATGTCGGCGGTGAGGTCGATGTGTACACCGCGCCCCGCCTGCGTGAGCGCCTCGTCGAGTTGGTCGACGGCGGTTCGCGGCACGTCGTCGTGGATCTCGCGCGCGTCGACTTCCTCGACTCCACCGGCCTGGGTGTGCTGGTCGGCGCCCTGAAGCGGCTGCGCGCCGCGAACGGCACGTTCGGCCTGGTCTGTTCGAAGGAACCGCTGCTCAAGATCTTCCGGATCACCGCGCTCGACCAGGTGTTCCCGATCTTCCCCTCCGTCGAGGCGGCCATCTCGACGTCGGCCGGAGATGGCGACGACCTCAACCCGTCGGCGTGATGGCAACGGTTCGGCTGTCGTTCTCTCCCGCGCCGGTGCATGTCCGCACCGCCCGGCTGGTCGGTGTCGCGGTGGCCCGGCGCGCCGGTGTCGCCGAGGAACTTCTCGATGAGGTCCGGCTGGCGATCGGCGAGGCCTGCACCCGCGCGGTCGCCCTGCACCGCCAGTACGGCCTGCCGGACCTGGTCATGGTGGAGATGTCCGACTCCGACGCCTACACGGTCCGGGTCGTCGACCGCGCGCCGATCGAGGCGAGTGTCGGCCTGGCCAAGTTGCCACCGGACGAGCTCGCCGACGAGTCGCTCACCGACGAGGCGCTGACCACCGGCGTCGGCTTCGCGCTGCTGGCCGGCTTCGTCGACGATCTTCAGGTGCGCCCGGTCGACGAGGGCGCCGGCACCGAGGTCCGCATGGTCTGGCCCGTGCACCGCCGCTGACCTCGAACGGGCGGGACCGCGCGGGTGAAAAAGTCTGCGGAAATCCATGTTGGGCGCGGGGCGCGGTGACACCCGGGCAAGTAGCGGAGCCTAGGCCGTAACCGATTCCCGCGCCAACCGCTAACACAGCGGTAAACATCACCACGACACGGCCGGATCCGGGTGTGACCACTGACACGTCTGGCCGATACAGTACGCCGGTAATCAGCTACTGCTCCCTGGTCCCGCGTTCCGCGGGCCCGGGTGTCGTCTCCCCGAGCAGGGAGTGCGCCCGCGGTTTCGTCCGCTGTCGGGTGCGTTCGGCGTACAGGAGGACATTGATGTCCGGGACCTCCGTATATCTCGCCGCGGAAAGCGGCGGGGTGTCCCTAAGCAGTGAAAACGTCACGTATGTCATCGTCGCGATCGCCTTTGCGCTGGTGGCGCTGGCGTTCGCCGCTGTTTTCGTCAAGTCGGTGCTCGCTGCCGGTCGCGGCACGACAAACATGCAAGAAATCGCGGGGGCGGTGCAGGAAGGCGCGTCCGCGTACCTGTTCCGGCAGTTCAAGACCCTCGCCATCTTCGTGGTGATCGCGGTCGTGCTGCTGTTCCTCCTGCCGGTGCACAACACCGACAGCGAAACCGCGGTGAAGATCGGCCGGTCGCTGTTCTTCATCGTCGGCGCGGTCTTCAGCTCGTTCATCGGCGGCGCCGGCATGGCGCTCGCCACGCGGGCCAACCTGCGTGTCGCCGCGGCGGCCGGCGAGTCCGGCGGCCGCGAGAAGGCGATGGGCATCGCGTTCCGCACCGGCGGCGTGGTCGGCTTCCTCACCGTCGGCCTCGGCCTCTTCGGTGGCGCGCTGGTCGTGCTGATCTACCGCAACGACGCGCCGACCGTGCTCGAGGGCTTCGGCTTCGGCGCCGCGCTGCTCGCCATGTTCATGCGGGTCGGCGGCGGCATCTTCACCAAGGCCGCCGACGTCGGCGCCGACCTGGTCGGCAAGGTCGAGCAGGGCATCCCGGAGGACGACGCGCGTAACCCCGCGACGATCGCCGACAACGTGGGCGACAACGTCGGCGACTGCGCCGGCATGGCGGCCGACCTCTTCGAGTCGTACGCGGTCACGCTGGTGGCGGCCCTGATCCTGGGCCAGGCGGCGTTCGGCCCGGACGGTCTGATCTTCCCGCTGATCATCTCGACGGTCGGTGTGGTCATCGCGATCGTGGGTGTCTTCATCACCCGGCTGCGGGCCTCGGACAAGAACGGCCTCACGGCCATCAACCGGGCGTTCTACATCTCGGCACTGCTCTCCGCGGTCATCGTGGCGGTCGTCAGCTTCGTCAAGCTCCCGGACAGTTTCGCGGGCTTCGGCGCCGACGCCGGCATCGACGCGGACGTGATCGCCAGCGGCGCCAACCCGCGCTGGGTCGCGATCGGCGCCGTGGTCATCGGCATCGTGCTGGCCGCCGCCATCCAGGCGCTGACCGGCTACTTCACCGAGACCGAGAAGCGCCCGGTGCAGGACATCGGCAAGTCGTCGCAGACCGGCGCGGCAACCGTCGTGCTGGCCGGCATCAGCGTCGGCCTCGAGTCGGCCGTCTACTCGGCGCTGCTCATCGGCGCCGGCGTGTTCGGCGCGTACCTGCTCGGCGGCACGTCCATCACGCTGTCGCTCTTCGCGGTCGCGCTGGCCGGCACCGGCCTGCTGACCACGGTCGGCGTCATCGTCGCGATGGACACGTTCGGCCCGATCTCCGACAACGCGCAGGGCATCGCGGAGATGTCCGGCGACATCGACGAGAACGGCGCGCGGATCCTGACCGAGCTCGACGCGGTCGGCAACACCACCAAGGCGATCACCAAGGGCATCGCGATCGCCACGGCCGTGCTGGCCGCGACGGCGCTGTTCGGTTCCTACACGAACACCCTGCAGTCGTCGCTGGCGGACGCGGGCATCTCGCCCGACCGGATCGGCACCGAGATCCTCAACATGCTGAACATCTCCAACCCGCGCAACCTGGTCGGCCTGCTGATCGGCGCCGCGGTGGTGTTCCTCTTCTCCGGCCTGGCGATCAACGCCGTCTCCCGCTCCGCGGGCGCGGTCGTGATGGAGGTTCGCCGCCAGTTCCGCGAGTTCCCGGGCATCATGGAACGCACCCAGCGCCCCGAGTACGGCAAGGTCGTCGACATCTGCACCCGGGACGCTCAGCGCGAGCTGCTCACCCCCGGTCTGCTCGCCATCCTGGCGCCGATCGCGGTGGGCTTCGGCCTCGGCGCCGGCGCGCTGGCCTCCTACCTGGCCGGTGCGATCGGCGCGGGCACCCTGATGGCCGTCTTCCTGGCCAACTCGGGTGGCGCGTGGGACAACGCCAAGAAGCTCGTCGAGGATGGCGCGTACGGGGGCAAGGGCTCCGAGGCGCACGCCGCGACGGTCATCGGTGACACGGTGGGTGACCCGTTCAAGGACACCGCCGGCCCGGCCATCAACCCGCTGCTCAAGGTGATGAACCTGGTGTCGCTGCTGATCGCGCCTGCCGTGATCACCCTCAGCATCGGCACCGAGCAGAACAACGCGGCGCGGATCACGCTCGCGGTCGTCGCGGCGCTGATCGTGGCGGGCGCGGTCGTCTGGAGCAAGCGCAAGCCCATCTCGATGGGCGAGGAAACCCCGGCCGCCGAAACCCAGTCGGAGCGCATCAGCGCCTGATTGGATCGACGTACAGGAGGGCGCCCGGCACTCGCCGGGTGCCCTCCGCCGCGTGATGGCCGTACGCTGCAATCCATGCGCACGGCCCGCTCCGCATCCTCACTCATCGTTCTTTCGCTCGTCGTGACACTGGGTGGTTGCGCCGGCGGTCCGGCACCCCGTGCCTGGGCCGCGTCGGTCTGCACGGTGCTATCGCCCTGGCGCAGCGAGATCGGCACCCTGGCGACCCGCACCCAGCAACAGATGACCGCCGAGACGACGCCGGCGCAGGCCAAGGAGAACCTCATGCGGCTCTTCGGCGGCGCGGAGTCGGCAAGCGAGAAGGCTCGGGCCGGCGTGCAGCGGGCCGGCGTGCCCGACGTCGACGAGGGCCAGGAGGTCGCGGAGGGCTTCACCGCCTCGCTGAGCGCGATGCGCGACGCGTACGGGCGGGCCAAGACGGGGGTCGAGGCGCTCGCGACCAGCCCGTCCAAGGACTTCTACGCCAAGGTCGCGTCGGTCGTGGAGGTCCTGAACACCGAATACCGGGCGAGTGAGCTGGACACCAGCCGGCTGGATTCCGAGGAGCTCAAGAAGGCGTTCGACGAGGCGCCCGAGTGCCGATGATGGAGCCCCGCTGATCATGGCCGAACCCGGCTGGCCGCTGATTCCGCGCGAGGTGCTGCCCGCGCCGGTTCAGCCCGCCCAGCGCGGCCGGCGGCGCGCGGTCACGACCGTGCCGGCCGGGCGGCAGCTGTCGATCTTCGGGGTCGAGGCGGCGGACCCGTCGCTGTTCGACCTGGCCGGCCTGCTCGCCGGCCCGGGCCGGCTGAACCGGATGGGCGGTACGGCGCGGGTCTGCGTCCGGGTCGACGCCGCCTGGCGGGTGCACGTGCTGGTCGACGAGCTGGTCGCGCGCGGCCTGGTGGTCAACTGGGCGCCGGTGACCGGCGAGGAACGGGACGAGCCGGTCGCCGAGCTCACGGCGGAGCCGGTGGAGCAGACGATGGCCGCCGATCCACAGGACGTCCCCGCGGCGGAGCCGGTGGCCGCCGACCCGCCGGACGCGCCCATGCCGGAGCGCCCCGTGGAGGACCTCGCGGAGGCGCCGGTAGGTAAGAAGGAGAACGCTGAGCCCCGTACCGTCGCTTTCGAGGTCCGGACCGCGTTCAGCAGCAGGTTGAACGCGCTCGCCCGGGCCTGGCCGCCGGCCGCCGACAAGCTCTTCCTCGGCGGGCCGCGGCTGCGGCTCTGGGTCGCGGCGGCGGGCGAGCCGCGCCCTCAGGGATACGCACTTGGTCTGGATCCCGACGGTTTTCTTGACAAGGCGACCGATGCCGCTCTGACCCGGGCCGGGCTCGCGGGCACGATCCAGGCCGGTCCTGCCTACGTGATCGCAGGTCGCAGGCGCCTCGCGCGCCTCGCGGAACTGGTCGGGGAGCGGCCCGCGGCGGCGCCCGAACGGCTGTGGCCGGGCGGCGCGAGTGCATGATCTTCCCCGATTGTGTACGACACGACGCCGTGTTCCCGGTGTACGGTGTCGCCGTCGGACGCATGCGGTGGCCGGACCGTTACCATCCGACTTCTGCATGCCCGGGGAATGTCAGCTCGTCCGGCGCGTTACGTTGAACGTCCGCACGTCCGTCGTCCGCGACGGAACGCCGAGCGAGTGGAAAGTATGGGAGCGCCGTGCCGGAGAAAGCCAGGACGACCCGTCTGGTCATCGTCGAGTCCCCGTCGAAGGCCAAGACGATCGCCGGCTATCTGGGGCCCGACTATTTCGTCGAGGCCTCCTTCGGCCATGTCCGCGATCTGCCGCGTAACGCCGCCGACGTCCCCGCCAAGTACAAGGGCGAGCCGTGGGCGCGGCTCGGCGTCGACGTCGACAACGGCTTCCAGGCGCTCTACGTCGTCTCCTCCGACCGCAAGCAGCAGATCGCCAAGCTGACCAAGCTGGCCAAGGAAGTCGACGAGATCCTGCTCGCGACGGATGAGGACCGCGAGGGCGAGGCCATCGCCTGGCACCTGGTCGAGACGATCAAGCCCAAGGTCCCGATCAAGCGGATGGTCTTCCACGAGATCACCAAGTCGGCCATCCAGGCCGCCGTCGCCAACCCGCGCGAGATCGACCGGGACCTGGTCGACGCGCAGGAGGCCCGGCGCATCCTGGACCGTCTCTACGGGTACGAGGTCAGCCCCGTCCTGTGGAAGAAGGTGATGCCCCGCCTGTCCGCCGGGCGTGTCCAGTCCGTGGCGACGAGAATCGTTGTCGAGCGCGAGCGGCAGCGGATGGCGTTCCGCTCCGCGGAGTACTGGGACATCAACGCTCAGCTCTCGGTGCAGGGCAAGGTCGAGGGCACCCGCAACTTCCAGGCGACGCTCATCGCGCTGGACGGCGACCGGATCGCCACCGGCCGCGACTTCGAGCCGACGACCGGCCGGGTCAAGCCCGGCGCCGGCGTCGTGCACCTCGACGGCGACGGGGCCCGCGGGCTCGCGGCGCGCCTCGAGGACCGGCCGTTCACGGTCACCCGGGTCGAGGAGAAGCCGTACCGGCGCCGGCCGTACGCGCCGTTCATCACCTCGACGTTGCAGCAGGAAGCCGCCCGCAAGATGCGCTTCTCCTCGTCGCAGACGATGCGCACGGCCCAGCGGCTGTACGAGAACGGCTACATCACCTACATGCGTACGGACTCGGTGAACCTGTCCGAGACCGCCATCACCGCGGCCCGCCGCCAGATCGCCGACCTGTACGGCCCGAACAACGTGCCGCCGCAGCCCCGCCGCTACACGGGCAAGGTCAAGAACGCACAGGAGGCGCACGAGGCGATCCGCCCCGCGGGCGACAACTTCCGCACACCCGGCGAGGTCGCCGGCGAGCTGTCGGCCGACGAGTTCAAGCTCTACGAGCTGATCTGGCGCCGCACGGTCGCCTCGCAGATGACCGACGCCGTCGGTAACTCCGTCTCGGTGCGGATCCGGGCGGTCTCCACCGCTGGCGAGGAGGCCGACTTCGGCGCCAGCGGCAAGACGATCACCGACCCCGGCTTCCTGCGTGCCTACGTCGAGTCGTCCGACGACGAGAACGCCGAGTCCGAGGACACCGAGCACCGCCTGCCGAACCTGGTCAAGGACCAGCCGCTGACGCCCGAGGAGCTCAACGCGGTCGGCCACCACACCTCGCCGCCCGCCCGCTACACCGAGGCCTCGCTGGTCAAGGCCCTGGAGGAGCTGGGCATCGGCCGCCCGTCGACGTACGAGTCGATCATGCGGACGATCCAGGACCGCGGGTACGTGGAGAAGCGCGGCCAGGCGCTGATCCCGTCGTTCATCGCGTTCGCGGTCGTCGGCCTGCTCGAGGGGCACTACCCGCGGCTTGTCGACTACAACTTCACCGCCGCGATGGAGACCCAGCTCGACGACATCGCCGGCGGCGACCACGCGGCGCTGGACTTCCTCACCTCCTTCTACTTCGGCAGCGACCTGGGCGCGGACGACTCGATCGCCAAGGCCGGCGGCCTGAAGAAGATGGTGACCGAGAACCTCAGCGAGATCGACGCCCGCGCGGTCAACTCGATCCAGCTCTTCAAGGACGACTCGGGCCGCAACGTGGTGGTCCGCGTGGGCCGCTACGGGCCCTACCTCCAGCGGGCGCTGCCCGAGACCACCGAGGAGGCGCCGGAGGACCGGGTCTCGATCCCCGAGGGTGTCGCGCCCGACGAGCTGACCCCCGAGAAGGTCAACGAGCTCTTCCTCGGCGGCGGCGGCGAGCGCAGCCTGGGCGACGACCCGGCGACCGGCGAGCCGGTGCAGCTCAAGTCCGGCCGCTACGGCCCGTACGTCTCCAGCGGCGAGCGCAAGTCCTCGCTGTTCAAGACGCAGACGCCGGACACGCTGACCCTGGAGCAGGCGCTGCGGCTGCTGGAGCTGCCGCGCACGGTCGGCAAGGATCCGGAGGGCGTGGAGATCCTCGCGGCCAACGGCCGCTACGGGCCGTACGTGAAGCGCGGCGAGGACTTCCGTTCGCTGGAGAGCGAGGACAAGCTCTTCACCGTCACCCTGGACGAGGCGCTCGCGCTGCTCGCCGCCCCGAAGCTGCGGCAGCGCCGCGCGGCGGCCCCGCCGCTGCGCGAGATGGGCCCGGACCCGCTCACCGAGAAGCCGATGGTGATCAAGGAGGGCCGCTTCGGCCCGTACGTGACGGACGGGGAGTTCAACGCCTCGCTGCGCCGCGGGCAGACGCCCGAGGAGCTGACCGTCGCGCAGGCCTCCGAGATGCTCGCCGAGAAGCGCGCGAAGGGCCCGGCGCCGCGCAAGAAGGCGGCCGCCAAGAAGGCACCCGCGAAGAAGGCGGCCGCCGGAGCCGAGGGCGCGCCGGCGAAGACCGCCGCGAAGAAGGCGCCGGCGAAGAAGGCCGCCGCCAAGAAGGCCACCCCGGCGAAGCGTGCCGCCAACGCCTCCCCGGCGGCGAAGAAGGCCACCCCGGCGAAGGCCAGGGCCAACGCCGAGTAGTCCTGTGGATGGGCCTGTGGATAACTTTTTTCCTCAGGCCCCCAGCACGCGGTCGAGGTAGGCGTTGGAGAAGACCCGGCCGGGGTCGAGCTGGTCGCGGACGGCCAGGAAGTCGCCGAATTTCGGGTACGCCCGGCGCAGCGATTCCGCGTCCCGGTAGTGCAGCTTGCCCCAGTGCGGGCGTCCACCCAGCGGCTCGCAGACCGCCTCGAAGGCCCGGAAGTACGGCTCGTACTCGCTGCCGCTGAACTGGTGCACGGCGAGGTAGGCGGAGTCGCGGCCGTAGCCGTGCGACAGCCAGGCGTCGTCCGGGCCGGTGAACCGCACCTCGACCGGGAACTGCACCTTGAACGGCAGCCGCTCGATGATCCTCGGCAGGGCCGAGAGCACCTCGGTCAGGCACTCGCGGGGGATCTCGTACTCCATCTCGGTGAAGTGGACCCGGCGCGGCGTACAGAAGACCCGGTCGGAGCGGTCGGTGTAGGTCCGGGCCGTCAGGGCGCGGGCGGAGACCGCGCTGATCGCCGGCACGGTGGCGGGGATCGCCCGGCCCAGCCGGCAGACGCCCTGGAAGACGGTGTTCGCCAGGAACTCGTCGTCGAGCCAGCCGCGGAACCGCGACAGCGGCCGGTCCGAGGCCTGCACCTTGTTGTTGCGCTTGAGCTGGGCCCGGTCGGTGTAGGGGTACCAGTAGAACTCGACGTGGTCGTTTGTCGCGATCTGCTCGTCCAGCCCGTCGAGCACGTCGACCAGGCGCATCGGCCGCTCGTCGGCGAGCAGCGTGAACGCCTCGACGCAGCGCAGGGTCACCTCGACCAGCACGCCGAGGGCGCCGAGGCCGATCCGCGCGGCGGGGAAGTGCGGCGAGGCCGAGTCGATCTTCTGCACCTGACCGGCGCCCGTGACCAGTGTCACGGACTCCACACAGGAGGCCAGGGTCGAGTGGTTTCGGCCGCTGCCGTGCGTACCGGTGGAGATCGCGCCGGCGACGGTCTGCTGGTCGATATCACCCAGATAGGGCATCGCCAGGCCGTTCTCCGCCAGGATCTGGTTCAGCCGGTGCAGCGGCATCCCGGCCTGGACCGTGACCAGATTTCCGGAAATCTCCACCAGCTCGCCCATGCGATGCAGCAGGAGCCGGCGGTCGTCGGCGACCGCGATGTCGGTGAACGAGTGTCCGCTGCCGACGGCCTTGACTTTCTGTCCGGTGGCGGACGCCTCCTTGACGACGGCCGCCACCTCGTCGACGCTGCCAGGGGTCAACACCTCGACGGCGACGGACTCCTGGTTGCCGCCCCAATTGCGCCAGTGACGCGCGGCTACGGGGGTTGAGTTGTCACTGGTCATTACGGCTGAGTCCTCCCGACGAGCGGACAGTCGCACAAAACCGGGAATGCCGGGTGTCGTCGGCGTCCCGTCGATGCTTCTCGCTCGTTGATCCGAGTAACGTTCCGATTAATACTGCTGAGAGGGAGTGGCGACGCGTGTCGACACCAACCGTCACCACCGGACCACTGCGCCGGGTTCCGGTGCAGGGCAGAAGCGTTGCCCGGGTCCAGCGCATGCTCGACGCCTGCGCCGAGCTCGTGGACGAGGTCGGGTACGAAGGACTGACCACGACCTTGCTCGCCGAGCGGGCCGAGGTCGCCATCGGCTCGGTATATCAGTTCTTCCCCGACAAGAGGGCCATCGTCCAGGCCCTCGCCATGCGCAACATGGACGCGTACCTGCAGAGTCTGTCGGCACGCTTCGCCAACGAGACGTTCGCTCACTGGTGGGACGGCGTCGATGCGGCGATAGACGCCTACATTCACATGCACCGCAGCGTGCCGGGCTTCCGCACGCTGCACTTCGGCGACGTGGTTGACCTGCATCTGCTCGACGCCGAGCGGGACAACAACGCGGTCATCGCCGACCGGCTCGCCGAGCTGCTTGTCGACCAGTTCCAGCTGATGGACCGGGCGCGGCTGCGCTTCGCGCTGCTGATCGCGGTCGAGGCGTCGGACGCGCTGATCAAGCTGGCGTTCCGGCGCGACGTGACGGGCGACGAGGCCGTGCTCACCGAGGCCAAGGCGCTCATCAGGGAGTACCTGCACCGTCACGTTCCGGCGTGAGGCGCTAACCGAGGAACGCATGTCCCTCTCCCCGGTACGTCGGGGCCGGCGCGGCCGTGTCGCCGTCGATGAGGTGCACCTCGTTGACGTGCTCACACAGCTCGCCGGCCTTGGCGTGGCGGAACCACACCCGGTCGCCGGGCCGCAGCTCGTCCGCCGCGGCGCCGATCAGCGGCGTCTGCACCTCGCCGGCGCCCTCGTCGCCGCGCAGGCGCAGGCCCTCGGGGAACCACGGCATCGGCTGCCGCGACGGCCCGGTCGGCCCGGAGGCGATCCAGCCGCCGCCGAGCACCGTCGCGATCCGCGGCGCGGGCCGCCGGACCACCGAGAGTGCGAAGAACGCCGACGGCGTGGGCTGCCAGTTACGGTACGTGTCGAACAGCGTCGGGCCGAAGAGTCCGGAGCCGGCGGCGACCTCGGTCACTGACGGGTCCGCGGCGGTGGCCGCCATGCTGCCGGTGCCGCCGCCGTTCACGAACTCGAGCTCGGCGTGCTCGCGGACGGCCCGCACCGCGGCCATCCGGCGCTTGAGCAGCTCGGGCAGGGAGCGGCGCTGCATCATCCGGATGCCGCGGGCCAGCACGGCCTGACCGCGAGGCTTGTCGCCGAGGCCGGCGATCTGCGCCTCGTAGGCCATCATGCCGACGAGCTTGAAGCCCGGCCGCTTGACCAGCTTGGCGGCGAGCGCACCGGCCTGCGCCGCGGAGTGGACCGGTGAGCGCCGGACCCCGATGTGCAGCGGGCCGGCCGGCTTCCAGGAGGCGTCCAGCTCCAGGCAGACGCGGATGTCGGGGCGCCCGCCCGGCGCGGCGACGGCGTCCACCACGTCCAGGTGGGCGGGGTCGTCGACCATGATGGCGATCGCGGCGGCCAGTCGCGGATCTGCGGCCAGTTCCGCGATCGCGGTCCGATCGACACTCGGGTACGCGACGAGCACATCATCGGTGACGCCGCTGCGCACCAGCCAGATCGCCTCCGGCAGGGTGTACGCCATCACGCCGGACCAGCCGGGGCGGGCGAGCACGCGCTCGAGCAGGGCGCGGACCCGTACCGACTTGCTGGCGACCCGGATCGGCTTCCCGGCCGAACGCACCGACAGCGCGGCGGCGTTCGCGTCGAAGGCGGCCAGGTCGACCACGGCGAGCGGCGTTTCCAGCCGACTGGTCGCGCGGTCAAGGCGTTCGTGCAGTGCGCTGCGTTCGACGATCACGCCAGCAACCTAACCGTTGGCGAGCATATGCGAAACACCTTCATTTTCGCGCCACCCGGATGAGCGCAGCCACGGTGAGCTGCTGCCGCCCGTTAGAGTGCTTCGAGCAGTGACCACGGGGAGGTACGGCCATCGACACCGAAACGAGTACGGCGCGCACGGAAACGGGTCCGGTGGACCTGTCCGGCGCGGCCGCGCTGCGTTCCGTCCTGCGGATCCGCCCGTTCCGTCGGCTCTGGCTCGTGCTCAGCGTGGCCTCGTTCGGCGACTGGATCGGCACGCTGGCCACCGCCCTGTTCGCCTCTCAGCAGGTGACCGGCAGCGTGGCGCAGGGCAGCGCGTTCAGCAGCACGATCGCGATCCGCCTGCTGCCCGCCCTGCTGCTCGGCCCGATCGCGGGCGTGTTCGCCGACCGGTTCGACCGGCGGTACACCATGGTCATCTGCGACATTCTGCGCTTTTTCGTCTACGGCTCGATCCCGGTCGTCGCGCTGATCAGCGACTCCGGCGGGCTGGTCGTCACCTGGGCGGTCATCGCCACCTTCATCGGCGAGACCATCACCCTGATGTGGATCCCGGCCAAGGAGGCCGCGGTACCCAACCTGATCCCGGCGGCCCGCCTCGAGGTCTCCAACCAGCTCACCCTGATCACCACGTACGGCATCACGCCGATCCTCGCCGCGCTCGCCCTGGCCGCGCTCGACGGCGTCGTCCGCGGGCCGATCGGCGGGCTGCCCGACTGGGCCGAGCCGGTGCAGATCGCGCTCTGGATCAACGCGTTCTCCCGGGCCGCCACCGCGGCGGTGGTCTTCTTCGGCATCAAGGAGATCAGCGCGGGCCACCGCGAACGGCAGGAGCGTGCCGCCGAGACCAGCATGTTCCGGCAGTTCGTCGAGGGCTGGAAGTACATCGGCGGCACCCCGTTCGTGCGGGGCCTGGTGCTCGGCATCTTCGGCGCGTTCGCCGGCGCCGGCATCGTCATCGGCACCGCCCGCTTCTTCACCGCCTCGCTCGGCGCCGGCGACGCCGCCTTCTTCCTGCTCTTCGCGACGCTCTTCATCGGCCTCGCGGCCGGCATCGGGCTGGGCCCGATGGTCGTCAAGGAGCTGTCCCGGCGCCGCTGGTTCGGCATGAGCATCGTGCTCGCCAGCGGCGCGGTCGGCTTCCTGTCCGTCGCGTTCCACCTGTCAATGGCGCTCTTCGGCGCGCTCTTCGTCGGCGCCGGCGCCGGCATGGCGTTCCTGGCCGGCGTCACCCTGCTCGGCGGCCAGGTCAACGACGAGGTGCGCGGCCGGGTCTTCTCCGTGGTGCAGATCGGCGCCCGGCTCGTCCTGCTGCTGGCCATCTCGCTCGCCGGCCTCCTGGTCGGCCTCGGCAGCTCCCGCACCATCTCGGCGGGCAGCGTCTCCGTCGACATCTCGTCGACGCGCATCCTGCTGCTGGTCGCCGGCGTGATCGGCGTCTGGACCGGGATCAGCGCGTTCCGGCAGATGGACGACAAGCACGGCGTGCCGGTCCTGGCCGACCTGTGGAGCTCGATCCGGGGCCGCCCGCTCTCCGCGGCCGAGGAGTTCACCCGGCAGGGCATCTTCGTGGTCTTCGAGGGCGGCGAGGGCGCCGGCAAGTCCACGCAGGTCAACCGGCTCTCGGAGGCGCTGGCAAAGGCGGGCCACGATGTCGTCGTCACCCGCGAACCGGGCGCGACCGACGTGGGCTCCCGCATCCGCAGCCTGGTGCTCTCCAACGGCGACGGCACGGACGCGCCGTCGCCGCGCGCCGAGGCGCTGCTCTACGCCGCCGACCGCGCACACCACGTGGCCACCGTCGTGCGCCCGGCGCTGGGGCGGGGCGCGGTCGTGGTCAGCGACCGGTACGTGGACTCGTCGCTGGCGTACCAGGGTGCGGGCCGGACGCTGCCGGTCCAGGAGATCTCCTGGCTGTCCTCGTGGGCGACCGGCGGTCTCAAGCCCGACCTGGTCGTGCTGCTCGACGTTGATCCGGCCGTGGGGCTTGGCCGGGTCGATACCCGTGGCCTGGGCCCGGACCGGCTGGAGAGCGAGTCCCGCTCGTTCCACGAGCGGGTGCGGTACGCGTTCCTCGACCTGGCGTCGGCGGACCCGAAACGCTATCTGGTGCTGGACGCGGCGCGGCCGGCGGACGAGATCGCCGACGTGGTGGCGACGCGGATCAACGGGCTGCTGAGCTCGGGGGACGACAGCCACCCGGCGCCGGCGTCCACGGCGGTTCCGCCGGGGCCGGACCTGAACGCGCCGGACCTGGTGGATACCGCGGTGGTCGCCCCGCACGCCGACCCCGCCGAGACGATGGTGATCGGCATCGGCACCCCGGGAAAGCCGGACGAGACGCTGGTGATGGGGTTCGGCGCCGCGGGCGCCCCGGACGAGACGATGGTGGTGACGCCCGGCGCCGGGCCGGACGAGACGATGATCGTGCGTCCCGCCTCCGCCGCTCCCGGGCCGGACGAGACGGTCGTGATGCGCCCGGCCGCCGGCTCTCCGCTGCCGGACGAGACGATGGTGATCCTGGCGGGCACCACGCCGGACGAGACGATGATCGTGCCGCTCGGCTCGCCCGCCGCGGCCGACAACGACGCCGACCCCGCTCCGGCCGCCGCCTCCCCGCGCGCCGCCGCTTCCCCGCGCGCCGGCGAAGACGCCGACCCGGCGCCGGCCGCTGCCTCCCTGGCCGTCGCCGATGAGGGCGACGAGGGCGACGCTGCCGGTGACGACGAGCCGCCGCGGGTGGGCGACCGGCCGTGAGCGAGCGAGAATCGACGCCATGAGTGTGTTCGCGGACCTGGTCGGGCAGGACGAGGCCGTCGAGACGATGCGCCGGGCCGCGGCGGCCGCCGCCCGGATCGTCGCCGGTGACACCGTCGCGCCGAACGGCGCCATGACCCACGCCTGGATCTTCACCGGCCCGCCGGGCTCGGGCCGCTCCGTCGCCGCCCGCGCGCTGGCCGCGGCGCTGGAATGCGAGCGCGAGGGCACCGGCTGCGGCGAGTGCCACGGCTGCCACACCGTGCTCGGCGGCACCCACGCCGACGTGCGCTTCGTGGTTCCGGAGGGCCTCTCGATCGGCGTGAACGAGATGCGGGCGCTCGTGCTCCGCGCCGGCACCGCCCCCTCGGGCGGTCGGTGGCAGGCGGTGGTGATCGAGGACGCCGACCGGCTCACCGAGGCGGCCGGAAACGCGCTGCTCAAGGCCATCGAGGAGCCGCCGCCGCGTACGGTGTTCCTGCTCTGCACCCCGTCGACGCACCCGGACGACATCTCGGTGACCATCCGGTCGCGCTGCCGGGTAGTGCCGCTGCGGCAGCCGCCCGCCGAGGCCGTCGCCGAGGTTCTCGTACGCCGCGACGGCATCGCGCCCGACGTCGCCGCCTGGGCCGCGGCCGCCGCGCAGGGCCACGTGGGCCGCGCCAAGCGGCTCGCGAACGACCCGGAGGCGCGCGGCCGCCGCGAGGCGGTGCTGGCCGTTCCGCGCCGGCTGACCGGCGTCGGCGCGTGTTTCGACGCCGCGTCCGCGCTGATCGAGGCGGCGGAGGCGGAGTCGGCCACGGCGTTCGCGGAGAACAACACCGCGGAACGCGCGGCGCTGGAGCAGGCACTCGGCGCCGGCGGCACGGGCCGGGGCGCGGCCGGCGCGATGCGCGGCGCGGCCGGGCAGCTCAAGGAGCTGGAGAAGCGGCAGAAGTCCCGCGCGACCCGCTCGCAGCGCGACGCCCTGGACCGCGCCCTTGTCGACCTGGCCGGCTTCTACCGCGACGTGCTGGTGACCAACCTGCGCGCCCCGGTCGCGGTCGTGCACACCGACACCGCGGCGTCGTCCTCGGCCGCGGCCGGCAAGTGGACGCCGGAGAGCACCCTGCGCCGGCTTGAGGCGGTCCTGGCCTGCCGCGACGCCATCGAGCAGAACGTGAAGCCGAGAATCGCCGTCGAGGCGATGATGCTGAACCTCTGGCGCGGGTAATCCACAGGGGACGAACAAGGGCTGCGCGGGGGTCACCCGACCGGGTACGGTTCGGTGTCGCACCGCGACCGCGGCGACACGCCGGGTAAGGAGCCTGCGGATGCCCCGCGAGATCGACGAGGCATGGATCGACGAGGCGATCGAGCGCTACCGCCGCCTCGACGTGCTGCGGGGTGAGTTCGAGAAGGCGGTCGCCGTGCACGTGGTCTCGGTGCACTCGCCGGACGGCTCGATCGAGATCCTGGTGACCGCGGCCGGCGAGATCACCGGCGTGCACATCCGTGGCAGCCTCCAGCACCGCGGCGCGGCCGAGCTGTCCCGCGAGGTTCAGGCGGTGGTGACGGCCGCGAACGAGGCGGCCCGCTGGGCGCGGCGCAAGCTGCACGACGAGGTGTTCGGTGAGTTCCGATCTCTGGGGGAGCGCTGACATGGAGCGGCTCGCCGAGCGCCTGGAGTCCCTCGCCGACGCGCTGAGCACTGTGGACCGTTTGCTGCCCGCGCACGGCTCGTCGCCGGGCGCGTTCGGCGCCGACGACGCGGGGGAGCCCGGCCGCCTGGGCCTGCTGCTGCACGAACGCTGGACGGCCGTGCTGGCCGCCCGGTCCCGCGAGGCCGCCGACGCGGCGGCCCGGCTGACCGCCCTGGCGGCCGACGTCCGTGTGGTCGCCGCGAGCTACGCGGAGACCGACGACGAGGCCGCGCGCCGCATCCGGCGGGAGGCCTGATGGACCGGCTGGATCGCGTCCTGGCCGCGGCGGCGCCGCTGCTGCGCCGGGTCGACGAGCTCCTCGCCGCCGGCGGTGCCCCCGCGGACCATCGCGTCTGGGCGGAGCTGCGCCGGGTGCGCCTGCTGCCCGGCGACGCGGCCCGCGGCGTGGCGGCGCTGAGCCCCCGGGAGCTGCTCGACGCCGCCCCGGACCTGCGCGGGAACGTCCGGGCCTACGGCGCGCTCGCGGCGTCGCTGCCCGGGCCGGGAGAGTGGACCGGTGCGGCCGCGGAGGCCTACGACGCCGCCCGCCGCCGCGCCGCCGCGCACCTGAGCGGCGGTGGGGAGAGCCTGGGCGCGCGCCTGGAGGCGTCGGCCGACCTCGCCGACGGGCTCGTCGCCTGGATGCGGGGTGCGCGCGACGCGGTGGCGGACGCGCTGGCCCGGGCGCTGAGCTCGACCGCGGCGGTGGTTCTCGCGGAAGGCGGGACCGACCTTTCCACGTCCCGCGAGCTTGACGCGGCGGCGGAGGTGGCTGCGCTGGTGCTGCGGGCGGTGGCGGACGGCTGCCTCGCCGGCGAGGCCCTGCTACGTGACTCGGCCGGACTGGCCGAGGCGCACTGACCTATGAAGACGGCGACGGCGCCGCCCTCGAAGTCCGGTTCGAGAGCGGCGCCGTGACCTCCTGCACCCCCCGCAGGCTCACGTCACACTCAACGCCTCCGACCGGCCTTTGTCGCCGGGGTGGGCCGGGATTCGGCCGCTCGGTCGAAGTAGGACGGTACCTGCGGGGTAGCCGGGTCGAGCCTTAGGTCGGCACGTTCCGGCTCGACGGCCATATCGAAGTCGGTCAGCGTCGTGAACGACCCCGCATGCCGAACAGCAGGGCGCCGGTACCGGCGATCAGCAGGGCCAGCCCGGTCAGCGCGATCACGTCGACCCGCGGGCCGGTGATCGGCAGGCCGCCGCCGATGCCGTCGACCGTGCCGTGCGGGTTCCCCGGCCCGCCCTGCCCGCCGGGTCCGTCGGGGCCGTTGGGACCGTTGGGACCGTTGCCGTGGCCGGGACCGCCCGGCTCGGGGGAGACCGCGGCCGCCTCGAGCCGGCCCATCTCGAAGTCCAGGACGACGCCGCCCTTGCCCTGCCCGTACGCCGCGCGGTCCGAGCCCTGGGTGATCACGACGCGGATCGCGGTCGCCTTCGCGGCGATGGCGTGCCCGGACGTGGCCTGGCGGACGTCGCCCAGCGAGACCCGGACCCGGGTGCCGGGCGCGCCGGCCGGCGCGGTCTCGGTGGGCGGCTCACTGATCACCGGCAGGCCGGGCAGGCTCGGCACCCCCGGCACCCCCGGCACCGGAACCCCGGACGTGAGCTTGCCGATGTCCGGCAGCCCGCTGAGCAGCCCCGGCTTCTTCTTCTTGCCCTTGGGGTTGCGCCCGGCCGGGCCCGCCGCGTCGCCGCGCTCCGCACCGCTCGCGACACCCGACCTCTGGCTCACGACGTTGCCGCCGCCCTGGTCGGTGTCGTCGCCCTCGTCCAGCACCACCTCGACGTCGTCGCCGGCCGTGTCCAGCCGCGCGGTCTCGAAGCCTTCGCCGGAAACCTCCAGCACGGCCGGCAGGTAGCGAACCTCCCCGCCGCCGGTGGTGGACATCGCGGCCAGCAGCGAGGGCGCCTTGAGCACCTTGATCCGCACGGCGCCGCCGAGCACTTCGGCACTGCCCCCGGTGATCGAGGCCGAGGCGACCGTCCGCGCGGCCGACCCGCGCCGCTCGACCGCCGTCGTGCTCCGGCTCGAGATGCTCCCGGGTACGCGAACCAGCGCGCTGTCCCCGTCCTCGAGCAACCCGGCGCGGCTCAACCGGGCCTGCGACCGGGTCGCCTGGCCGGTGGCGGCACCGCAGGCCATGCCGGCGCTCCACTTGGCGTGCGCGGTCAGTTCGCCGCGGCCGAGGCCGAGCGGGCCGACGTCGGTGGCGTTGACGGCGCGCCGGTTCGGCTCCTGATGGCTCGGCGGCGCCGTCTGCTGCAAGATCTCGGTGAGGTTCTTGCGGTCGGCCGGTCCGCCGTTGAGCATCCGGCTCAGCGCCGCCGCGTTGACGGTCGACTGGGCCACCATGGCGGACTTGGCCTCGCCGACCCCGACGCCGGTGATCGGCTTGCCGGTCCGGCCGGCGGGGCCGAGGTCGAGTTTCCCGACCCGCAGGAGCTCGGCGCCGGACTGGGCGGCGTACCGTTCGGCCTGCTCACACGGCGCCGGCGCGGCGGCCGCCGGCAGGGGCACGAGCAGCGCCCCCACCAGCCCGAGTGCGGCGGCGGTGGTGCGTTTTCTGGTCGATTGCGAAGCGGCCCGGACGGGCTCGGCCGGTGTCACAAGATCAACCCGTGCTGGCACGGCGGGCATCATGAAAGTTCCTCCCCCAAGGATTGCCGCAAAGAGCGACGTCTACGGGATGGCCCAACGAGAGTCGATTCTGTGGGTTGCGCGGATCTATGCAGTTCTGCGCCACTTCGCACCACGGGTCCGTCGCCGTAGGGTGTGTTCATGGGCATGCTGTGCGCGGTCAGCTTCAATAGGTACGGCCGCCTCTACTACCTCGACCCGGGCGAGTTCTCGCCCAAGGTCGGCGACCGGGTGCTGGTCCCGACCGACGACGGGCCCGAGGTGGCGGAGTGCGTCTGGGCTGCGCAATGGGTCAGCGAGGACACCGAGGGGTTCCCCAAGGTCGCCGGCCTTGCCGCGGACGACGACCTGCGCCGCGACGAGCTGCTGCGCAAACGCAAGGCCGAGGCCAAGGTCGCGGCCAAGAAGCTGATCAAGGCGCACGAACTCCCGATGAAGGTCGTGGCCGTCGACCACGTCCTGGAACAGGGCGGCGCGGGCGGCGCCCGAACGACGATCTACTTCACGGCGCCGCACCGGGTCGACTTCCGCTCCCTGGTCCGGGACCTTGGTGCGACGCTGCGCTGCCGGGTGGAGCTGCGCCAGCTGTCGGCTCGCGACTCGGCCCGGGTGCAGGGCGGAATCGGCTCCTGCGGCCGGGACCTCTGCTGCGCGACCTTCCTGACGGACTTCGAACCGGTGACGATCCGCATGGCGAAGGACCAGGACCTGCCCCTGAACCCGCTACGCATCTCGGGCGCGTGCGGCCGCCTCATGTGCTGCCTCAAGTACGAACACCCGCTGTACCAGAAGTTCCAGGCCGCGGCGCCGGCGGTGGGCAGCCGCGTCTCGACCCCGGACGGCGACGGCCGGGTGGTGGCGCACAGCGTCCCGAAGGATGCGGTGGTGGTCCGGATGGACGCCGACGGCTCCCGCTGCTCGTGCAGCAGGGCGTCGGTCTGCGCACCCCGCCAGGCCCACGAGGAGCGCTACACCTGACCCGCACAGCCTTCGGGGCCGGGGCCGGGTCCGTCGGGCCCGCCGCCGTATGGCCGAAACGGGCGCCAGTGCCTTGGACGGGCGCCTTCCCGGCCGGATGGTCCGGGCGGCGTCATACCGTTCAGGCGGTGTGGCCGGCCTCCCTAGAGTCGTGGTCATGACGGATCATCGAGAGCGGCTGCCCCATCTTGAGCATCGGGGGTTCGACTGGCCGCCGGGGGGCGTGAACCCGTTTGATCGAAGCTTTCCCGAGGCCGGTCGGCTCTACTGGGCGCACGAGCGGCCCTCCTTGCTGTTCCCGGCGGACCAGCAGCCGGAGCTCACGGAGCTGGACCGGGCGATTCCCAAGGGCTACACCACGTTGCTCCTGATGGAAAGGGTCGCGGTGGTTACGCTCGGCGAGCGCAGCCGGCGTGAGTGGAAGCATCAGGCTCTGAACCGCAGTGTGGGCCCGTTCCAGGAGTATCAACTCATCGTGCCGCCGGACGGGCCCAAGGAAAAATACCTGATGGTCGGCGCGATTTGGCCCTTCAAATGGACGCACCGTGACGCGGTGCGGCTAGGCCAACTGACCGGCCGGGTGGTCCTGGTGTGCCGCGTCCTCAGCTACGACAACTGGCACTGAGCTTGATTACAGCGCTTGGGGCCTGTTCTGGAAAGGTGGCCGGGCTGCGGCGGGCCCGCGCGGCCTAGGTGCACACGCACGGCGCCCACGGCGCGGTCGGGATCATGGGTGGCGATGCGGAATCGCGCGGCGCGGTCGGGATCACGGGTGGCCATGCGGAACCGCGCGGCTCGGCCGCGTACCGGATGGCTCTGCTGCCGCCTGGTCGCACGCCGCGATCATCCGGTACCTGGAACCTCGCCTCGCCTCGACCCCCTTTCCAGAACAGGCTCTAGCTGTGATGTTCGGGGACGCCGGGCCGGGTCGCCGGGTTGTCCACCACGATGGGCGGCTCGATCAGGTGGGGAGTCAGCGGCTCCTGCGGCCGCAGCCATGAGGCGTCCGGGGCGGCGTCCGGGTCCGCCACCCACTGGCGGCAGATCTTGTCGACGCCGATCGCGTGCACGGTCAGCGCGCCGTTCGCGGCGATGTGCATCCTGAGGAAGCTCTTGGCGTCCTCGATGCCCTGCCCCGCGAACAGCTCGTTGACGTTCACGTCGAAGCGGCCCGCGACCAGCAGGTAGAGCGACAGCAACGCGGTCGCGAGGTAGGCGATCAGCGGCCCGTAAAGCACCGCCGCCACCACCGGTGGACCCGGCCACGTCCAGTCGTGGAAGGGCAATCGCAGCCAGACCCAGGTGCCGGCGGCCGCGAGCGCGAGTTGCGCGAACCCGTGCAGCAGCCCGAGGATCCAGTGCCGGGAATGCGCCGCGGCGTTGGCCTTCGGCGGCTGGGCGAACAGCACCGTGCCGGCCAGGACCAGGAACATCATGATCACAAGCGGGATGCTGAACAGCCGCTGGAGCGTCCCCGCCTGGCCGGCCGCGCCGGACATCGCGAGCATCGTCAGCGTCTGGATGATGCCGAGCATCGTGGCGAAGCCCGGGTTGCGCTTCGGCACCCGGGCGAACACGCCCCAGCTCATCCGCCGGGACTCCTCGGCACCCGGGAAGCGGGAGACCAGCGAATAGCGCCGGCTCCGGCTCGCGTTGCGGGTCAGCGTCTCCCGGGGCGGCACGGTGAGGGCCTCCGGCAGGTTGTGGGTCGCCGCGAGGTATGCCCCGCCGCCACCGCACGTGATCAGCTCGCGGTCCTCACCCGTGTAGCGCGCGTAGTGGTGCAGGTCGCCGGAGAGCAGCACCCGCACGTGCGCACCGGTCGGCGCGAGGATCGTGCGGATGAAGTAGTCGATCGCGTCGTACGCCTCGGGCTTCTTCGCGGCCTTGACCCAGGTCGGCGACGGCGTCATCAGGATGACCCGGTCCTCGGGGCCGAGATCGCGGGCCGCGTCCTCGAAGTAGACCAGCTGCGGATCGTCGATGTAGGCGCCGAACTGCTCGTCGATCGCGAACAACCACCAGTTGGCGGGCAGTTCCACCGCGAAGTAGGACCGGCTCTGCTGGGTGCGCCATCCGCCGATATGCCCGTCCTTGCGACGGGCGAAGAGGCGGAGGAATGCGGTCAGACCGTCATACCAGTCGTGGTTGCCGGGCAGCGCGAAGAGCGTGGGCTGCGGTCCCTTGGCCGGCGGTTCCGGCAGGGCGGCGCGGTAGGGGCCCTTGGTGCGGTTCTCGTAGCCGTCGCCGTTGGCGAGTGGGTAGACCTGATCGCCGCCCATGAGCAGCAGCTGACCGCGCGGCAGGACCCGCCCGTCGATCTCGAGCCGCGGCTGCGCCAGCAGGTACGCGACCGAGTAGGTCGCGTGGAAGCCGTCACCCAGGTCGGCGACGTAGTCGAACCACAGCTCACCGTCGATGCCGGGGTGCGCGAAGGAGTCGGCGGAGAGGGCGTTCTGCAACTCGCGTTTGTCCAGATAGGCGCCGAAGAGTATCGCCATCAGGGTCCGGAGACCGGTGCTGAGCAGCAGCAACGGGGCCAGCCAGCCCACGGGTCGCTGCGGCGTGAAGCCGAGTTGCTGCGGATCCATGCTCACCGGGCGCCGCGCGACGGAGGGCTCCGCCTCCGCCGACCGCCGACGCCGGGGAGGGTGTTGGTCGCTCACGGAAGGCAGACTAGTCCGGTGGTATGACGCTCGGCGTCCGGTTGCGACGCGCGATCGCCGGACCCGTTCGGGCGCACGCCCGCCGATGCCGTACACTCAGTGACCGTTGCCGCCTTAGCTCAGTCGGCTAGAGCGACGCACTCGTAATGCGTAGGTCGACGGTTCGATTCCGTCAGGCGGCTCGGTGAGAAAGCCCAGGTCAACGGCCTGGGCTTCTTCTTTTGAAGAGGTCGTCGGTGGGCCGCGCCGGCGTTGGAGCGGGCGGTGCAAGCCGCGAACAGCCAAGATCGAATAATCCGTAATCGGTTCGACTCCGTCAGGCGGTTCCAGAGCGTCCGGCCCTGACCAGCGGAAACTCTGGCCAGGGCCTGACGTTTATCTATGCGGTTTGAATCGCCCCCGAAAACCCCCCGATAACGTTCAAGATTTCGAGCCGCGGCGAGCAGTTCTCACCCCCGCAGGGCGGAGGCGAAGATGCCGGGCAGGGCCGTCCATCGGGGCCGCGCGGCGAACGCGGTCAGCCGCCGCCCGGTCGTCGCGGCCGTCCGGTTCGTCACGAACCACGGTGGCTTCGGGGTGATGCTGAACTCTCCGGTGAGCACCGACCGGGGCAGCGGCCGGAACGGTCCGTAGACGACGGTCCGTTCGGGCCGGTGCAGCAGCAGCGAGTTGTGCACCACGCCTCGGCCGCTGCCGATGTCGTCCAAGGGGTGGCCGGGGAAGGCTCCCCAGGTCGCGCGGGCGGTCAGGTAGCCGACGCCGGTCCACGCGTTGACGCCGACGGTGCCGTAGCGCAGCCGGGCGATGCTCTCCCTCAGATGCGGGCCGAGCTGCCGCCGGGTGCGGGGGTCGATCACCAGGTTGGCGCCCAGCGTGCCGTGCAGGCGCTCGTTGGCGAGGTCGACCGCGGCGTCGAGGAACTCCAGAGCGGAACCGGGCAGCTCGGCGACGCCGAGGACCGGGCCGAAGTATTCGGTGTCGAACGCGGACTCGGCCTCGTCGGCCAGGTCGAGCCCCCACAGCAGGGTGCGGCCGCCGAGCGCCTCGTGCTGCGGGTGCGCCTGCCGCGCGCCGGCCACGCGCACGTCGCAGCCCGGGTACCAGGCGGGGCGCTCGGGCGCGTCGGCGAACGCGGCGCGTAGTGCGCTGAGGAACTCCTGCTTCTGCGGCCAGTCCTTGCCGACGACGACGATCTGGGCGGCGATGCAGTTGAAGCCGCTGTTGTGCAGCCGCTGCGTGGCGATGTGTTCGGCCTGGAACCGGATGTCCGCCTTCGACCAGCGGCCGGGCACCACGATCGTCGGGGAGACTCCGCCAAGCTCACTGGTCATCGGCTTCCGCAGGCGCGGCGCATTCGCGGCCTTCGCCGCGACACCGGCCGCGCCGGCGCCCCAGACGATCGCGTCGTGGGTGGCCTCGCTGCCGGTGATGTGTACGGCGGCGACGCCCGCATGGGTCACGAGGTGGTCGCCGACGGCCGCGTCACCGGTGACGATGCGCAGATAGCCGCGTTCGATGAACGGAGCGAAGACCGCTTCGAACACCGGCAGCAGCGCGTCGGTGATCGGGTTGAGCTTCAGCAGCACCACCCGGTTGTACGCGTAGAGCTGGTAGAGCACGTCCAGCGGCGCGATGGAGGTGATGTTGCCGGCGCCCATCACCACGGCGACCCCGGCGGTCTGTTCCGGCGTGCGCAGGCCCAGCCCGGCATTCTCCCTGGTCTCACGCTCGGTCACGCCCGGCTCCATCCAGACCTCGGCAGTGAAGCCACTGAGCAGCAGCCGGTCGTAGACCTGGTGCGGCAACACGTCGATGGCCACACGGTCGCCGGGGGCGGTGCCGACGCGGTATCCGTCCAGCAGGTCACGCCCCTGTTCCAGGCGGGTCAGCGTCTCCGCCAGCGCGGGCAGGTAGCCGAGGACCGCCCACGGGCCGCTGGTCCATTCCTCGCCGAGCAGCGGGGAGGCGGCGGGCAGCTGCTTGATGGTTGCGGCGACGCGTACCCATTCCTCGGCCTTGGCGGCGACGTTCGCGTGCACGTCCATCAGCAGGGCGCGGCGTGCGGCGAGCGACTCGCGGGCCCAGCCGCGCTCGCCCTCGGACAGCGCGGCGATCATCTGGTCGAGTCGGGAAGTGACGGCAGGGGTGATTGTCATCGGGGCGAGGGTCCTTGTCGGCGAGGGGTCGGCGATGTGTCAGGCGAGCAGGTGCGCGGGCGCTTCGATCGCGCGCTTGAGAATCTTGCCGGTCGGCGACTTCGGCAGCTCGTCGACGATCCACACGTGCCGTGGGTACTTGTACGCCGCCGCCTGCGCCTTCACGTGTTCGCGCAGCTCGTCGGGGGTGGCCGTGGCGCCGTCCTTGAGTGCGACCGCGGCGCAGGTCTCCTCGCCCAGTTCCGGGTGTGGGATGCCGATGACGGCCGCCTCGCGCACCGCCGGGTGCTCGTACAGCAATTCCTCGATCTCGCGCGGGTAGACGTTGTAGCCGCCACGGATGATCATGTCCTTCTTGCGGTCGACGATGAAGAAGTAGCCATCCTCGTCGATGCGCGCGAGGTCGCCGGAGCGGAACCAGCCGTCCGCGTCGATCGCCTCAGCGGTCGCGTCCGGGCGGCCCCAGTAGCCCTTCATTATGTTGTGGCCGCGGATCACGATCTCGCCGATGCCGTTCTCGACGTCGCGCAGCGCCATCTCCACCCCGGCGACCGGGGTGCCGATCGACCCGGGCTTGCGTTCCCGGTCGGCGTGGTTGAACGAGGCGACCGGAGACGTCTCCGACAGGCCGTAGCCCTCGAGGAGGACGCAGCCGAACGCCTCCTCGAACGCGCGCATGACCTCGACCGGCAGCGCAGCTCCGCCGGACGCGCACAGCCGCAGGCAGTCGACGTCGAACTTCGCCCGCTCCGGGGCGCTGAGCAGCGCGACATACATCGTCGGCACACCCTGGAAGACCGTGACGCGGTGGTGGTGGATCGTGTGGAGCACCGTCTGCGGGTCGAAGCGCGGCACGAGCGCCAAGCAGGCGCCGGCGGCGACCGCGGCGTTGAGTCCGCAGGTCTGGCCGAACGAGTGGAACAGCGGCAAGGCGCCGAGCACGACGTCGTCGCAGGCAATCGACATCAGGTCGATCGCGACCTGCGCGTTGCGGGTCAGGCTGGCGTGGCTGAGCTCCGCACCCTTGGGCATGCCTGTGGTGCCGGAGGTGTAGAGGATGACTGCGGTGTCGGCGGCGTCGCGTTCGACGACGCCGTCCTGCGGCGCGGTGTCCGCCAGCAGGGCCTCGAACTCGCCCGGCGCCACCACCAGGCACTCGGTGCCGGCGGCGGCCGCGCCGGACACTGCGTCCTCGGCGAAGCCGTGCCAGGCCAGCACCAGCTTGGCCTGCGAGTCGCTCAGGTAGAACGCGACCTCGCGGGACTTGAGCAGCACGTTCATCGGCACCACGACGGCGCCGGCGCGCAGGATGCCGTAGTAGGCGGCGGCGAACTGCGGCACGTTCGGCAGCATGATGCCGACCCGGTCACCGGGCTGCACGCCGCGCTCCCGCAGCAGCCCGGCCACGCGGGCGCTGGCCGCGTCGAGCTGTGCGAACGACACAACCGCGTCGCCGAGGCGGATGGCGGGGGCGGCGCTGTCGCGGGCTGTCGAGGCGGCCAGATTCTGAGCGAGGTTCGTCATGACCAGATCCCTCTTCGTGTGTGATGGAAGTGGCGCCGCGGCGCCGAGCCGGGATTTCGTAGAACTGCCATGTCATCGCGCCAGGCGGCGTCGGTCTCGATCCGGGTCGACGAGCGTGACCGCGGCCAGCCCGCCGAGCAGGAGCAGCACCCCGGAGACCACGATGGAGGTTCGGTAACCGGCCGGCCCTTGGGTGTCGACCAGGCGACCGATCAGAACGGGCCCGAGCAGGCCCGCGACGGTCACGACGGCGTTCATGAGGCCGAGCGCGCCGCCACGGCGTTCGGCCGGGGTGACCTCCGCCACGGTGGTGACCGCGATGCTCGCCATCACCCCGCAGATCCCGAACCCGAGGACGAGCAACATTACGGTGAGCGGCCCGCGCCGCCCGCCGGCCAGGGCGAGACAGCCCGCAGCGGCGAGGATGAGGGTGATCCCCCCGACCCGGGCCCGGGCCCAACGGCTGCTGACCCCGCGACGCAGCAGCCACCCGGTCAGCCCGGCCTGGCCCAGCAGCGCGACGGCGTTGACCGCCCACACCAGCGCCACCAGGTTCGCCGAGGTCGTGGAGGAGTAGCCCAGCCCGTTGTGCAGGTAGGAAGGCAACCAGACGAGTGCCAGGGCGATCATCCAGTAGGTGCTGGCGTATGCGGCGGTGACGCCGATCCAGCTGCGGGTGGCGAGGATCCGCCGGTATGCGACGTTGGCGGAACCCGGCTCCGCGGCGGTTCCGGTGGCGGCCGCGATCGCATGGCGGCCCTCCCTGCCGGTGAACGCCCATGCGGCCGCCCACAGCACGCCGGCGACGGCCACCACGGCGAACGCGGACCGCCAGCCGTGTTGCCGCACCACCCAGGTCAGCACGGGCGCGGCGATCACGATGCCCAGCGTGGTGCCTGCGGTGATCAGCGAGCTGGGCAGGTTGCGCCGGTGGTCCGGGAACCAGGACAGCGCGGTCTGCTGGGCGATTGGAAAGGCCGGCCCCTCGGCGGCGCCCAGCAGGATCCGCGAGGCGAACAGCATCGCGACACCCGCGCCGAGCGCCATCGGCGCCTGGGACACCGACCAGAGCAGGGCCATGCCCAGCAAAAGCCACCGCGGCGACACCCGGTCGGCCAGCAGCCCACCGGCGGCGCCGAAGATGGAGAACAGCAGGAAGAACGCGCTGTTCGCGAGCCCGAACTGGGTGGCGGACAGGCCGAGGTCCTGCCTGATCGGGTCGGCCGCCAGGCCCAGGATGGCCTTGTCGGCGAAGTTGACCATCATGAAGGCGACAAGCATGGCGGTGACGATCCATGCGCGGCGCCGGTTGTCTCGTGCCGTCTCGGGGAGATCTGCGGGCGTTGTGGGTGCGACTTCGGTATCGGTCACGAGGGGCTCCGCGGGGGTGCGGGGAATGGGGTCGGCAGGGTGTGCCGGTCACGTGCTCCAGCGTGTGACCGTCAACACACCATTTTCGTTACGGCGAGTATCGTTATCGCCCGTCGCGAAGGCAATAGCCTGCGTAGGAAAGATCCGAAAATCGAGCTCGCGGTGCTGGTCAGCTCACCGCGCGGGCGATCAGTTCGGCCAGGTCGGCGGCGAAGCGCTCGTCGGGCAGCTCCTGCTCGATCACCAGGCGGAAGATCATCGGGGCTGCCACCAGCGTGGCCGCGGCCCGTACGTCGACGCCGGTGCGCACGTCGCCGCGGGCGATCCCCCGCTCCAGGATCTTCCGCGTCTCGCTCATGATCCGGGTGGTGTATCGCTGGTACGCGCCGCGCACATCGCCGCCCTCCTCCGAGGCGGAGATCAACCCGGCCAGCAGCCGGGCCGTTCCCGGCATCCGGTACGCCCGCAGGCGCGCGTCCAGCACCGCCCGCAGCTCGGCGCGGAAGTCCCCGAGGTCGGGCACGCTGAGCGTGCCGATGCGCGTCTCGGCGGCCGCGATGAACAGGTCGTGCTTGCCCGGCCAGCGCCGGTAGATGGCGGGCTTGCTCACTCCGGCACGCGCCGCCACCGCGTCCATGGTGACGGCGCTGAGGCCGTGCTCGGCCACCAGGTCCAGCACGGCCGACAGGACCGCGCCGGTGACGCGCTCCTGCCGGGGACGCCCCGGCCCTCGTTCCACGCGCACCTCGGCCATACCGGGAGCGTACGGGTGGGGGACGTCCCGGCCCTCAGGGCGTCACGATCGCGAAACCCGGATCGGGCGCGTCGAGGTAGCCGGCCAGCCGCGTGAGGGCCGCGAGGTCGCCGTCGTGGGCGATGCCGCCGAGGCCACGGCCGGCCAGCACCCCCAGCAGGTCCCGCTTGGTCAGCGTGAGGCTCAGATCGGGCTGTCCGGCCGGTGGATTCGGCTGTTGCAGGAGTACCCCGTTGCGCAGCGTCGTCCGGTACGACTGACCCAGCTCGGTGAACGTCCAGTCGATGACGATGGTGTCGTGCCAGGCCTTCGGCGCGTCGACCCGGATCGCCAGCGTGTCGAAGATCTGCTCGATCGAGAGCACTGCGGCCATGCCACCACCGAGGTCGACCGGCGTGGCGTTCGGACCCTGCCGCAGCTCCTGCGCGCCGGTCAGGTAGAAGTTGCGCCAGACGCCGTTCTCCGCACCGTACCCGAGCCGCTCGTACACCTGAGCCAGCAGTTCCTTCGCCTCGCCGCGATCCGGGTCGGCGAAGACGGCGTGCTGTAGGAGCTGCGCGGCGAATCGCAGGTCTCCCCGGTCGACGTAGCCGCCCGCGTGGGTCAGCACGGCGTCGACGCCGCCGAGGCAGTCGACGTACCGCTTCGCGGTCTCGACCGGCGGGTGCTGCCACAGGTTCGCCGGGTTGCCGTCGAACCAGCCGAGATACCGCTGGTAGACGGCCTTGACGTTGTGCGACACGGATCCGTAGTGACCGCGCGCGTGCCGTGCCTCGTCCAACGCCGGCGGCAACTGGATCATCTCGGCGATCTCAGTACCGGTGTGGCCCTGGTTGAGCAGCCGTAGCGTCTGGTCGTGCAGGAAGGCGTACAGGTCGCGCTGCTCGGACAGGAACCGCGTCATGTCGTCCTGGCCCCAGGTGGGCCAGTGGTGCGAGGCGAACAGGACGTCTGCCCTGCCGTCGAACAGCGTGATCGCCTCGGTCAGATAACGCGACCAGATCCGGGCGTCGCGCACCAGCGCACCGCGCAGGGTCAGCACGTTGTGCATGGTGTGGGTGGCGTTCTCCGCCATGCACAGGGCACGGTGGTCGGGGAACAGGAAGTTCATCTCCGCGGGCGCCTCGGTGCCCGGCGTCAGCTGGAACACCATGCGTACGCCGTCGACGATCTCCTCCTGTCCGGTGTGTGTGATGTGGACCGTCGGGGGGAACAGCGACACGGTGCCGGTGGAGGACGCCAGGCCCAGCCCGAACCCGATCTGGCCGGCCGGTCCGGTCGGCAGGGTCGCGCCGTACATGAATCCGGCCCGGCGGGTCATCGCCGTGCCGGCGTACACGTTCTCCGCCACGGCGTGCTCCATGAAGCCCACCGGCGCGAGGATCGGGACGTTGCCGTCGGTGACGCCGGCGACACCGCCGAAGTGATCGGCGTGGGAGTGGCTGTAGATCACCGCGGTGACCGGGCGATCGCCGCGATGTGCGCGGTACAGGCGTAGCGCGGCCGCGGCCGTCTCCACGCTGAGCAGCGGGTCGACGACGATCACTCCCGTGTCGCCCTCGACGATCGTCATATTCGAGATGTCCAGGCCGCGTACCTGGTAGACGCCCGCGGTGACCTCGTAGAGGCCCTGACGGGAGCACAGCTGGCCCTGCCGCCACAGGCTCGGGTTCACGGTGTCCGGACACTCGCCCGCCAGCCGGGCCGACCATCCGTCGGCGTCCCACACGACGCGCCCGTCCGGAGCCGTGACGACACCGGGGGTCAGCGCCGCGACGAAACCCCGGTCGGCGGGGTCAGTTGCACTACTCATCGAAGATCTCCATACGTGTACGCCGGGACAGCCGCTCGGCTGCCCTGGGATGCGGTCGGGGTCCGGCCCGCGAGGGTCAGAGAGCGGAGCTGTCCGTGGATGACGGTGCGGCGCCGGGAGTCCGCAGCGCGGCCGGCGCGCCCACCGGGACGGCAGGCCGTGCCGGCGCGACCGGAGCCAGGCGCCGGTACGCGGAGCCCGGGGCGGGCCTCGGGTCGGCCTCGCCGCGATTGGGCCAGAACGACATCGCGCGCTCGGCCTGTGCCGTGATGGTCAGCGACGGGTTCACACCCAGGTTCGCCGACACCGTCGACCCGTCGGCGACGTGGACGCCCGGGTGTCCGTACAGCCGGTGGTACGGGTCGATGACGCCGGTCCGCGGAGAGTCGCCGATCGGGCAGCCGCCGATGAAGTGGGCCGTCAGCGGGATGTTGGCGATCTCGCCGACGGTGCCTCCGGCGACACCGTCGATCTTGGCGGCGACCCGGCGCGCGGCGTCGTTGGCGGCCGGGATCCAGGTCGGGTTCGGCTCGCCGTGGCCCGGACCGGAGGTGAGCTTGTACCGGCCCAGCAGGGTCTTGCGCCCCCGGACGGTGATGGAGTTGTCCAGGGCCTGCATCACGAGCAGGATGATCGTCCGCTCGGACCAGTTCCTCGGCGAGAACCAGGTCCACTGCCTTGGCTGGGTGAGCAGCGTCCTGGCCCAGGTCACCCAGCGCGGGCGGCCCTGGTCACCGTCGGTGAGCGCGGTCTGAAGCAGCGCCATCGCGTTGCTGCCCTTGCCGTAGCGCACCGGCTCGATGTGCGTGTGCTCGTCGATGTGGATCGAGGACGTGATCGCCACGCCCTCGGTGTAGGCGGGATTCTTGGCCCGTGCCTTGACGCCCAGGATGGACTCGGAGTTGGTACGGGTCAGTTGGCCGAGCCGGGCGGAGATGTTCGGCAGCGAGCCGCTGTCGCGCAGCCGGTGCAGCAGCCTCTGCGTGTTGTACGTGCCGGCCGAGAACACGACCTGCTCGGCGGTGAAGGTGCGCCGGTTCCGCCGGCGGCGCGCGGACCTGCCCGTGGTCACCGTGTGCACGGCGTACCCTCCGTCCGGCAGCGGCTCGACGTCGACGACGGTGGTCATGGGGTGGACGACGCAGCCGTTGCGCTCGGCCAGGTAAAGGTAGTTCTTGTCCAGGGTGTTCTTGGCGTTGAAGCGGCAGCCGGTCATGCATGAGCCGCATTCGAGGCAGGTGTTGCGTTTCGGCCCGGCGCCGCCGAAGAACGGGTCGTCGACCTCGGCGCCCGGCGGCTGGTCCGCCCCGCCGAACAGCACGCCGACCGGCGTAGCCGTGTAGGTGTGCCCCACGCCCATGTCGTCGGCCACCGACTTGAGGACCTTGTCGGCCTCGGTGACGGTGGTGTTCATAGTGACCCCGAGCATGCGCTGGGCCTGGTCGTAGTGGGGCTCGAGTTCGTCACGCCAGTCGGTGATGTGCGCCCACTGCGGGTCGGCGAAGAACGGCGCGAGCGGCTTGTACAGCGTGTTGGCGTAGTTCAGGGAACCGCCACCGACGCCCGCGCCGCCGAGGATCACGACGTCGCGCAGCAGGTGGATGCGCTGGATCCCGTAAAGACCCAGGGCCGGGGCCCAGACGAACTTGCGGGCGTCCCAGGAGTTTTTGGGCAGTTCCTCGCTGGTGTAGCGACGCCCGGCCTCGAGCACGCCGACCCGGTAGTTCTTCTCCGTCAGCCGCAGGGCCGACACACAACCGCCGAAGCCGGAGCCGATGACGAGCACGTCGTAGTTGAAATTGGTCATGTGACGGGGCCTTCCGCGAGGGGGTCCTCGAACGTGGCAATACGTTACGGCGAGTATCGTAATTAGCCATCAGTAAAGCAAGACCCCGGGCGCCACCAAATTCGGCTGCTCGCGGCGAGGGTCTCCGGGCCGCTCTCCAGTCGGCCGATAGGGCGGGCCGGGGGCGCGTTTTGCGAGCTTACTGCCGAAATGTGGAGTTAATGGGCGCGCTACTGCGTACGCTGCGCTCGCGACTCCGAACGGTTAGTGATCATCGGCAGAGAGACACCATCCATGCAGCATCTGTACGCGCGGCGCCTGATGGGCGCGCTGGCGGTTGCCGGGGCACTCCTCGCCACCGTGGCAGGCCCGGCCCGGGCCGAGGACATCCACCGGGGCGATCCGATCTCGGCGGGATTCCCGGACATCGAGGTGCCCGTGGGTGGCACCGCGATCGATCCGCTGGGGCCGACCCTCTGGTCCACCGGGCCGACGAAGCTGACGGAGACGAAGGTCAGCTATGACCTGAGCGGGGTCGACGGGGTTCGGCTCGTCCCGAACGAGGCCAGCGGCGGCGAATGCGTCAGGAAGTCGGCGACCCGGCTCGTCTGCTCCGATCCGCGAGAGCTCACCTTCGAGGGAGAGTCGATCGAGGGGTACCTGTCGGTGCTGGTGACGGCCGACGAGACCGCCACGCCCGGCGACACCGGGAAGGTGGCCATCACGTTCTCCGCCAAGGGGCTGGAACCGATCGCCGGCACCAGCGAGGTCCGCGTCATTCGCGGCTCCGGACTGCCGGTCACCGGCCCCGTGGCCGGATTGACCGCTGGGATCGGCCTGCTGCTGGTCGGCGCCGGTGTGGGAGGCGTGCTGGCCACGCGTCGCCGCCGCGCCCGCCTCATCGTGTAGCGCGGGTTTCGGCCCGAGGGCCCGCGTTCAACTGGGAGAAGGTGCTTGTTCGCAATCTGCAAGGTAGCACCTTGGGGGGTAGCGACAAGCCTGGTGGACATGCTGAACTGTTCTCAGGCAGAACGGGCGAGTCCCGAGGAAAGGGCAACGGCACCCGGCGGCAACCGGGTGCCGCACTGTCTCCGGGCTCTCCGTCCTGACGGGCGAGGCGGGGAATTCTCTCAGGGCCGACGCGACCCCTTTCCCCCTCGCGGGAGTTCCCGAAGGGATACCGCAGTGCGCATCTACTACCGAGGCCCGGACGCATTTCTCACCGATGAGCAATTCACCTGGAACGGTCCTGAGCGCGCCGACTTCAACATTCGCGGTCTTCGGGAGGTCGGCCGGGTCCGCCGTGACGCCACGGGACTCAGCCTTCGTACCCTGCTCCTCGTCGGCGCGGTGCTGGCGTTCGCGACGGCCGGGCTGATGGTCGCGCCCTCCGCCGCGTACTCGGTGATCCCCGTCGCGCTCGCCGCCGCAATGACCACAGTGGTCATCGGCGGACGGCGGAAGGTCTCGCTGTGGCAGGTCCAGGCCACCTACCGCGGATCGCGGGTGACGATCTACGCCTCCACTGACGAGCGGGTGTTCAACCAGGTCACCCGCGCGCTCAGTCGTGCCATCGAGGACGCGCGGTCGCCGGCGGCACCGCATCGGCTGACCGCTTCGTGACTCATGCCAGGGGAGAATCGTCCTTTTCGATTAACCCCCGGCATGAGGGGCCTTCGGTGGGGCATGCGGCAGTCAGCTTGTTCGCAATCTGCGACATGGCATGTTGAGCGGTAGCGATCAGACTGGTGGCCATGCTGTACTTCGAACGAGCACCGTGGTCGGAGTTCGAGGGGGAACCAGACGGCACCCGGCGGCAACCGGGTGCCGTTACTGCCTCCCAGGGATCCGGACGGGAGTGCGAGGCGGGAATTCTCTCGAGTCGCCGGCCGCGGCCCTTCCTTCCTCGCAGAGGAGCACGGAAGGAGCCCTCAGATGCGAACCCACTGCCGGATGCGCGACCCTCTCGATGCCGACGGGCGACTTCGCCTGGCGCACTGCCGCGACCCGGATCCGCACCGCCGGCGAAATGCGGCACGTCGGGTTCGTCCAAGAGTGGCCGCCGAGGCCGGCCCCGCCGTGGGGTCTTTTACCAGGTCAACCGGGGTTGAGGCGGCCCAATCGCGGTGCCGATCGCGGCTGTCGGAAGATCACCGGAAGTCTCGGCCGGATTACACGTTTCTTTTCGGTGAACTTCCACGCGGCGATTCTCGTTCTGATAGGACAGTGGGTAAGCTAACGCGCGATCTCGCTCTGTGCCTTGTGGCAGCCAGCGAGGTAGCGGGTTGACCACTCATCTCTACCGGCTTCGACGATGAAGGACTCATGGCTGAGGGTGACTCGCCTACCGTTGCGCGTAGACGTGTGCGGATGGTGCTTCGCGACGCCCGAGAGTCGGCGGGCCTGACTCAGCTCGAGGTCGCCGAGCAGATGGAGTGGAGCCTCAGCAAGGTCATCCGCATCGAGAACGGCGACGTCACCATCGCGCCGAACGATCTCCGGCCGCTGTTGAGTTTTCTGGGCGTCAAAGATCGCACGATTGTCGCCGACATGCTGGCCACCGCGAAGATCGCGCGTACCCGGCAGACCCAGCGTCATGTCTGGTACCAGACACCCGAGTTTCGCGAGCACCTCACCGACGGCACTCGCCGGCTGATCGAATATGAGGCCGAGGCCTCCTCGATCCACAGTTATTCGGTATTCCACATTCCAGGACCATTGCAGATTCCTTCGTATTCCGAGGCGCTGATGAACATGTGGCGCGATGAGATGTCGGAGGAGCAGCGCAGGGTTCGTCTCGATGGCCGGCAGCGTCGGCATGACGGGGTGCTGGGCCGCATCGGTTCCCTGCGAATGACGGCGTTGCTGGATGAGTCGGTGTTCATGAGGGCCGTCGGTGGACCACAGATATTCGCGGATCAACTCCAGGAAATCCTCCGCCTGGAGGAGCGAAAGCTTGTTTCGATCAGGATGTTCCCCTTCTCCGCCGATGCCGCGCTCTCGTACAACGCCGGCTTCGACATCCTCTTCATTGGCGCTGACAATGACCTGTCCAACGCGGTGATGTATCGCGAGTCAGGAGTCTCCGATGAGATCGTCGAGGATCACGCGATCACGGAGCGTCACTACCGGCGCTATCAAAAGCTCTGGGAAGCGGCACGTAGTGAGGTTGAAACCGTGCAGTTCGTGAATAAGCGAATTCGCGATCTCACTGGACAAAAGATCTAGTAACCAATTCCCGGGGGAAGGGGTTATACAATCCGATGTAGTTCATCCAATTGGAAGGCGCTAAACGACAGTGGATACCACCGAGCAGAATTCGTCTCCCTGGCGCCGCAGCAGCTACTGCGGCACCAACGCCTGCGTCGAAGTTGCGGCGGTTTCCGGACAGATCATGGTCCGGGACTCCAAGAATCCCGACGTGCCCCCTTTTGTTTTCTCCAACGAGGAATGGGCAGCGTTCGTGCTCGGCGTCCAGGCGGGCGAATTCAGCGGGAACTGACGTCGCTGACCTACATGTAGGGCGGGAGATCCCGATCCTGCATGTAGGTCAGCATCGCCCGTTCCCGGCGTATCCGGTCGCGGGCTTCTGCACGGCCAGGCGAAAGCCGATTTATGGTGATTAATCACTGCATAAGCGAGTGCCAACCGAGTTTCACTCACGTTTCCTCCTGTGGCGGGCGGTGCGTATCCCTTACCGTTGGTTCGGGAACCGTCACGGAGGAGTCGGCATGACAAAGCGGACGGACGACGCGGGTTGGCGCAGAAGCAGTCGTTGTGGCAACACCACGTGTGTCGAGGTCGCCAAGGTCGGAGATCACTATTTGATCCGCGACAGCAAGAATCCCGACGGGCATTCGTTGCAGTTCACCAAGGACGAATGGCTTGCCTTCGAGGCGGGAGTCAGGGCTGGAGAGTTTGGGTTCGAGTGAGCTGTTTCGGTCGCTGATCTTCGCGGCTGCGAGCGGTGCCGCGGGCCGAGCGGCATAATTCGCTGGTGGGCCGAGCGAAGCCACGACCGAACCGCTACACCACCCGGGTCACGGACCCAGGGCGCTATCACGTAGTGCAGGAAGCCGCCGAGACCCTGCTGGACGAGTTGACCGAGGCCTACGTGGTCGGTCGGCGGGAAGGCAAGGAGCCGATCGGCCCCGAGCCCGATGCCGAGATCGCGCCCACGATTCGGTTGATCCCTCGCACTCCCGCCGCGGGGCCGCTCTCGATCGCCCTCACGGAGTTCCCGGGCGTCGTGTTGCGGCTCGGGAGGTGGTTCTACGAACCGCTACCGGAGTGCGGCTGCGACGACTGCGACGAGGATCCCGAAGAGCTCGTGATCGAGCTGCGCCGCCTGGTGGTCGCGCACGTCGAGGGCGGCCTCTGGGAGCGAGTACGCCGAGGTCTGACCAGGTCATGGCTCGAGACAAGGCTGATCGGGCCGGGCCTGAAGATCAGCCGGCGTGCCCCGATCGACCCGGCCGAGGCCCGGGCCGCCCGGCGAGAGGGCTTCGCCGCCCCGGTCCGATGGGCACCCTGGCCCCGCCGCCCCCAAAGGACCGACCTGCCCTGACCGGGAACGTGCCGGGGGCCGGCCTGCGCTCTGAGCGGGAGCGCGCCGAGCGCTGGCCTGCCGTGAACGGGAGCGCGCCTGGGGCCGGCCAGCCCTGAGCGGGAATGGGTCGGGGTGCGGTTATCGGGTGCGGCCGCCGAGCAGGCTGATTGCGGCGCGGACCGCTGGGCGCTGGAGGACGTCGGTCATTGACAGGTCGCCGTTGCAGAAGGCTTCGAAGGCGTGCCATCCGAACGGCGTCGCCATGGCGGCGTGCATGAGTGACCGGCGTCTGGCGAAGGCCTTGACCAGTCGCCGCCCGGCGACCATCTCGGGCACCAGCTCCTGGTTGATCGACTGATCGTATTCGGCCAGGTCCGACGGTGTGCTGGCGCGGGCCGCGACCTGCCCGGCCCAGGTCCCCGAGCGCAGGGCGTAGCTGATGCCCTCCCGGGTCCACGGCTCCAGCAGCCCGGCGGCGTCGCCGACGACCAGCACCCGGCCCTTGCGCAGCGGTGCGTCCTCCCGGCGGCAGCGCGTCAGGTGTCCCGAGTCGCGGACCACGCGGCGGTCCGCGAGGCCCAGCCGGGCGACGAAGTCCGACAGGTACCGCCGGGTCTCCGCGCCCCTGCCCTTCGCCACGATCACGCCGACCGTGAGCTCATCCCCCTTGGGGAAGACCCAGCCGTACGAGCCGGGCAGCGGGCCCCAGTCGAGCAGCACCCGGCCGCGCCAGGCGGCCCGGTCGGCCTCGGTGGCGGCCAGTTCGACCTCGAGGCCGAGATCCTGCTGCTCGAAGGTGACGCCGACGTGCCGTGAGCTGATCGCGGCCGAACCGTCGGCGCCGATGACGGTCCGGGCGGTGATGGTCCCGGCGTCGGCGAGAATCACGGTGGCCGCGTCGGGTCCCTGGGCGATCGCTCGGACCTGGGCGTTCTGCCGCACGTGCGCGCCGGCGGCGACGGCCGCCTTGTACCAGGCGAAGTCGAACTCATCGCGCCGCACCAGCGTCAGCAGCGGGCGCCGCCCCGAGCGCCGGGTGAAGCTCCGGCGCCCGCCGTCGGTGAACGTGACCGCCGAGACGACGTCCCGGGCGGGCACCGTGATCAGGGGATTCGCGATCGCGAGGGACGTGCCGAGGAGGCCGCCGCCGCAGGTCTTGTAGCGCGGATGCTCCGCGCGCTCCAGCACGATCGTCCGCGCGCCCGCCGTGGCCGCCGCGTGGGCCGCCGACAGGCCTCCCGGACCGGCGCCGATGACGGCGACGTCCCACTCAGTTACCACGACGGGAGTCTATCCATCACATCCCGGCCTGTGTACAAACGTACACATCATGTGTACGTTTGTACGCATGGCTGAACCGACCATGCGCGAGCGGATGCTCGCCGGCGAGCTCTACATCGCCGATGATCCCGAGCTGGCCCGCGACGCCGACCGCGCGCAGGCGCTGAGCCACCGGTTCAACTCGACGGATCCGACCGACGGCGCCGCGGGGCGTGCCCTGCTGACCGAGCTGCTCGGCGCGTTCGGCGAGGGCAGCCACATCCGGCCCCCGCTGCGCTGCGACTACGGCTACCAGACATTCATCGGCGCGCGCACGTTCGCGAACTTCGGGTTGGTCTGCCTCGACGTCGCCACCGTGACCATCGGCGACGACGTCAATATCGGGCCGAACGTGCAGCTGCTGACGCCGACGCATCCGGTGGAGGCGGGGCCGCGCCGGGACAAGTGGGAGGCCGCCCTGCCGATCACCATCGGCGACAACGTGTGGCTGGGCGGCGGCGTCATCGTGCTGCCGGGCGTGACCATCGGCGAGAACACGGTCGTGGGCGCCGGCTCGGTCGTCACCCGCGACCTGCCCGCGAACGTCGTCGCGGTGGGCAACCCGGCCCGGGTGGTCCGCAAGGTCGAGCCGTGACCGCGCCGGCCCGCTCGCCCCGGCGGTACGACCCCGACCGCAAGGGCCGGATCGTCGACGCGGCGATCGACGTCATCGCCGAGCACGGCGTCACCGGCACCACGCACCGCAGGATCGCGGCCGCCGCGGACGTGCCGCTCGGGTCGCTGACCTATCACTTCGACGGCCTGGAGGATCTGTTCGCGCAGGCCTTCCGGCGGCACGCGGAGCGCATGTCGCGGTCCTACGAGGCCGCGTTCACCCACGTCGGTAACCGCGAGCAGCTGATCGACGCGGTCACGGACCTGATTCACGGCGACGCCGACGCCGATCCGCGCGACTGGACCGTCGCCTACGAGCTGTACCTCGCGGCCCTGCGGGATCCGGCGCTGCGCGACGTCACCGAGTCCTGGATGCGCACGAGCCGGGCGGTGCTCGAACGCTTCATGGATGCCACCACCGCGCGGGGCGTCGACGCCCTCATCGAGGGTCTCGTCATGCACAAGACCCTGTCCACCACCCCCGGCCCCACCCGGGGCGAGACCCGCGCGATCGTCGCCCGCCAACTTGGAGCCGCAGGATGAGCACCGTCACCACCGTCATCACCGAGCCCGCCGCCGGGGCGCGCGGCGCGGCGCGGGCGGTCTACATCGCGTTCATCGGCTCCGGCTTCACCATGGCGTCGTGGGCCACCCGCATCCCGCAGGTCCGCGACGAGCTGGGGCTGAACCCCTCGCGGCTCGGCCTGGTGCTGCTGGCGATCGCTGCCGGGTCGATCGTGTCGCTGGTGCTCGCCGGGCAGATCGTCGCCCGGTTCGGGTCGCGGGGCACGGTCACCGCGATGGCCGGCCTCCTGCTTGTCGCGCTGAGCGCGGTCGGCATCGGATACCCGTACGGCGTGGCGCCGGTGGTCGTGGGGTTGTTCTTCTTCGGCTTCGCGAACGGCGCGTGGGACGTCGCGATGAACGTGCAGGGTGCGGTGGTGGAGCGGCACCTCGGCAAGGCGATCATGCCGCGGTTCCACGCCGGCTACAGCGTCGGTACGGTAGCGGGCGCCCTGGCCGGCGCCGCGGCCGTGGCGTTGCACCTGCCGGTCACGGCCCATCTCGTCGGCTCGGCGATCCTGGTCGGGGTGATCGTCATGCTGGCGGTCCGGAACTTCGGGGCGGACGACACGCAGCCGCAGGCCGAGCAGGACGGTGGCGGCGGCGGTGGGCTGCGGCGCACGCTCGCGACCTGGCGGGAGCCGAGAACGCTGCTGATCGGCGCCTTCGTGCTGGCCTTCGCGTTCGCCGAGGGCGCCGGCATCGACTGGATCAGCATCGCCGTGATCGACGGGTACGGCGCGCCGGCCACGGTCGGCACCCTGGCGTTCGCCACGTTCCTCACCGCGATGACGGTCGGCCGCTGGTTCGGTCCGGCGCTGCTCGACAGGTTCGGGCGCGTCATCGTGGTCCGGGCGCTCGCGGTGCTCAGCCTGGTCGGGTTGATGATCTTCGTCTTCGGACCGAACACGGCGACGGCCTTCGCGGGAGCGCTGCTCTGGGGCCTCGGCGCGTCGCTCGGTTTCCCCGTCGGCATGAGCGCCGCCGCGGATGATCCGGCCAAGGCCCCGGCGCGGGTCAGCGTGGTCGCGTCGATCGGCTACTGCGCCTTCCTCGGCGGCCCGCCGCTGATCGGCTTCCTGGGCGACCACGTGACCGTGCTGACGGCGCTGACCGCGGTGGCCGTGCTGCTCGCGGTGGCCACCGCGGTCGCGAACAACCTGCGTCCTCTGTCGCCGGAGACGCCCGTCCTACCGGAGCCGGAGCGGGAGCGGGAGCTGATCTAAGTCCAGCCCCGGTCTATGCGGCGGCGAGGTCGTCCCAGAGCGCCGGCGGGCGGGAATTCTCTATCGCGCGGCGCAGGGCCCGGCTCACCTGGTTGAACACCCGCTCGTCTGCCGAGGTGTATAGGGTCACCTCGGTGCCCCGGTAGGTCGCCCGCAGCTCCCACCGCTGCGGGCGCAGCCGCCAGAACATGGCGGCCGCCGCCGTCGCCGGTATGCCCAGGGCGATCACCGTCAGGGCCAGCAGCGGTGACGCCAGCCACAGCGGCACGGTCGCCAGGGCGATGGTCAGCAGGCCGACGGCCGACCGGGCGGCGCTCGGGCGGAGGTGCTCCTCGTCGGTGTGCGTGATGCAGACGTTCCTCAGGTCGCGGACGGCGAACTTCGTCCTCGGCGCGCCGTTACCCACGAAAATGTCGGTGGTCACTACGGCGTCGGGTCCACGGTAGTAGGTGCGCATGGCGAACTCCCCTCGCGTACTCCTTGCGAGGGGAGGAAAGGCGAGCCACCATTGGCGCAGAGAGAATTCCCCGCCTCGCTCGTGCTTACGGAGCTGTTGGTAGTTCCCGGAGCTTTCGGCACCACAGGCGCGTTCCTGGAGGCGACAACGGCACCCGGTTGCCGCCGGGTGTCGTTGCATGTCCTGCGACTCCGCCTCCTCTTGGCGTCCTCCAATTAGAACATGGCTATGAGGCTGGCCGCTATACATCAAGTAGCTATATCGCAGATTGCATGCAAGCCATGTGTGATGACCTCCGCAAACGTGGGGGAGCGGCTGGGACGACACCCGGTTTGTCCGTCGCCTGGGAGCCTCCGGGACGAGAATGCGGGGTGAGCGATGGCCGCCGATTCCCTCCGCGTACCGCGCAGAACGGATCTTGAAAGGCGTGCGGCACCCGTTAGTGAATCGATGAGTGTAACTGTCGACATATTGCGTTTCGTCGGCACGGCGGCCGGGTAGGCCCAATCGTTGACCCGAACAGAAGTGCAGTCAGGGGAGGCCGCAGCCCGGTATGGACAGTCGACTCAGAATCGCGAACCAGGCCGTCCAGCCGGTGCTGGTGATGTTTCCCCTCGGCCTGTTCGCCATGGCCGTACTCTTCGATATCGGTGATCTTCTCGGCGGCCCAGAGATCCTCGGCGCGCTCGCCTACTGGAACATCGTCGCCGGCCTGGTCGGCGGGGTGCTCGCCGCGCTGGCCTCCGCCGTCGACCTGATCTTCGTGCCCAACGGCACGCCGGCGAAGCGCATCGGGGTGCTACAGGGCCTGGCCAACATGGGTGTGCTGATCCTCTTCGCGGTCATCCTGATGCTGCGGATGCGCACGCCCGACCGCGTGATCGGCGTCGGCCTGCTCCTGGTGGAGCTGCTCGCCCTGGCCGGTGCGGTGCTCGGTGCCTGGTACGGCGGGAAGATGGCCGACCGGCGCACCGGTGGCGTGTATCAGGGCGCTACTTCAGCACCATCTGCCCGGTCGCCTCGAATGTCGCCAGGTCGGCCAGCGTCTCGTCGATGATCCTCGACTTCGGCCCGGGCAGCGCGTCCAGCGGGAAGAAGCCGGCGTCCACCGACTCGTCGGTCACCTTGCACAGCTCGCCCTCCCAGGTGTGAATCCGGAAGGACATCAGGATCTGCTGGTAGGAGTGGCCCCACTCGTTCGTGAACGTGTAGGAGCTGTAGAAGGCGAACGGGGTCAGCGAGGTCGCCCGCAGCCCGGTCTCCTCCCAGACCTCGCGGATCGCGCACTCCTGCATGCTCTCGCCCAGCTCCATCGCGCCCGCCGGGATCGCCCAGCGGCGATTGTCCGAACGCTGGATCAGCAGGAGGCGGTTCTGCTCGTCGAGGATCACGCCGCGGGCACCCACGAACAGGATCGTGTCGGCATCGCCGACGCTCGAACGAACCCGACCCAGATAAGACTCAGCCCACGTCAACGCCACGCGACAAGACTAGGGCCTGTCCTGCCGATCATGACGGCCTGCGCCGGGCCCAGCTTCCGCCTCGCGGCGCGGTCCGAACGGCCGAATACAACACCGGTATTCGACCGTCCGGCCCACTTGCGACGCGAAACCTGGACCTCGGCTCGGCGTCGCCATGATCGGCAGGACAGGCCCTAGTCACGCGGACTTCCTCGCCGCCCGCTTGGCCGGGGGCTTCTCGGCGGCGGACTTCGTGGCCTTGGCCGGTGCCGCCTTCTTGGCGGCCGCCTTCTTCGCCGGGGCCGCCTTCTTCGCCGCGGCGGTCTTGCGGGGGGTGCTCGCGGTGGTGGCCTCGGCCGTCTCGCCCCGGGCCTTCTTGGCGCGCTCGACGCTCGCCTTGAGCGCGGCCATGAGGTCGACCGCGGCGGCGGGCGCCTCCTCGGCCTCCTCGGGCGCGACGATCTCGCGGCCCTCGACCTTCGCGTCGATGACCTCCTGGAGCGCGGCCCGGTAGTTGTCGGTGAACTCGTCGGCCTTGAAGCTGCCGGCCATCGAGTCGATGAGCGAGGCGGCCATGGCCAGCTCGGCCGGGCGGGTCTCGATCTCCTCGTCGAGGAAGCCGAAGTCCGGGGTGCGGACCTCGTCAGGCCAGAGCATCGTGTTGAGCACCAGGACGTCGTCGTGCACCCGCAGCGTCGCGAGCTGCTCCCGCTGGCGCAGGGCGATCTTGACGATGGCGACCCGGTCGGACTCGGCCAGCGCGTCCCGCAGCAGCACGTAGGGCTTGGCCGCCTGGCCCTCCGGCTCGAGGTAGTACGCCTTGGCGAAGAGCAGCGGATCGATCTGCTCGGCCGGCACGAACTGGAGCACGTCGATCGCCCGCGAGGTGGTCAGCGGCAGCTCGGCGAAGTCCTCGTCGGTCAGGATGACCATCTCGCCGCCGCCGAGGTCGTAGCCCTTGGCGATGTCGTCGTAGGTCACCTCCTCGCCGTCGATCGAGCAGGTCCGCTTGTACTTGATCCGGCCGCCGTCGGTGCGGTGCACCTGGTGGAAGCGGATGTCCTTCTCCTCGGTCGCGGAGAAGAGCTTGACGGCGATCGACACCAGGCCGAACGAGACCGCGCCCTTCCAGATCGCTCGCATTTCGTCTCCAACCCACCCGTGAGCAGTGCCTCGATCCAGGATTGCATTAGTGAGAGGCCCGCGTAAGGTGTTCGATCCTGCCTATGGTGATCGTGTGCCGGGTGCGCCGCTCTCGCCGATGCTCGCCACCCCGGGCCCGCTGCCGCGCGGACCGGGGTGGAGTTACGAGTTCAAATGGGACGGTGTCCGTGTCCTTTCGTCCTTTTCCGGCGGCCCGCCGCGGCTCTGGGCGCGCTCCGGCGCGGCCGTGACGGCCGCCTATCCCGAGGTCGCCGCGCTGTCCCTGCCACCCGGTTCGCTGCTCGACGGCGAGATGGTGGTGCTGGACGCGGGTGGCCGTCCGTCGTTCACCGCCCTCGCCGAGCGGATGCACGTCCGGGACCCGGCCCGGGCGGCCAAGCTGGCGGTGACCCTCCCGGTCACCTACATGATCTTCGACCTGCTCCGGCTCGGCGGGGAGTCGCTGCTCTCTCTCCCGTACGCAGGACGGCGCGCCCGCCTCGAGGAGCTCGATCTGGGGACGGGGCACTGGATGGTGCCGCCGGCGTTCACCGATGGGCCGGCGACCGAGGCCGCCGCCCGCGAGAACCGCCTCGAGGGCGTCATGGCGAAGCGGCTGGACACGCCGTACGTGCCGGGTGCCCGGTCGGCGGACTGGATCAAGGTCAAGTTCGACCGCACCGGCGACTACGTCATCGGCGGGTGGCGGCCCGGCGTACGCAAGCTCGGCGGCCTGCTTGTCGGCCTGCCCGGCCCGGGCGGGCGGCTGCGGTTCCGGGGCCGGGTCGGCGGTGGGATCGGGGCGGCCGCCGAGCGGGACCTGCTGGCCGCGCTGGAGCCGCTGGTGGTCCGGGAGTCGCCGTTCGCGCCCGGCGCGGTGCCCCGGGAGGACGCCCGCGGCGCGCACTGGGTCAGCCCCGATCTCGTGGTCGAGGTCCGCTACGGCAACCGGACACCCGACCGCCGGCTGCGGTTCCCGCGTTTCCTGCGGCTGCGCCCGGACAAGTCTCCGGACGAGTGCGTGGAGGAGGACGACGATGGCGAGTGAACCGGGCCGGGGCGCCAAGGCGGGCACGCGGCTGCCCGTGCAGATCGAGGGGCGCGACCTTGAGCTGTCCAATCTCGACAAGCTGATGTACCCGGCGGCGGGCTTCACCAAGGGTGAGGTCGTCGACTACTACACCCGGGTGTCGCCGGTGCTGCTGCCGCACCTCAGAGGCCGGGCGCTGACCCGGATCCGCTACCCGAACGGCGTCGACGGCGCGCACTTCTTCGAGAAGAACGCGCCCGGCGGTACGCCGTCGTGGGTGCGGCTGGAGACGCTGCCGGTGCCGGGCTCCACCAAGTCCCGGGAGACCATCGACTTCGTGGTCGTCGACGAGCTGGCGACGCTCGTCTGGGTGGCGAATCTCGCGTCGCTCGAGCTGCACACACCACAGTGGCGGATCGGGGCTGACCCCGATCTCATGGTGGTCGACCTGGATCCGGGCGCGCCGAGCGGGCTCAAGGAGTGCTGCGGGGTCGCGATGCTCGTGCGCGACCGGCTGGCCGAGGACGGCGTCACCGCGTACCCGAAAACGTCCGGAAAGAAGGGGATGCAGCTGTGCTGTCCGATCTCCGGCGAGCAGGACGCCGAGGTCGTCTCCGGTTATGCCAAGAGGGTCGCCGAGGAGCTGGAGGCCATGGTTCCCGGCTCGATCACCGCCAAGATGGCGCGGGCGATCCGGCCGGGCAAGGTCTTCATCGACTGGAGTCAGAACGCCGCGGCGAAGACGACGGTGACGCCCTACTCGCTGCGGGCGCTGTCGTCGCCGTCCGCGTCGACGCCGCTCACCTGGGACGAGGTGGAGGCGTTCGCGACGGGCGAGGAGCCGGCCCGGCAGTTCGGTGCGGCCGAGGTGCTGGAGCGCGTCGCCGAGCACGGTGACCTGCTGGAGGGCCTGCTCACCCGGGGTGTGCGCCTGCCCTGACGCCGCCGCGGTTGAGCTACCTTGCGTCGCCAGGTACTGTGTGGCGCATGGCAGATGTCGCGCAGCTCTCGACCAGCCTGCGGCGCGGGACACTCGAGTTCTGTGTGCTGGCAATGGTCGAGCATGAGGATCGCTACGGCACGGAGATCGTCCGGCGCTTCGGCGAGGAGCGGAACCTCACCGCCTCCGAGGGCACGATCTATCCGCTGCTCTCCCGGTTGCGCCGGGTTGGTTGGCTGGACAGCAAGTGGAGCGAGTCGCCCGCCGGGCCGCCGCGCCGCTACTACGCGCTCACCGACACAGGCCGGTCCGCGCTCGAGCACTTCCGCACGGAGTGGGTTTCCTTTCGACAGACCGTCGACCGTCTCGTAGGGACCGGTGTGGCATGAGTATCAACAAGACCGACGACGCCGTCGCCGAGTACCTGCAAGAGCTGGAGTCGCGGCTCAGTGGCCTGCCGGTGTTGCAGCGCCGGGAGTTGCTCGCCGACCTCGAGGCGCACATCACCAGCGAGCGCATCGAGCGCGCGGTCGTCTCCGAGGGCGAGGTGCTGGAGATCCTCGAGCGCCTGGGCAGCCCGGAGGTCGTCGCGGCGGCCGCCTACGAGGAGGCCGGGCTGCTCCAGCCCGCCGGGGCCGCCGCCGGCCGGCGCCTGCCGCCGGTACCGCCGCCGCCGGACGAGCCGGTGTTCCGCGGCCCGGCCGCGCCGCCGCCGTACGCGGCGCCGCCGCCGTTCTCCGCGCCGCCGCCCTTCGTCGGGCCGCCGGTCTCCCCGCCGCCGTTCATCGGCCACTCGCCGACGAAGGGGCAGACCGGGACCGGGGCGCGGGTCGCCATCGCGGTGGCGATCGTCGCCGCGGTTTTC